>DATIEI010000113.1:0-3267 GCA_035455845.1 Solirubrobacteraceae bacterium
AGCACACCCGGTGGCTCGGTCCGACGATCGAGGCGATCGCCACCGAGAAGCTCGACGTGGTGCAGCCCGGCGCGACGCTGGTGCTCGGCTACGGCCTGCATCCCGACGCGGTGGCCGTCGCCGAGCGGATCGCCGTCGAGCGCGGGGCCACGATCGTGCACTCGGGGGCCGATCCGGGCGTCCCGCTGGGCGCGCTGGGCGCCTACCAGCGGCGGAACTTCGCGCTGGCCCGCGCGGCCGCCGAGGCCTATCTGGGCGAGCTCGACCCCGGTGCGGTGGCCACGGCGGCCGCCGAGACCCTCGTGCCCGGCCGGTTGCAGGTGGTCGACTCCGAGCCGGTGACGGTCCTGGACGGCGCCCACAACCCCGAGGGCATGGCCGCCCTGGCCGAGGCGCTGGAGGATCCGTTCGCCGCCGGTCTCGAGCCCGTCGTGGCGGTTGTCTCGATCCTCGACGACAAGGACGCGGCTGGGATGCTGTCGCTCCTGATCCCCAAGTGCGATGCGCTCGTGCTCACCGCCAGCCAGAACCCGCGGGCACTGCCTCCACCCACACTTGCCTCGCTGGCCGGTCAGCTCGGCGGCCCCCCGGCTGAGGTCGTCCGCGATCCCCGGGCCGCGGTGGCGCGGGCGCGCGAGATCGCCGGACCGCAGGGCATCGTCGTCGCCACCGGCACGATCTACCTGGTGGCCGACCTGCTCCGCCCGGCCGGCGCCGGTCGGGCGTCGATGCTGTGAACGAAGAGGAGAAGCAGCCCCGGTTCATCTTCATGATCGGGCTGGTCGCCCTGATCGTCGCGGTGGTGATCCTGGTGTTCTTCGGGATCGGGTACCTTTTCGGCAGGGCGTATCTGTGAGGATCCACATGAACGCCGCCGCCTGACCGCGACGTTCCGACTCCACCGACCACTACACTCGCCTCCTTAATGCTCTCGCTTGCCGTCTTCGGCATCAAGAACGGGACGATCAACGCGGCCGTCGAGCTGATCTGCCTGTTCCTTGTGGTGATCTGGTTGGCGCTGCTGTACTGGACCTACGCCGACGCCCGAAGGCGGATCGCCGATCCGTTGCTCGTGGGCTGCGCCACCGCCGCCTCGCTGTTCCCGTTCGTGGGGACGATCGTGTACATGATCGTCAGACCGCCCGAGTACCTGGATGACGTGCGCGAGCGCGAGCTCGAGATCCAGGCCGCCGAGGCGCGGCTGGCCGAGCTCGGCTACCAGGTCTGCCCGTACTGCGACTACGAGGTCGAGAAAGACTTCCTGCGCTGCCCGCACTGCATGCGCAAGCTCAAAGACCCCTGCACCTCGTGCGGCAAGCCGCTCGATCCGATGTGGAAGATCTGCCCGTTCTGCGAGGCTGAGATCGGCTCGTCGGCGCCGACCTCGCGGCGGACGCGCCGGCGGCGCGAGTCCGCGTCCGAGCAGCCGGTGGCGGGGGGGACCGTGCGCGCCGAACGGGCCAGCGCGCCGACGCCCGCGCCGGCACCCGCGGAACGCGGCGGCCCGTCGGCCGGCTGAGGCCGGCCGGTCTGCATAAAGTCCACGGCGCCAACCGACGCCAAGGAGACCCATGGAGCGAACGCTGATACTCGTCAAGCCCGATGCCTTCGCGCGCAACCTGACCGGCGAGATCATCGCCCGGTTCGAGCGCAAGGGCCTCCGGCTGGTCGCGATGAGCCTGATGACCATGAGCCGGGACCTGGCCGCCCGCCACTACGCCGAGCACGAGGGCAAGGGCTTCTACGAAGAGCTCGTGACGTTCATCACCTCCGCGCCGCTCGTGGCCATGGTGCTCGAGGGCGAGTCGGCCGTGGTGGCCGCTCGTCAGGTCATTGGCGCGACGAATCCACTCGAGGCGACCACCGGCTCGATCCGCGGGGACTACGCGATCAGCGTTGGGCAGAACATGGTCCACGGCTCGGATTCGCCCGAGTCGGCCGCCCGCGAGGTGGCGCTGTTCTTCCCGTCAGACGACCTCTGAGCCGCGGCCGGTGAGCGGGTTGGTGCTCGCGTCGCACTCGCCCCAGCGGCGGGCGATCCTCGAGCAGCTGGGCCTCGAGTTCTCCGTGCAGGTGCCGGACGTCGAGGAGCTCGAGGCCGGGCCCCCACACGAGGTGGCCCTCGAGAACGCCTACCGCAAGGCCTCGGCGATCGCCTCGGCCGGCGTTTGCGATGGCCCGGTGCTGGGCGTCGACACGGTTGTGGCGCTGGGTGTGCGCCTGTACGGCAAGCCGGCGGATCCCGAGGACGCCCGGGCTACCCTGACCGCCCTGGGCGGACGGCGCCACGCGGTGGTCAGCGGGGTCTGCCTGATCGAAGACGGCCGGTCGCGGACGGCGGCGGCGCAGACCGCGGTTGAGTTCCGCGCGCTGTCCGATGAGCTGATCGAGTGGTACGTGGCCAGCGAGGAGTGGCGGGGGCGGGCGGGCGGCTACGCCATCCAGGGACGTGGGGCGGCGCTCGTGGCGGCGATCGAGGGCGACTACCTCAACGTGGTCGGGCTGCCGGTGGCGACCCTGCTCGAGCTCTCGCCCGAGCTGCTGAGGGCATGAAGGGCCGGTTGCGAACCGGCCTGACCGGGATCGAGCCCGTACAATCGGTCCCGGACGGCGCTGGCAGCGTGGCGTGGCCTCCGGCACTCAGTACCCCGTCCGCTGCTCCCTCTTACCTGGGTTATCTATGGGCTTCTTCACGTACCTGACCGGTTTCGGCGGTCGCGACATGGCGGTCGATCTGGGGACCGCCAACACGCTCGTGTATGTACGCGGGCGGGGAATCGTGCTGTCCGAGCCGAGCGTGGTCGCGGTCGACTCGCGGACCGGCGAGGTGCATGCCGTGGGCATCGAAGCCAAGCGGATGCTCGGTCGCACCCCGGGCACGATCCAGGCCATCCGGCCGCTGAAGGACGGCGTGATCGCCGACTTCGAGGTCACCGAGGAGATGCTGCGGCACTTCATCCAGAAGGTGCACCAGAACCGCTGGGCTCACCCCCGGGTTGTGGTCTGCGTGCCCTCCGGGGTGACCGGGGTCGAGAAGCGGGCCGTGGAAGAGGCCTGTCTTTCCGCCGGGGCTCGCCAGGCCTATCTGATCGAGGAGCCGATGGCGGCGGCGATCGGGGCCGGCCTGCCGGTCGGCGAGCCGACCGGCTCGATGGTGGTCGACATCGGCGGCGGAACCAGCGAGGTGGCGGTCATCTCGCTCGGCGGGATCGTCGTGTCCCAGTCGATCCGCGTGGGCGGGGACGAGATGGACGAGGCGATCATCAA
>DATIEI010000114.1:0-11127 GCA_035455845.1 Solirubrobacteraceae bacterium
CGAGCAACTGCGCGCCCACGACCTGGCCGTGCGCATCGAGGCCGCCCAGCCCAGCCTGATCTTGGCCGACGAGCGCAACCTGCCCGAGCTCTCATCCGCCAACCCAACGTGCCCGGTCATCACGATCCCGGACGAAAAGCTGTTCACGGACGCCGAGCCGGCTCCGCCCGCCGAGCTGGAACCCGACGATCCCTGCCTGATCACGTTCACCAGCGGTACCACCGGCGAGCCGACCGGCGTGGTGCACGGCCAGCGCTACCTGCCCGGCCAGCGCCTCCAGGCCGAGCACTGGCTCGACGCCCGCCCCGGGGATCTCGTGTGGTGCACGGCGGCCACCGGCTGGTCGAAGTCGGCCCGAAACACGTTCATCGCGCCCTGGCTGCGCGGTGCAGCCGCGGTCGTGCACGATCATCGCTTCGACCCCGCGCAGCGCCTCGAGCTGCTCGCCTCCGAGCGCGTCAACGTGCTGTGCATGGCCCCGACCGAGTACCGGGTCATCGCCAAGCGCGTGGAGATCAGGCCGCTCGAGCACCTGCGCTCCCTGGTCGCCGCCGGCGAGGCGCTGAACCCCGAGGTGATCCGCACCTTCCGGGAGGCGACCGGGCTCGAGATCCGCGACGGCTACGGCCAGACCGAGACCGGGCAGCTCACCGGCAATCCGCTGGGCGAGCCGGTACGAGCGGGCTCGATGGGCCGTCCGTTGCCCGGCGTCGAGCTAACCGTGGTGGATGGAGAGCTGATACTGGGGGATCCGCAGACGGACCCCACATTCTTCGTCGGTTACCTGGACGGCACCCCGGCCCCAGCCGACCGCCCCTGGCGAACCGGAGATCGAGTCCGCCAGGACGAGGACGGTTACCTCTACTTCGAGGGACGGACCGACGACGTGATCATCTCGGCCGGGTACCGGATCGGACCGTTCGAGGTCGAGTCGGCGCTCCTCACCCACGCCGCCGTGGCCGAGGCCGCGGTGGTCGCCGCTCCCGATGAGGAACGCGGGGCGGTCGTCCGGGCCGTGGTCGTGTTGCGAGACGGGTTCGCGGCGGCCGACGCCCTGGCCACCGAGCTGCAGGAGCACGTCAAGCACGAGACCGCCCCGTACAAGTACCCGCGCATCGTCGAGTTCGCCGACGAGCTGCCCAAGACGGCCTCGGGCAAGATCAAACGGGCTAGCCTCAGGACGGAATGGTCGAAAGACGGCCCGTAATCGGCATCTGCACGGCGGTGGCCCGCGCGAACTGGGGCGTGTGGGAGCAGCGCGACGCCGCGCTCCTGGCCATCACCTACATCGAGGCGATCCAGCGCGCCGGCGGGCTCGCGGTGATGATCCCGCCCGACGGGGGCTTCGAAGACGATCCAGACCAGATGCTGGACCTGCTCGACGGGCTGATCCTGGCCGGCGGAAGCGACATCGACCCGGCCTACTACGGCGCCGATCCGCATCCGGAGACCCACCACACCTTTCCCGAGCGGGACCGCTCAGAGCTGGCGCTGGCCCACCGCGCGATCGAGCGCGACATGCCCGTGCTCGGCATCTGCCGCGGGATGCAGTTGATCAACGTCGCCTTCGGCGGCACGCTCCGCCAGCACCTGCCCGAGGAGCTCGGCCACGAGGAGCACCGAAGGACGCCGGGCAGCTTCGAGGGCTCAGACCACGACGTCCGGCTGACTCCCGGCTCGCTCGCCGCGCTCGCCGCCGGCGAGGAGCTGCACGGCACCAAGTCCCACCACCATCAGGGGGTGGCGACGGTCGGTGAAGGCCTGGAGGTCACCGGCGTCTCGCTGCTCGACGACCTGCCCGAGGCGCTCGAGGCGCCCGATCGGCGGTTCGTGCTGGGCGTCCAGTGGCACCCGGAGGCGGACGAGCGCAGCAAGATCGTCGGCGCCCTGGTCGAGGAAGCTTCGATGCCCGTGCTCTACCGCAGCACGCGCGGCTCGGCGTAGCCCGCCTGACGCACCGAGTCGGTGACGCGGCGAGCGTGCGCCGCTCCGCGCGTCTCGAGCACGAGCTGCACCGCGGTCTCGCGCACGTGCAGGTCGAATCCCTCGCGGATGTGCTCCACGTCGACGAGGTTGGCGCGGAGCTCCCCGACCAGCGTGAGCAGCTGCGCCAGCGAGCCCGGACGGTCGGGCAGGGAAGCCAGGAGCACCAGCCGCCGGCCTGCCTGACTCTCGTGGCGGCGGGCCACGTCGCCCAGCAGCCCAGCATCGACGTTACCGCCCGACAGAAGTACCACCGTTACACCCTCCCGCGCGGCGGCGGTCCGGCCCGAGAGCAGCGCCGCGACGCCGACCGCGCCGGCGCCCTCGACCACGAGCTTGGCGCGCTCGAGCAGGAACACCATCGCCTCGGCGATCTCGTCCTCCTCGACCGCCACCACATCGTCGACCCAGCGCTCGATCAGCGAGAGCGTCAGCTCGCCCGGTCGTTTGACCGCGATTCCGTCGGCGATGGTCAGCGCGGACTCCACGGCGACCGGCTTGCCCTGCTCCAGCGATCGCCGCACCGGCGCGCAGCTGGTCGCCTGGACCCCGACCACCTCGATCGACGGCCGCTCGGATTTCAGCGCGATCGCCACCCCGCTGACCAGCCCGCCGCCCCCGACCGGGACGATCACCCGGGCCAAATGCGGCACCTGCGCGAGCAACTCGAGCCCGATCGTGCCCTGCCCGGCGATCACGTACGGATCCTCGAACGGATGGACGAAGGCCACCCGCTCGTCGCCCGCCGCGAACTCCTGTGCCGCCAGGAGCGCGTCGTCGACGGTGGCGCCGACCATCTGCACGTCGGCCCCGAGCTCGCGGGCGGCCTCGACCTTGGCGATCGGCGCGGGCTCAGGCATGAACACGTGGCAGGGCACGCCTCGCGCCCGCGCCGCATAGGCAACCGCCTGTGCGTGGTTGCCCGCGCTCCCGGTCACTACGCCGGCGGCGCACGACTCGCCCAGCGCGGCCAGCTTGGACAGCGCCCCCCGGATCTTGAACGAACCGGTCCGCTGCAGGTTCTCGGCCTTCAGCACCACGGTGGCGCCGGCGCGCTCCGAGAGTGTCCGCGAGCTCAGCACCGGCGTCTCGCGCACGATCCCGGCCCCGGCCTGGGCCGCGCGCCGCAAGTCCAAGGACGCTATGTCAAGCAGGGAGCGCCACCACCGCGTCGATCTCCACGAGAGCCCCGCGCGGCAGGCCGGCCACGGCGATCGCCACCCGGGCCGGCGGATCGGACTCGAAGAACGACTCGTAAACCTCATTCACTCCCGCGAACGAGCCCATGTCGGTCAGGTACACGGTGAGCTTCACGGCGTCACCGAGCGTCGCCCCGGCCGCCGCGCACACCGCGGCCAGGTTCTCGAGGCAGCGGCCGGCCTGATCGGCGGCCGTGGTGCCAACGAGTTCCCCCGTCTTCGGATCGAGCGGGATCTGGCCTGAGCAGAACAAGAGACCGTTCGCCCTTACGGCGTGGACGTAGGGGCCCACCGCCTCCGGAGCGCCGGGGGCCGTTATCGACTCGCGGTATGCAGGCAAGCTGGTTCCTCCTCGGTGGGGGCTCGCGCTTAGCGTATTCCCGTTGGCCCCCACGGGGTAGCCTCGGGTCGTGTCGAACCGCCTCGGGGGCGAGAGCTCGCCGTACCTGCTGCAGCACAAGGACAACCCGGTTGACTGGTATCCGTGGGGCGAGGAGGCGACCGCGCGAGCGCGGGCCGAGGATCGCCCGCTGCTCGTCTCGATCGGCTACTCGGCCTGCCACTGGTGCCACGTGATGGCCCACGAGTCCTTCGAGGATCCGGACATCGCCTCGGTCATGAACGAGCGGTTCGTGTGCGTGAAGGTTGACCGCGAGGAGCGTCCGGACATCGATGCGATCTGCATGGAGGCCTGCCAGGCGATGACCGGGCAGGGCGGGTGGCCGCTCAACGCGTTCCTGACCCCGGCGGGCGTGCCGTTCTACGCCGGCACCTACTTCCCGCCCGAGTCCCGCCACGGTCTGCCGAGCTGGCGGATGGTGCTCGACGCCGTGGCCGACGCCTGGGCCAACCGCCGCGAGGAGATTCTCGGCCAGGGTGCCCGGATGGTCGAGGCGCTGAGTGCAACCCGCCAGCTCGAGCCCTCGGTCGCGCCGATCCGCGACGAGGAGCTGCGCAGCGCGCTCGTCTCGCTCTGGAGCACCTACGACCGCGCGAACGGCGGGTTCGGTCGAGCGCCCAAGTTTCCCCCTGGCTCGGTGATCGAGCTGCTCATGGCCCGCGGCGAGCGTGAGATGTCGCTCGGCACGCTCGAGGCGATGGCCCGCGGTGGGATCTACGACCAGGTCGGAGGCGGCTTTGCCCGCTATTCGGTCGACGCCACCTGGACCGTGCCGCACTTCGAGAAGATGCTCTACGACAATGCGCTGCTGGCCCGCGCCTACCTCCACGGCTGGCAGGTCTCGGCTCAGGAGCGCTTGCGGCGGGTGTGCTGCGAGACCCTGGACTGGGCGCTGCGGGAGATGCGCGGCCCCGAGGGCGGCTTCTGCTCTGCGCTCGACGCCGACTCCGAAGGCGTCGAGGGCAAGTTCTACACCTGGACGGAAGCCGAGCTGCGCGACACGCTCGGCTCGGATCAGCTGGCCGAGACGGCTCTGGAATACTTCCGGCCGCGCCGGTTCGAGCACGGACTCATCCTCGAAGGGCGCGGTCCCGAGCCTTCGCCGGAGGTACTCGAGGAGATCCGCCAGCGCCTGCTCGAGGCGCGCTCGCACCGCGTCCACCCCGGTCTCGACGACAAGCGGCTGACCTCCTGGAACGCGCTGATGATCGCCGCGCTGGCCGAGGCCGGCGCCGTGCTGGGCCGCTCAGACTACGTGCAGGCCGCGGTCGATTGCGCGACGTTCGTGCTGAGCGACCTGCGGGACGCTCGGGGCCGGCTGCTGCGCACCTGGAAGGACGGTCGCGGACGGCTCGCCGCCTACCTCGAGGACCACGCTTTCCTGCTCGAGGCTCTGATCGGCCTGTACGAGGCCACCGGTGACCCGCGCTGGTATGGCGAGGCGACCGCGCTGGCCGACGTCATGATCGAGCGCTTCTCGGACCCCGAGCGGGGCGGCTTCTACACCACCGCCGAGGACCATGAGCCGCTGGCCGCGCGGCGCAAGGACCTCGAGGATTCGCCGATCCCGTCCGGCAATTCGGCCGCCGCATTTGGGCTGCTGCGGCTGGCGCTCCTGTCCGGCGAGGGAAGGTACGAGCGCCACGCGCTCGGCGTTCTGCGGCTCCTGTTCCCGCTCGCCGCCCGTCATCCCCAGGCGTTCGGCCATCTGCTCCAGGCCGCAGACTTCTACCTCGCCCCGGTCAAGGAGGTGGCGATCGTCGGCCCTCCGGCCGAGGCGGACAAGCTGCTGCGGGTCGTCCGGGGGGCCTACCGGCCCCACCTCGTACTGGCCACAGGCCGCGACGACGGCGTGCCGCTGCTCGAAGGTCGTGAGCCGGTCGACGGCCACGCCGCGGCCTACGTGTGCGAGCACTTCATCTGCCAGGCACCCGTGACCACCCCCGACGAGCTGGCCGCCGCGCTGTGACCGTAGCCGCACGAGACGCGATCGACGTCGCACGCGCGCGACCGTTCCGTTGGGCCGTGCGTGTGGGCTTCATCGCCAGGTCGATCACGTACGCGGTCGTAGGCGCGATCGCCCTGGCTCTGGCCGTCGGAGCCGGCGCTGCGCCGGCCAAGCCCAACCAGCAAGGCGCGCTCGCCCTGATCGCTAAAGCCCCACTCGGGCGAGTGGCGGTGGCGGTGGCCGCGGTCGGACTGCTCGCCTATGCGCTGTGGAAGCTCGGCCAGGGCGTGTTCGGGCGAGGCCCTGAGGGCGGTGGGGACTCCGATGCGAAGGACCGGATCGGGAACGCGGCCGGCGGGATCGTGTACCTGGGCTTCTTCGCCGTGGCCGTTCGGATCCTGTTCGGTGACTCGAGCAGCGGCTCGAGCGAGCCGTCGAAGGCGGCCGCCGGCGTGCTCGGCTGGCCGGGCGGAGCGGTGATCGTGGGCGTGGCCGGCGGCGTGCTGATCGCGATCAGCCTGTATCAGATCTACGACGCGTGGCGGGGCGGCTTTGCCGAGGACGCCAAGCAGCAGGAGATGAGCCGGCTCGAGCGCCGGACGTTCATGGCGCTCGGACGCGTCGGACTGATTGCCCGCGCGCTGGTGTTCGGGCTGATCGGCTACTTCGTGCTGGAGACGGCGATCGACTACAACCCGCACGACGCGACCGGTCTGGACGGTGCGCTGGCCCGGGTCCATCACCAGCCCTTCGGCCCCTGGCTGCTCGGCCTGGCCGCCGCCGGCCTCATCGTGTTCGCCGCCTACTCGCTGTTCGAGGCGAGATACCGGCGCCTGTAAAACGTCATAGCTCTGACAGCTGCGGCCGTCACGGTGCGCCGACCCGTAGTCTTCCGCGGCCATGAGCGTTCTGTTCGACCCGGGCGACGAGATCGATCACATCGCCGAGTTCGCCGACTCCGGCGTGCGGATCTTCCAGCGCCGCGGCTCGCTGGTCGGCGTTCCCGGCTCGTACGGCCTCAAGCGCTGGCTGTACCGGCGCTGGCGCAACAACGGCAACGCGGTCTACACGTTCATCGGGTCGCTGTTCGCGATCGGCTTTAGCGGGCTGTGGGCCTATGTGGTCAAGGAGCCGCTCGTGTTCCCCAGTCTCGGCGCCACCGCGTTCTTGATCTTCGAGACGCCGATGGCCGAGATCGGCACGCCCCGCAATACGATCGTCGGCCACACCGTTGGCATCCTGGCCGGCGCGGTGTCGCTCGCGATCTTCGGGCTGTTGAGCTCACCCAGCCTGTACGTCTCCGGGTTGACCTTCGGGCGGGTGTGCGCGATGGCGCTCGCCGTGGCCCTCACCGGGGGCGTGCTGCGGCTGATCCGCTCCGCCCATCCGCCGGCCGGCGCCACCACGATCATCGTCGCCTCGGGCCTGCTCCACACCCCCCGCCAGATGCTCGACGTGCTCGTCGGGGTGATCTTGCTGACGATCGCCGGTTGGCTGCTCAATCGCGCGATGGGCGTGCCGGCGCCGCGCTGGGCCGCCCCCCGCTGAGCGGTTAGTCGCCCCGTGGATCGGGGAGAGGAGTCATATGCCCCGTCCACGGGTGATCCTGTCGCTGCTGTTCGTGCTGCTCGCGCTTGCCCTCGGCCTCCGGCCCGCCGTGCTGCATCTCGGTTCGGCGCGGCACACCGCCCGGCCCGCGCCGTTACATACGCAAACGCACGACGCCGTGGACGCCTACAGCACGGGGAGGTAGCGCTCGAGCTCCCAGGGCGTGACCTGCACGCGGTAGTCGTCCCACTCCTGCCGCTTGATCTCGATGTAGCGGTTGAACATGTGCTCACCGAGCACGCGCAGGACGAGCTCTGACTCCGCGGTCAGCTCGATCGCCTCGCCGAGCGTGGCCGGCAGTTGCTCGATGCCGAGCCGGCGGCGTTCCTCCGAGGAGAGGTGGTACAGGTTGGTCTCCATCGGATCGGGCAATTCGTAGCGGTGCTCGATCCCCTCCAGGCCGGCCTGGAGCAACACCGCGAAGGTCAGGTACGGATTGCAGGCCGGGTCGGGGCAGCGCAGCTCCATCCGCGTGGCCCGCTCCTTGCCCGGGTGATACATCGGGATGCGCACGAGCGCGGAGCGATTGCGCCGTGACCAGGCCAGGTAGACGGGGGCCTCATAGCCGGGGACCAGGCGCTTGTAGGAGTTGACCCACTGGGCGAAGATCGAGCACATCTCCCGGGCGTGACGGAGCTGGCCGGCGATGAACGCCTTGCCCACGTCGGAGAGGTAGTACGGGTCGTCGGGGTCGAAGAACGCGTTCTGCTCGCCCCGGAACAGCGACTGGTGGGTGTGCATGCCCGAGCCGTTCTTGCCGAACAGCGGCTTGGGCATGAACGTGGCGTGCAGGCCGTACTTCATCGCGTATTCCTTCACCGTGATCCGGTAGGTCATGCAGTCGTCGGCCGCCTTCAGCGCGTCGGCGTAGCGCATGTCGATCTCGTGCTGGCTCGGCCCCACCTCGTGATGGGCGTACTCGGTGTGGATGCCGAGCTGATCGAGGGCCAGGACCGTCTCGCGCCGCAGATCCGATCCGGCATCGAGCGTGGTCAGATCGAAGTAGCCGCCCTCGTCGAGCACCTCGGTCGCCGACGAGCTGCGGAAGTAGAAGTACTCGAGCTCAGGCCCCACGTAGTAGTGGTCGAAGCCCATCGCCTTCGCCCGCTCGAGCGCCCGGCGCAGGACGTGCCGGGGGTCGCCCTCGTACGGGGTCCGCTCAGGGGTGAGGATGTCGCAGAACATCCGCCCCACCCCCTGCTCCTCGGGCCGCCAGGGAAGGACGCGAAACGTGCTCGGGTCGGGCATCGCGATCATGTCCGACTCCTCGATCGGGTTGAAGCCGGTGATCGACGAGCCGTCGAAGCCCATGCCGCCCTCGAACGCGTCGGTCAGCTCGGTGGCGTTGATCGAGAATGCCTTGAGCTGGCCCAGGATGTCGGTGAACCACAGCCGGATGAACCTGATGTCCCGCTCCTGGACGAGTGCCATCACGTCCTGGGCGGTGAGCGGGGTAGCGGTCGCTGTCATGACCCGCCGAACGTTACTTGCTCGCCGGACGTCGCTTGCCCGCGGCACTGTCCTCGGCACCGTGCGGGCGCGGCCTTGGATCGTTGCGCTGGTATTAGACCCGGCTGCGCAGCCAGCGGTTGGCCCAGCGCTCTAGCTCGGTCAGCGCAGGCTCCAGCGCGTGGCCCATCTCGGAGAGCGAGTACTCGACCCGCAACGGCGGGCCCGAGATGACCCGCCGCTGGACCATCCCGCGTCGCTCGAGCTCCTTCATCCGTTCCGAGAGCAGCCGATCGGAAAGCTCGGGCACGGCCTGGGCGATCTCCGAGAAGCGCAGCGCGCCGTCCATTAGGACGCGGAGAATCGCGCCGGTCCAGCGCCGGCCGACCAGTTCGACGGCCTCGTGATAGAGGGGACAGCAGCCCGTGGGACGCGATTGGTCGCGATCCGCCTTCGCCGTGTCGTCAGGCGCTCCCATCGCCGGCGGGAAGCTTACGCTGCCTGAAGCGCGCGCGATGCCTCACTGGAGCCGTCTACCGGCACCTCGCCACCAACGTTGACCATCGCCGTGAAGCCCTCCAGGGCAACGCTGGCGATCGCCTCCAGGATCTGCTCATCGTCCCAGCCAGCCTCGCGCGCCTCCTCGTGGAGGTGCATCGGCGCGCGGCCACGGTCCTCCAGCAGCGCCTTGAGGTAGCGCAATAGCGCCGCCTCACGCGGGTCCTTGGAGTTGAACTGGCGCGCCGCCGCCACCTCGTCGAACGCCAGCCCGGCCGCCCGGGCCGTGCGCGAGTGCATCGCGATGCCCGGCTCCGAGCCGTAGTACTCCGCCACCGCCAGCGCGATCCGCTCGAGCGTCGCCAGCGTCAGCTTCCCGTGGCGCAGCTCAGAGCGGAACCGCGCGTACGCCCGCAGCGCCGCCGGCGAGCCCGCCAGCACGCCCAGGAAGTTCGGCAGCTGACCGCCGGTCGCGAGCGCGCCTCGCAGCACCGGAACCGAGCCCTCGGGAGCGGTCAGGTCGTCGTGAATTTGGAATCTGCTCATCGAAGTCTTCATAGTTGACCACCACTGGGGTCCGGGGGCTAATGGGACCGACTGCCCTTCACTGTTGAAACCTGCTTACGCTTCATAAGTCTAAATCGAGGACGCCAGGCGCACAAGTGGGCGCCACGCACAAATGCGCGGTCGAGCCTGCGCCCCAGCGTCCAGGCCCATGCAAGGGCAGAAACTGGCCTGCTTCCTTATATACGTCGGGCGATAAAGACCGCATCAGCGTGCGCTGCGAGCTCGGTAAGCACCGGCCGGCGTGACCGAGTACTAACGCCTGACGCGCCTTCGGGCGCGAATCTTCCAGGCGGGCGCTCGCTAATGCAGCAGAATCGCGGCGTGGGCGCTGGTCGCCGCGACCAGGATCAGCAGCACCCCGAGTATCACGGCCCACAGCGCCGCTCGGTCGGGTCTGAATCCCGGCCGCTCGTGCCGGCGCAGCGTCGGGCGCGCCACCGGTAGGTTGCGCTCCGCCCCACGCCCGCGGATCGTCACCGTCCGGCGCTCGGGCGCAGACGCCCGGGCTGGCGCAGACGCCCGGGCCGGCGCAGACGCCCGGGCCGGCGCAGACGCCCGGGCGGGCGCCGACGCCGCCGCGATCGGCCGAGGTACCGCCGCGACTGCCCCGGGTGTGGCCGCCACCGGCCGAGGTGCCACCGCGACCGGCCGAGGAGCCACCGCCACCGCGGGCTCCGCGGCCGCAACCCGGCGCTCCGCAACCGCCACGGCGCGCCGCGCAGGCTTCACTCGGTGCTCGGTCGGGAACTGGAACGCTTCGCGATCGAGCTCCTCCCACCACGGTGTTGCAGACCGGCGCCGGGCACGCGCAGGAACGCCTGCTTGGGGCATGTCATCGACCTCTTTCTCGTGCTTACGGGGTTAGCTGACGGGCTAGCGCCGAAAGAGCGGCGCTTCGCGATGGCGCGATTCGCCCCAACAACTTGGGTCCCCCGCTCCCGCCGCTCGCCTGGTGCCGAGCGGCTGCGGGATTTCAGCTATCGCTCGGCGATCCTAACAATGGCTGCGGATGACGTGCCGTCTGATCCGCCAGGAATCCCCGCAAGATGCGGGCTCCAAGGAGGCGCCCGCGGGCGGTGGGCTACTCCTGCCCCGCCACCTTGGCGACGAACTTCGCGACGTCCACAGCGTCGGTTCCCTGCACCACGTCCGCCGGCATCACGCCTGCGCCAAGACACGCCTGCTGGCTGCCCTTCGGCGGGTTCGGCAGGCAGCCGTTCTGGATGGTGTGCAGCACGAGTTGCTGGGTGGGCTGGATCTGGTCGAGGTTCGGGCCTACCTTGCCAACCGAGTTCGCCGCGGCCAGCGTGTGGCACAGGCCACAACGCTCCCCGAAGACCTCGCGGCCATGCTTCTCGGCCGCGGTCAGCTTGATCCCGCCGACCTGGCCGTTGGCGCTGTTGTGGTTGCCGATCAGGAACAGGGCGGGGATGATCAGCCCGAACGCGAGGTAGATGACCACGAACACCCAGGTC
>DATIEI010000115.1:0-2017 GCA_035455845.1 Solirubrobacteraceae bacterium
CGCCTCCCGCACCGCCTGGTCGTGCGCGTCCTGGATCGCCCACCGCACGTGATCTTCGCCGATGCCAAACAGGAGGCTCACGCTCTTCGGCGCCGAGAACGTCAGGTCGAAGCCGGGTACGCGCCGCGGCACCACGCGGCCGAGCGGCTCGCCGCTGGCGGGATGCTCGCCCGATAGCACCCGATCGAGCCGCACGGCATCGACGTCGCCGCCGAGCCCAAGCGCTCGCGAACCGGCGCCCACCCACACGCCCGCAGCCTCATGGCCACCGAGGTAGTAGTCCTCAACGCCAGAGCTGATCGAACCCGCACGGGTCACCGGCCCGAGCGCTTGGTCCAGGTAGTAGTCGGCTTGTCCGACGGCGAGCTTGCCGATTGACAGCATCAGGGCCTCTAGCCATCAGGCCCTCAACTCCGCCTCGCGGGCAGAGAACTGGACGCGATCACGGTTTTATCCCCACCTCTGATCACGGAAATTCCCCAGCTCGGTAGGGCGTAGAGCTGCGCGTGCGGGTCGACGGAGGCGAGCCTCGTAGAGGCGAGCCGGAGTCGATCCGCACGCGTGCGCGCGTTCTGTCGGGGCCCTCCCGGAGGCTCGCGGGTGCTTGAAGCCTGCGATCCGGGCCGAGGAGGGCCCCTGGGGGATGCTCACACAGGAGGACGATGTGGAGATCCATGCGCTCGCTGCGCGCGGGTGGTCGGTGTCGGCGATCAGCCGCCACACCGGCCGTGACCGCAAGACGATCCGGCGCTACTTGGCCGGTGAGGGCGCCGGCCAGCGCCGCGAACGAGCCCCGAGCTGTCTGGAGCCGTTTCGCGCCTATATCCAGGCGCGCTTCGCGGATGACCCGCACATGGACGCGACCGTGCTGTTTCGCGAGCTTGTCGACGCGGGATTCGATCGCTCTTATCCGACGTTGGTGCGCGAGCTGCGCCGGCTGCAGCTGCGGCCGGTGTGCCTGGTCTGCCAGCACCGGCGCGGCCGGGCGGTGACGGTCGAGATCGAGCACCCGGCCGGGGAGGAGATCCAGTGGGACTGGCTCGAGCTCGACGAGACTCCGTGGGGCGAGCCGGCGTTCGTGCTGGTCGGCGCGTTGTCTCACTCCGGGCGTTTCCGCGGTGTGTTCTGCGAGCAGATGACCTTCGGCCATCTGGCCGAGGCGATGCACCGGGTGCTCGTCGCGCTGGGCGGGACACCACGGGTCTGGCGGACCGATCGGATGGCCACGATCGTGATCCCGGGCACGGATCGGTTGACCGTGGACGCCGCCCAGGCGGCCAAGCACTACGGGATCGAGATCACGGTCTGCCCGCCCCGGCGGGCGCAGCGCAAGGGCGTTGTCGAGGCCGCGATCAAGTACCTGACCCGCTCGTGGTGGCGCAGCGCACCTGTTCAGACAATGGCTGAGGCGCAACGCTCGCTCGATCGCTGGAGCGCAGAGGTCGCCGACCAGCGCCGCGGACACGGCGGCGGAGTCGGCAAGATCGGCGCCGCCGAGCCGCTGCGGGCGTTGCCGGCAGCGGCCTATCCGGCGCTGATCGCGGTCCAGCGCACGGCGTCACGGTCGGCGTTGGTCGCGTTCGAGGGCAACCGATACAGCGTCGCGCCCGGCCATGTCGGCCGCATGCTCGCGGTCCGCGCGCGCGTCGGCGAACCGGTCCTGGAGATCTTGACCGCAGCGGGCGAGGTCGTCGCGACGCACCGTCGCGCCCCGGCCGGCGCGGGGCAATTGGTCCGCAGCATCGAGCACGCGGCGATGCTCGAGCAGGCGGTGCTGGCCGCGTTCACCACCGAGCACGCGTGCCGGCGCAAGGTCAACCGGCCGCCCGGCCAGGGCGCGCTCGCCGAACTCGCGCGCCTGAACGGCCTGCTGGCCGAGCCCGCGCCGGTGATCGATCTCGCCCGCTACGCCGCGCTCGAGGTCGCGTGCTGATGGCCGACACCATCTACCAGCAGCTGCGCGCGCACGTCCACGACCTGCGCCTGAGCGCGGTCGCCGAGCAACTCGCGCCCGCGC
>DATIEI010000116.1:0-6693 GCA_035455845.1 Solirubrobacteraceae bacterium
CGCTCGCCGCCGAGCTCGAATTGCCCAGCTTCGACCACACCGACGTCTCGCTGCGCGGTGAGCGTTACCGGCGCGCAATGGCCGATCTGGACGGCCACGACGGATGGCTGGCCGCCAGCCCGTTCGGGTTCATCGTGCTGGAGCGGCAGGCGGGCGAGTTCTTCCTGCGCACGAAGGCCGCCGCGTTCCCCGGGCTCACGATCGCCGAGCTGTTCGGGATCACCGACGGTCCGCTGCGCGAGGAGATCGTCAAGAACATCATCAACTTGGGCGGCGACGATCACCGGCGGCTGCGCAACCTGGTCAACCCGGCGCTCTCGCCCCGCGCCGTGGACCGCTACCGCCCCGCTATGCGCCGATTCGTTGCGCAGCTGCTGGACGCGATCCGAGACGACGGCCGCGTCGAGTTCATCGCGGAGTTCGCCAAGCCGTACCCGTCACTGGTCATCGCCGAGGTAATGGGCGCGCCGCTTAAGGACGCCCCCCGGCTCCACCACTGGTCGAACGTGATCCAGCGCCAGTTCGACCCGACCAGCCTGATGGCCGAGCGCGAGCAGATCGAGCAGGCGGTGGCCGAGTTCTACGAGTACGAAGATCGTTTCATCGCCGCCCGGCGTCCAGCCCCCGGCGACGACCTGATCTCACTGCTGATCAAGGCCGAGGAGGCCGGCGACCGCCTGTCCGACGACGAGCTGCGCAACCTGGTGCTGAACATCCTCGTCGGCGGGGTCGACACGAGCCAGAGCCAGCTTGCCCACGCCGTACGACTGCTGGCCGAGCATCCCGACCAGTGGGCGCTTCTAAGAGCGGATCCGCGCGGCCTCGCCCTGACCGCCGTCGAGGAGGCGCTTCGCTGCGAGCCGATCACGCCGTTCACCGCGCGGATCCTGGTCGAGGAGGTCGAGTACCGCGACGTGACGTTTCCCGCGGGATCGATCGTGCTGGTGTCCGCCTGGCACGCCCACCGCGCCGGCGGCGCCGAGCCAGACGAGTTCGATCTCAGCGCCGATCGGCCCCGCGAGCGGCTGCTCACGTTCGGCGCCGGCATCCACTACTGCGTGGGCGCGAATCTGGCCCGGGCCGAGATGCAGGAAGCCCTCGCCTTGCTGGCCGAGCGGGTGAGCACGGTCGAGCTCGACGGCGAGCCCGAGTTCGGCACGCCGTCGGGGATCTACGGCCTCGAGCGGCTGCCCCTGAAACTTGCACTCGCATAGAAAGGAGTACCCCGACTTGGCCTACGAGACGATCATCTGGGAGCAGACCGGCGCCGTCGGGCGCCTGACCCTGAACCGGCCCGAGTCCCTGAACGCGTGGACGCAGCAGCTCGGGCTCGAGCTGCGGACGATCATCGAGCGCGACGCCGCGGACGACGCGGTGCGCGCGGTGCTGGTCACCGGCGCCGGTCGCGGCTTCTCCTCGGGGGCGGACCTGAAGGCGGGCTTCGATCCCGCCGAGGACGGCATGCCGGACGTGTACAAGGAGCTGCACCACGTCTACCACCCGGCGATCCTCGGCGTGCGGCGGCTCGAGAAACCGGTGATCGCCGCGGTCAACGGCCCCGCGGTCGGGATCGGCTGCTCGCTGGCGCTGGCCTGCGACCTGATCATGGCCTCGGAGTCGTCGTTCTTCGGGCTGGCCTTCGTGAACATCGGGCTGATGCCCGACGGCGGCTCGACCGCGTTCGTGCCTCCCGCCGTGGGCCGGGCCCGAGCGTTCCAGATGGCGTTGCTCGGCGAGCGCATCCCGGCGGCGCAGGCGCTCGAATGGGGACTGGTCAACTGGGTGTATCCGGACGATCGCCTGATCGACGAGGCGGGTCAGCTCGTCGAGCGGATGGCCGCCGGCCCGACCCGCTCCTACGCGGCCTCCAAGCGGGCTCTCAACCGCTTCATCTACGGCGATCTCGACGCCCAGCTCGAGCTCGAGGCCGAGCTCCAGCATGCGCTCGGGCGCACGCGTGACTTCCTCGAGGGCGCCGCGGCGTTCGTCGAGAAGCGCGCACCCGCGTTCACCGGCGCGTGACGGCGTGATGGCCTGATGGCCGACTGGGCCACGATCTCCTCGCTGGCCACGGCCGGCGGGACGCTGGTGCTGGCTGTGGCCACGTTCGCCGCGGTTCGCTCCTCGAACCGCTCGGCCCGGATCGCCGAGATCGCCCTCCAGGAGCAGCGCCGGCCGCTGCTTGTTCAGTCGCGGCTCGACGATCCGCGCCAGAAGATCATGTTCGGCGACCAGCACTGGGTCAGCGTCGAGGGGAGCCACGGGATGGTCGAGTTCGCCGACGGCAACGTCTACCTGGTGATGAGCCTGCGCAATGTTGGTGCCGGCATCGGCGTCTGCCAGGGCTGGTGCGTCCGGCCCGGACTGCAGCGGGCGGTTGCCGAACACGTACCCGAGGAGCAGTTCCGCGCCCAGATGCGCGACCTGTACATCTCCGGAGGCGACGTGGGCCTGTGGCAGGGCGCGCTGCGCGACGCGAACGACCCGAGCCATGCGGAGGTCGCCGACGCCGTGCGCAGGCGAGAGCCGGTTGCGGTGGAGCTCCTGTACTCAGACCAGGTGGGCGCCCAGCGGACGATCAGCCGCTTCAGCCTGATCCCGTTCGCCCAGGAAGACGACCGGGTCAGCTGGATCGTCAGCGGGACCCGGCACTGGTACCTGGATCGCGCCGGGCCGCGCTGAGACGCTCCAGCACCGCGCTCGCCTCGGCCGCCATCTCGCGCACGATCTCGCCGGCCGGCCGCTCCTTCACCAGCTCGTGGGCCTGGCCCGCCCACAGGTTGAAGCCGCCGGCGTCCCCGCGCTTGCGGGCCGCGGCGCGCAGCGGGCTCGTGACGTGGTGGATCTCGGGGTAGGCGGGCGGCGCGGTGGCGCTGTGCTCGGTCAGGAACCGGTTGACCATCCCGCGCGCCGGCCGCCCGCTGAACGCTCGGGTCACCCGCGTGGGGGTGGGATCGGCGAGCCGGGCGCGCTGGGCCTCGGCGGTCGCCGACTCGGGCGAGAGCATCAGCGCGGTGCCGATCTGACCCGCGGCGGCGCCGGCGCACAGGACGGCGGCCAGTGCCGCGCCGTCCATGATCCCGCCGGTGGCGATCATCGGCAGCGGCGTCGCGTTCGCGGTGATCCGAAGCAACGCCAGCAGCCCGATCCCGCCTTCGTCGGACCCGTCGGCGATGAACCCACCGCGATGCCCGCCCGCCTCGGTTCCCTGGACGATCAGCCCGTCCGCGCCGGCGGCGTGGGCGACGCGCGCCTCGGCGAGGTTGGTGATCGTCACCCACGCCGAGACATCGGCGCCGTGCAGGCGCTCGAACACGTCCGCCGCCGGGCAGCCGAACGTGAACGACACCAGCGCGGGGCGCTCGGCGCACACGAGCCTCAGCTTGGCCTCCCAGTCGTCATCGTCGAACTTGGGCTCGCCCAGCGACACACCCTGGCGCTCGGCCTCGGGCGCGATCCGCTGCATGTACTCGCGTAGCCGGTCGGGATCGGCCGGCTCGGCACTCGGCACGAACAGATTCACCCCGAACGGCGCGTCGGTCGCCGCCCGGACCGCGCTGATCTCGTCCCGAACCGCGTCGGCCTTCTTGTAGCCGGCGGCCAGGAAGCCGAGCCCGCCCGCCTGGCACACCGCGATGGCCAGCGCGGGCGTCGAGGGCCCGCCGGCCATCGGTGCCTGAACGATCGGCAGCTTAAGTGCGCTCAGGTCAAACGTACGCGCCGCCGTCAGCCCACGGTCACGGCCTGGCGCGCCGCGAAGTCCATCGCCTCGGCGGCCGTGGCGGACTGCCACACCGCGTCGTCCCCGAGCGGGTGGCGAACCGCCACGCCGGTCGCGACGAGCTCGAGCAGCGCGGCCTCCGCCGCCGCCCGGTCGGGCTTCTCGTTGTTTCCCGCGAGCAGTGCCGCCACTTCCTGGGTGGTCAGTCCGTCCGGGAAGCGCTCGAGCAGCGGCGCCGGATCGTCCGGCGGCGGCTCACGGTGCAGGGCCGGATCGAGGTTGGCGATCAGGACGTCATATGCCTCGACCGGCTGGAAGCCGCCGGCCACCAGTTGCGTGCCGTTTCGCTCGAACACGATCGAGGGAGCGGTGAACCGGACCGGACCGTCGGTCGTGGCCGTCTTGCCCTGGAGCTCGGCGGCCGAGCCGGCCGCCCTGCGGGTCTGATCACGATCGGCCCGGTAGGCCTCGACGACCTCGGGCGCGTCGATCTGCGCGACGATCTGGTCGGGGTCGATCCCCGGGATGATCCGGATCGCCTCGGCGATGTGCGCGTCGTCGTCGAGCAGCATCGGCGAATTGAAGTTGGCCAGCTGGAGAGCGCGGAACACCCGCCACTCGCTGCCCGGGTGCCGCATACGCGCGGCCACCACGGCCCGGCACGCCCGCGCGGTCGCGCTCATGCGCGGCTTGACCTCAGTCGAGAACGGCATCCCGTAGCGCTCGCGGAAGCGGGCCTGACCGAGCACGCCGCGCAGCGGGGTGTAGCCCCGCGCCTCGTACTGGGAGGCCTCCTCGGTCAAGCCGACCAGGACCAGGTGCCAGTCGAGCTGATCGCCGTAGCGCCACTCGATCACGCGCAGTGCGGGACTCTCCGAGTAGGCCCAAGGGCAGGCGGAATCGCTGTAGAGCGTGGCCGAGATCATCTCGTTGATGCCTCAAGTATATGCGCAAGCCGCGAATTCGGTCCTCCGCCTCCGTTCGCGATATCGCCGGCCGGGCGTACCTCAGCCTGCCCGAAGCCGGCCTCGCGCAGCGCGGCGACCGCCTCGTCGGGGGCGCCGAAGTGCAGGTAGACCCGGCCGCGCACGAACCCCGAGAGCAGCACACGGAACACCCGCACCGGCGGGGTCACCGCACCGCCCATGTGCACGTCTGAGATGTATCGCCCGGTCGAGAAGCCCGCGAGCCCGGTGGCAAAGCGCCGCCACATGCCGGTCACGGCGTCAGGCGGCAGATACCCGAGCAGTCCCTCGGTGATGATCGCCAGCCCCGCGCGCTCGTCGAGCTCGGCGAGGACGGCGGCCAGGCTCCCCGGCCCGCCGTCGTCGCGCAGGGCATCGACCTCCCGGACGCGGTGTTGCTCGCTCAGCGACCCCATCCGCTCGAGCGCGGCGCGCTTGCGCTCGGCCATTTCGGGCAGGTCCGCTTCGACGTAGACGACTCGCTCGCCGTAGCGCTGCGCGAACCGCCAACCTCGGGGCGAGAGGCCCGCGGCCACCTCGATCACCTGCCCAACCCCGTCGTGCTCGATCGCGCGCTCGAGCAGGGCGTCGATCGCCCGGTGACGGGCGAGCAGATACCCCTCGAGGGTGGGCCCACCCAACGCGCCGCTCGCCAGCATCGCCGGCGCAAGAGAGTCGAACAGGATCCGCCCCTCGGTGGTGGCGAGCTCTTGATGGGACAGTCCGTTACGCGCCCACACGTAGCCGGTGTAGTGAGCGGTCGGCCCAATCCGGTCCCGGGTGAAGATCACCCGCCGGTGCTACCCACGATCTGCTCGAGCCGATCCAGCAGCGGCACCTGACCCGGGTTGATCCGCTCGCGCGCGTCCCCCAGCCCGAACCATTCCGCGCGGTCGACCTCCGGGATCTCGATCATGTTGCCCGAGCGCGGCGGCCACTGGAACATGAACGTGTTGCTGTGAATCTCGGTGGTGTCGAGATCGCCGGACAACGCCCAGGCGCGCACTCGCTTGCCGCTCTTCTGGCGGATCTCGCCCAGGTCCTCGACGTCGCCCTCGGGCGGCGCGGTCCCCAGCTCCTCCTCGAACTCGCGCCGGGCGGCGGCCAGCGGATCCTCGCCGTCGAGGTATTCGCCCTTCGGCACCGACCACGCGCCGGTGTCGCGATTCGCCCACATCGGGCCACCAGGATGGACCAGCAACACCTCGAGATGCTCGCCGCGCCCGCGGTGCAGGAGCAGACCGGCGCTTCGCCGCGAGCCGCGCGAGCCCACGAGCGGGTCAGCTCCTGCGGCCGGTGACCGCGAGACCGACGCCGAGCGCGACCAGCATCGCGCCGCCGACGCCGGTCATCGCCTCGAGTCGGCGGGAGGAGCGTCCCAGCCACTGGCGGGCCGTGCCCGACGCGATCGCCCACGCGCCGTCGGACAACAACGCGATCACCACACAGATCGCCCCGAGCGTGGCCAGCTGGAGCGTGTCGTGCCCCTGCGAGCGATCGATGAACTGGGGCAGGACGGCGGTGAAGATCAGCACGCCCTTGGGGTTGGTGGCGCCGACGAAGAAGCCCTCGCGGACGATTCGGCCAAGCGTCTTCGGCGCGGCCGCCGCCGCCGGCGAGAACACCTCGGCCAGCGCCTTGCGCTCCCGGATGTTCTTGATCCCCAGGTACACGAGATAGGCCGCCCCGATCAGCTTGAGCGTGGTGAACACGGCATCCGAACTCGCCACGATCGAGCCGATCCCGATCGTCACGAGAGTTCCCTGGAAGATCAGCCCGCCGGCGTTGCCGGCGACCGTGGCCAGCGCCGCCCGGCGTCCAAGGGCCACGCCGCGGCTGACCACGAACAACACGCTCGGACCCGGGATCAGGATCAGGACGTAGACCGTGAGCAGGAACGCGGGGAGGTGGTGTGTGGGGAGCATGCCGCGCTGCCCATCCTAATCGGGCTCACTTGAGCGCGAACAGCCGGTCGAGCACCGGCCCGATCGCCTCGGGCTGGGGCAT
>DATIEI010000117.1:0-4160 GCA_035455845.1 Solirubrobacteraceae bacterium
CGTCCTGGTGCTCGGCCTGATTGCGGCGGCCGGCGCGAGCGCCGCGCCCAGCTTCAGCGCCCGCGGCAGCGCCGAGCAGGTGTACGTCACGGGCCTGGCGCCAAACGCGCAGATGTCGCTAATCACGCCAGCCGGAACGACGCTCTACACCCAGCAGGCCGACTCGCTCGGAGGGCTGCTGTTCCGCAACGTGCCGCCGGGCCGCGGCTACCGGGTCCGCCTGGCGTCGGATGGCAGCGAGTCTGGGCCGATCACCGTGCACTCCGACGCGGCTAAACCGTGGGACCCGGGGACGTACAACCAGTCGATCCCGGACAACGGGTACACCTACCTGACCACGCGCGACGGCACCCAGCTGGCCATCGACGTGCACCCGCCGACCAGCCCGGCCGGAGAGCCGGGCCTACCGCTCGGGTTGCCCGTGCCGCCGGGTCTGCCTGATACGGGCCCACCGACCCTTCCGCTCCCGCCGCTCCCGCCCGGCGCGCCCAAGCCGCTGGCCAAGAAGGCCCACGCCAGCGTGCCGTTCGTGCCGCCCTATCCGACCCTGATCGAGTACTCGGGCTACGGCTACGCCGATCCGGCGGGTCCGGTCAACGGCATCGCGGTGCTGGCCAACCTGATGGGCTTCGCCGTGGTCGACGTGAACATGCGCGGCACCGGCTGCTCGGGTGGCGCCTACGACTTCTTCGAGCCGCTGCAGAACCTCGACGCCTATGACGTGATCGAGACGATCGCCCACCAACCGTGGGTGCTCGGGCACAGGGTCGGGATGATGGGGATCTCCTACGGCGCGATCAGCCAGCTGTTCGCAGCGCAGCTCGACCCGCCGGACCTCGAGGCGATCTCGCCGCTGTCGACGATCGACGCCACCGCGACGACGCTCTACCCAGGAGGCATCCTCAACACCGGCTTCGCCGTGGCGTGGGCACAGCAGCGCCAGCAGGAAGCCGAGCCGGCCGGACCGAACAGCGGCCAGCCCTACGCCTACACGCAGATCCAGAACGGCGATCAGACCTGCAAGGCCAACCAGACGCTGCATGGCGAGGCGGCCAGCCTGATGGACAAGGTCCGCGCCAACTCCCACTACAACGCGCCGGTGGCCGATCCGCTCGACCCGGTCACGTTCGTGCACAAGATCAAGGTGCCGACGTTCATGGCCTGCCAGTGGGAGGACGAGCAGACCGGCGGTCACTGTCCCGACCTGGCCGAGCACTTCACCGGCACCGGTCGCAAGTGGTTCACGTTCACCAACGGCGCGCACGTCGACTCGCTCGATCCGTACACATTCGATCGCTGGTACGACTTCCTCGAGCTGTACGTCGCCCACCAGGCCCCCATCGTCAACCAGGCGGTGATACGGGCCGCTGCGCCGGTCGTCTACCAGCAGGCCCTGGGGCTGCCGCAGAGCGACCTGGACACCCTGCCCCCCGACCCGATCCAAACCGAGCCCACGTATCAATCAGCGCTCCAAGCCTTCGAGGCGCTGCCCGAGATTCGCGTGCTGTTCGACAACGGCGCCGGGCGGTCCCCGACCGGCCAATCGACGGCGGGCGACCCGTACCCTGGGTTTGAGCAGTCGTTCTCGAAGTTCCCGATCCCGGGGGCGAAGGCTCGCTTCTGGTACCTCGGCCGCGGCGGAGCGCTGCGCAACACCCCGGCGCACCGCAAGGGGATCAACCAGTACACGTCCAACGCCAAGGCAACCCCGCTCGTCGACTACTCGACCAACACCGGCTCCGGTGGCCTGTGGGACAACGCGTCGCAGTGGCAATGGCAGTGGCAGCAGAACGAGGCCGGCACCGCGGTGTCGTATGTCTCCGCGCCCCTGGAGACGAACACGACAGTGATCGGGGCGGGAGCGCTTCACCTGTGGGTGCGCTCCTCCACCCCCGACGTCGATCTGCAGGCCACGGTCAGCGAGGTGCGACCCGACGGCAACGAGACGTTCGTGCAGAACGGATGGCTGCGGGCCAACGAGCGCAAGCTCGCGACGGGCGCGGACGACATCCTCCATCAGAAGAGCACCCTGCTCGAGCCGATTCCGAGCATGCTGGCCTCCGACGTCACACCGATGCCCAAGGGCAGGTTCGTCAGGGTCGTGATCCCGCTCTACTACGAGGGTCACGTGTACCGGGCCGGCTCGCGGATCAGGGTGACGATCGCGGCGCCGAACGGCACTCAGCCGATCTGGTCCTTCGGCGAAACCGAGCCGTCCGGCACGTCGCGAGTGTCGATCGCCTTCTCGCCCAAGATGCCCTCGAGCCTGGTCCTACCGGTCGTCGGAGGCGTCGGCGTGCCGACCGGCTATCCGGCCTGCCCGAGCCTGCGCAACGAGCCGTGCCGGCCCTACGTGGCGCTCGCGAATCGCACTGCGCGCGGCTGAGCCGGGCTCAGCTCATCAACTCGGGCGTCTCCACGCGGAGACGATGCGCGAGCGCGGCCGCCTCGCCGCGGCTGCTCACTCCAAGCTTGCTGATGATGTTCGAGACGTGGACGCTCGCGGTTTTGGGGCTGATGAACAACTGGGTGGCGATCTGCGGATTCGAGCGGCCGGCGGCGACAAGCTGGAGAACCTCGAGCTCGCGGTCGGTCAGCCCGAAGGAGTCGATCGCCGGTTGTGTCGCGCGTTCGGTCTCTGCCTGTGATGGTGTCGTCTCTGCAACGCGCAGGCGGGCTCGACGAGCCAGCGCCTGCGCCTCGTCCAGCAGTGGTGCGGCGCCCATCTGGGCGGCAAGCCGGGCTGCCTCGTCCAGGAGCGCGGCGACGGCGTCGCGGTCGTCGTTGGTCCACGCCCGCTGGGCGCCCCGCAACAGCGCGTAGGCGAGCAGGTAGGCGTCGCCCGCTTCGCGGGCGGCTTCGACCGCGGGCGACCAGTCGGGCGGGGTGCCGGTGGCACGGGCAAGCTCGGCCGCGGCGAGGGCTTGATAGGCGCGTGCCTGGGCCTGGGTCGCCGACAGCTTGGCTGCGTAGGGCCGCAAGTGAGCGACGCGGTCGCTGTCCGGGTGGGCGGCCTCGGCCTCGATCCGCAGGCCGAACCAGATCAGGGGCCAGCGGTAGCGTTCCGTCAACGAGTCGTCCGCCGCCGACTGCAGACCGTCGACGATGTGGACTCGAGCCCGGTCGAGATCGCCCTGCCCGAACGCGACGATCGAGTGCGCGAGCGCTAGCGGCAGCTCCCATTGAGCGTCCGTTGCCGGAGCCAGCCTCCGCAGTTCCTCCATGTCGCGGGACGCGTCGTCGTATCGGCCGGCGAGAGCGGCTAGCGTCGCGCTTCTCATCGTCAGCATGGCGCGGACCACGGCGTCGGATATGCGTGGATCCAGCGCGTCGGTGAGGAGCTGACCTGCCTCACTCCAGCGCCCGAGCGACATGAGCGACTCGGCCAGGTTGTATACGAGGTAGAGCCCGTAGGGGTGCTGGGTGAGGCCCACCCGCGCCGCGACCCCGAGGCCGCGGTAGGCCTCATCCGCGGCCTCCTGGTGACGACCCACGAGCTCCAGCGTGTCGGACAGGTTGAGATACCCGCGCAGGACAAGGGCGTGCTCGCCGAGTGCCGCGGCAAGCTCGAGACCGGCGCGCAGCTCGGGCATCCCTTGCTCGGGGCGTCGGCTGTAGGCGAGCGCCGCTCCCAGGATGACCCGCGCGATGGCTTCCTGCTCGCGGGCACCGGCCGCGCGCGATGCCGCGAGTGCCTCCTCCGCCGCGCGCTCCCACACGGCAGGCTCCTGGTCCATCGCGAGCATCGGAAGCCCCGCGAGCGCGACAAGCACGACGGCACGGGCGACACTCGGGCGGTCGGTGGGGACCAGCGACAGCGCATGTTCGAGGTTCGCACGCGTGTCTTCGTCGCGTCCCAGATCCTGCATGGTGTTCGCCTTGCCGGCCAGGAGCAGAGCTGCTCGCTCACCGGCGGCGGTCTCATCGATCTCGGCGAGCGCTTCGTCGTAGAGGGCCAGCGACTGCTCAAGGTTGCCGGCAGCGTAGGCGGCGTCGGCAGCCATCCCCAGCACCTCCACCACGTCGATCCCGCACCGCTCCGTGGCATCGGGTACCCCCGGCCACAGCTCGAGGGCCCGCTCGAGATGACGGAGGGCCTCCGCCGGCGCGTACGCCGCGGCCAAACGTGCTGCCACGACGCTCGCGACAAGCGCACGAGG
>DATIEI010000118.1:0-26529 GCA_035455845.1 Solirubrobacteraceae bacterium
GGGTCAGCCACACGCCGCCGCCCATCGACCCGAACCCGGCCCAGGCCAGCCGGGTTCGCAACTGGTGGCGAACCTCGCGACGCGATTCGGGAACCCGGAGGATCAGCACCAGCCAGCGGCCATCCCAGCTCGAGGGAGAGCCGAACGAGTAGATCCGGGAGGCGCCGGTCGCCAGCAGCTCACAAGCCCCCGGGCTGAGCGATACCCGAGCCCGCCGGCCAACGCGCGAGGTCTCGAGCCACCCACCGCGGACACTCCGGGCCAAGGCCTGCCGAGCGGCCTGCGAACTGTGACCGACGGACACGAGCGCTCCGACCAGCGTCTCCTGCCACACCGGCTCACCTCGGGGCAGGACGTACTCGCCGAGGATCGTCAGCAGCAGCGACCGAGCGGCCGGCGCGCCTACCGATCGTCTGCGGAGCTGGTCGTCGGGGAATCCGGCGGCTACCGCCACGTCAGGCCCACGGCATCGAGCCGGATTCCCTTAACGGAATCCGGCCATTCGGCTCACGATGCGACTCGGGTGACGAGCCGGATTCCGCGAACTCCTTTCGAATGGCCTCGAAGTACGTGTTGCACGTCCGGCAACGCATCTGGCAGGTGATGATCTGACCGCCCCACGGCGACACGACCTCGACGTCCTCGGACTCGCAGAAGGGACAGCTCAAAGTCATCGCCGCGCCGTCTCGTCCCAATCGGACCAGTCCGTCGGCTCGTCCAGTGACACGCCGGAGACGAGCGGCGCCAGCCAGTCGCGCACCCGGTCGCGAGTCTCAAGCGGGCCCCACGCCACCATCCCCGCCGACATCGCCTCGCGATAACCCGGGTCATCGTCGGGACCTGGCCACCGCGCGGCCGACGCCCACATCTCGTCAATCCGTTGCACCAGCAGCTCCAGATCCGATCCGCCGACCCGGACGATGCGACGCGCCCACGCCTCGGCGTGGACCTTGTGCGCACCCTCCTCCTGCAGGATCTTGCGAGCACGCTGGGCGAGCGGCTCGATCGAGCTGTCGCGAGCTGAGGCCACGAAGGTCGTCAACACACCGTCGACGACCAGGTTGGCCGCGATGAACGATGCCCAGTCGGGGAGCTCGGACGAGATCACCGGCAACGGATCCCCGGCGTCCAGTCCGGAGTCCTCCCGTGAGACCCCCAACTTCGCGAGCACGGGATACGTGGACCGCGCATGGCCGAGCTCGTCCTGCGCCATCGCCGCTGCCGCCACCGCGGACTCGATGGTCGGCGCGCTCACCGCCCACTCGCCGTAGCGCCGCCCGAGTGCGCTCTTGTTGTCGGCATAGGAGCCGATCAGCGAAACCATCGTGTCGCTCACGCGCTGATCGCCTCCCGGATTTCACCGCGCGGCACCAGGATCATGTGAATCCACGGCTGCTCGTCGTAGATCGCCCGGGCCGACACCAGCGCCAGGTCCTCGTCCTCCTCAGTCACCGTGCCCACGTGGTGAAGCGGCTCGGAATACTCCTTGCGCGCGAAGACCTCCCAGACGGTTTCGCCGGCCCGGCTCATACTGCGATCCCCAGCTCCCGCATCCGCGAGCGCGCGTCATCCCGCAGCCGGGCCTTGGTCCAGACCGGATCCCACACGACCTCGATATCGACCGAGTCCACGTCCGGGTCGGCCAACAGCGCCTCCCGGATGTCGTCCTGGATGAACTCCATCGCCGGGCAGCCCATCGCGGTGAAGGTGATCTGCAGATCGGCCCGCCGCTCAGCAGCCACGTACGCCAAAGACACGATCAACCCCATCCCGACCACCGACACCGGGATCTCGGGATCCTCCACGCCGCGAAGGGCTTCCCACAACCGCGCTTCGACCGTCATTTTCGTAAAGAAGTCGTCTGGTAACCGCGCTGCAAAGTCCGCACGTACGTCTCGTTCATCGGGCCCCGGGCGCGCCACCGCGCGATCACCTCATCCCAGGTGATCGGTCCCTCATCGAGTAACCACTCCCGCTTCTCTTCGTCAAAGCGCGCGGGGAACGGACAGTCGATGACATAAACATCTCGCTCGCTGGTGGAATTTGGTTGGTCGGCGGCGCCTGACGCCGGCGCCTTATGGGCGGGCACTTGGATACCGATCTCATCCATAAAAGGAACAACCTCCGACATCCACCACTGCCGGAGTTCATCGTTCGATTTGCCCTTGAAGCCGTAATCGAGTTGCTCGGAGTGTTGCTTCAGCGAATCCGGCAGGCCGAACCACTCCAAAGTCAGAATGAACATCCAGTCGACCGCAGCCTGGACCTCAGCGCGCCCAGACTCCTCCTTGCAAAGCTTGCGCAGCCACGTCCGCCCGTGGCGCAGATGGAACGTCTCCTCCTTGTCGACCTTGGCCAGGGCCCGCTTCCACGGTCCGAACGTGCTCGAGTGGTACACGTCCGACAGCAGCACGAACCCGGCCTGGTCGTAAAGAGCGTTCGCGCACACCAGCTCGACCCATGAGTTCAGCGGAACGTCGAACGCGTACGGGTACTTAAAGCTCCCAGCCGGGCGCTCGTACACAAGCTCGTCCATGTCGACGCCCAGGTCACCGAGCAGCCGGTAGCCGATGTGGGCGTGCGCGAGTTCGTCCTGGATGATCGACATCGCCGACCCGAAGTTGTTCAACGCGGGCGCGTGCTGGGCGGCGCGCAGATACGAGGGCGCGCTCACGAACTCGGTGTCGGCCGACACGGTGAGGATCCGCCGCATGCCCTCGAGGTACTTGGGCGACATGTGCTGGAGCCCCTCGACGAGCTTGCCGGCGGCCAGGTGCTGCTGCACCTGCTCCTCGGTCCACGGCGCTAGATCTTCAACGGAAACGTGTGACACTTGACTAACGTTCGGCATCGTATAGTCTCTCCACGGTGAGGTCAAGTGGCCACGATCGTTGAGCTCGGCGGCGTGTCGCCGACGATCGGCGAGGACGTCTTTCTGGCCCCGACCGCAGTCCTCGTCGGCGATGTCCGGGTCGGCGACCGGGCCAACATCTGGTTCGGGACGGTTCTCAGAGGCGACGTCAGCCACATCGAGATCGGGCCGGGCTGCTCGATCCAGGACACTGCAGTCATCCACTGCGCCAGCGGCCTCCCAACCGTGATCGGAGAAGACGTCGTCGTCGGCCACGGCGCGATGCTCGAGGGCTGCGTGATCGAGGACGGCGCCCTGATCGGCATGGGCGCGATCGTCCTCCAGCACGCGTGGGTCGGCGCGGGCGCGATGGTCGCCGCCGGCGCCGTGGTGGCCGAGCGCCAGCAGATCGCGCCGCGAGCCCTCGCAGCGGGGGTTCCCGCGCGCACAATCAAGAAAGAGCTGTCGGGGGCGTCACTGGCCTGGACGGCCCGGGCGGCCGCCCACTACCAGGAGCTCCGCGAGGAGTATTTGAGAACCGCATTCTTCAGAGAGGAGAGCCAGCGTGCCCGAGATGCTGATCGGAGGTGAGTGGCGCCAGGCGGCCGCTCATGAGGAGCTCGAGGTGGTCAACCCGGCCACCGAGGAGACCGTGGACAGCGTCCCGGCCGGATCGCCGGAGGACGTCGAACTCGCGGTGGCGACCGCCAAGCGCGCGTTCACCGAGTGGTCCAAGACCGACGTCGAGAAGCGCGCCGCGATCATCGCCAAGGCAGCTGAGCTCGTACAAGCCAACGCCAAAGAGCTCGCCGCGACGCTGACCTCCGAGCAGGGCAAGCCGATCGCCGAGGCGATGGGCGAGGTCACCCACCTGGCCCACGGACTTCACTACTACGCCGAGGCGGCGACCAAAGTCCGCGGCTCCTACCAGGACCTGCCGTCGACGTTCGGCCCCGCCTACGGCCTGGTGATCCGCCGGCCGATGGGCGTGTGCGCCGCGATCACGCCGTACAACTTCCCGCTCACCCTGCTCGGGACGAAGGTCGCGCCGGCGCTCGCGTCCGGCAACACCGTGGTCGCCAAGCCCGCAGCTACGACGCCGCTCGCCACCCTGCAGGTGGCCAAGCTATTCGAAGAGGCCGGCCTCCCCGACGGCGTCCTCAACGTCGTGACCGGGCGCGGCAAGGACATCGGCGACGCGCTCGTCGCCCACCCGGATGTCAAGAGAGTCGCGTTCACCGGATCGACGGACGTCGGCCGGAGGGTGGCGAAGCTCGCGGCCGAGGATCTCAAGCGCGTCACGCTCGAGCTCGGCGGCTCCGATCCCGTGATCATCTGCGCCGACGCCGACGTCGACGCCGCGGTCAAGGCAGTGATCATCGGCCGCTACTGGAACGCCGGCCAGGCCTGCCTGGGCTGCAAGCGCGTATTCGTGCACGACTCGGTTTACGACGCATTCGTGAGCCAGCTCGTAGACCGCGTCGGTCGCTATGAACCCGGCGACGGCACGACCAAGCCCGAGAAGCCCAAGCTCCGCATGGGGCCGATCCACACCAAAGAGGGCCGCGATGAGCTACTCCAGCAGGTCGAATCCTCCGGCGGCGAGGTGCTCATCGGTGGTGGAACGGGCTCAAACGACAAGGGCTGGTTCCTCGAGCCCGCGGTGATCGCGGAACCTAAGCCGGACTCGCGCGTCATGCGCGAGGAGGTGTTCGGACCGGTGCTCCCGGTGATCCGCTTCACCGACTTCGACGACGCGATCACGCGCGCGAACGACACGCCGTACGGCCTCGGGTCGAGCATCTGGACCCACGATGCGCGACTGATCCACCGCGCGGCCCAGGAGATCGACTCGGGCATGACCTGGGTCAACCAGATTCACTATGGCTACGACGAGCTGCCCTTCGGCGGTGTCAAGGCCTCCGGGTACGGCAAGGAGCACGGCATCGAGGCGCTCGATTCGTACGTTGAGATCAAGTCCGTCGTCGTGGGAGGGCTCGCATAGCCATGGCTGTCACGTTCACCAACGAAGGTCCGATCGGGTTCATCACGCTCGACCACCCGCCGGCCAACTCATACGACCTGGCTTACATGACCGAGTTCTCGAGCGCGGTCGAGGAGGCCGTGAACGGCGCCACCCGCGTGGTCATCGTTCAATCCGCCAACCCGAAGTTCTTCTGCGCGGGCGCCGACATCAAGCGCTTCCTCGAGGGCGACGTCGAGTCCAACATGGAGATGATCCGGGTCAGTCAGGCCGCCTTCCGCCGGATGGCGGCGGCCCAGCAGGTGTTCATCGCCTACATGGCCGGCCATGCGCTCGGGGGCGGGCTCGAGATCGCCCTGGCCTGTGACATCCGCCTGGCCGCGACCGGCGGCTACAAGATGGGCCTTCCGGAAGTGACTCTGGGGATCCTGCCCGGCAACGGCGGCACGCAGCGCCTGACTCGGCTGATCGGACCGTCGCGGTCGCTCGAGTTGCTGCTCACCGGCCGCACCTTCTCACCGGAGGACGCGCACCAGATGGGCCTGATCGCGCATGTCTACGACGCCGAGAGCGCCGAGGGCAGCGTCCGCGAGTACGCCGAGCGCCTGGCCAGTGGTCCGGCCCTGGCCCTCGCGGCGATCAAGCGCTGTGTGCACGAGGGCGGTGAGACGTCACTCGACGACGGTCTCAAGCTCGAGGCCGAGCTGATGGAGATGCTGTTCCGCACCAAGGACGCCGACGAGGGGCTGCACGCGTTCGCGGAGAAGCGCAAGGCGGAGTTCGTCGGCGCATGACCGCTGTCGAGACGACCTATCCCGGCTCGTTCATCGCCGGGGCGCAGCACAACAATTCAGGCGACCCGCTCGAGGTCGTCAATCCAGCTGAGGGTCGCGCGTTCGCCTCGGTGGCCGCCGCGACGGCGTCAGACGTCGACGCCGCCGCGCAGGCGGCCGCCGGGGCGTTCGACGCCTGGTCGGCGCTGGCCGTGTCCAAGCGGGGCGAGATCCTGGGCCGCGCCGCCCACCACGTCGAAGAGCACCTCGACGAGCTGATCCCGCTGCTCACGCGCGAGCAGGGCAAGACCTTGCGCGATTCGAAGATCGAGATCACCAAGGCGATCGACACGCTCATGCACTACGTGGGCCTGTCGAAGGCGCTACGGGGCGCGCACACGCCGAACCTGGACCCCGGCGTCGAGGGCTATGTGCTCCGGCGGCCGCTCGGAGTCGTCGGCGCGATCGTGCCCTGGAACTTCCCCACGACGCTTTTGTGCAACAAGCTGGCCCCGGCGCTCGTCGCCGGCAACACGGTCGTGGCCAAGCCCGCCGGGACCACGCCGCTGACCACGCTGCGCTTCGCCGAGCTCCTGGGGGAGGGCGGCCTCCCGGACGGTGTGTTCAACGTGATCACGGGTCGCGGATCAATCGCCGGCGACGCGCTCGTCACCCACCCGCTCGTCCGGAAGATCGCCTTCACCGGGTCCACTCCGGTCGGCGAGCAGATCATGGCGATGGCCGCGCGCGGAACCAAGCGCGTGACGCTCGAGCTCGGCGGCTCTGACCCGATGATCATCTGCGACGACGCCGACCTAGCCGCCGCGGCCAGCGCCGCGAGCATGGGCCGCTTCTACAACTGCGGCCAGGCGTGCCTGGCGATCAAGCGGGTGTACGTGTTCGAGTCGGTCGCCGACGAGGTCATCGAGTCCATAACCGCCAAGGCCAAGCGGCTCAAGGTCGGGCGTGGCGATGCCCAGGGCACTCAGATGGGGCCGATGCACACCGATGCCCAGCGCGCCGAGGTCGCCTCCCAGGTGGATCGGAGCGGCGGAGAGCTCCTCACTGGCGGCGGACCCCCCGACGACCCGGATCTGCAAGACGGCTTCTTCTACATGCCGACGATCGTCGCCGACCCGCCGCACGACTCGCCGATGGCCACCGAGGAGGTGTTCGGCCCCGCGCTCCCGATCTGGCGCGTGGCCGATCTGGATGAGGCCATCCAAAGAGCCAACGCCTCGCCATTCGGACTGGGCTCGTCGGTCTGGACCAAAGACCTCCAACGAGCACGCGAGGCGGCGACGCGCATCGAGGCCGGCTACACCTGGATCAACTCGCGCACCAAGGTCTACGACGAGCTCCCGTTCGGCGGCTGGAAGTCGAGCGGCTACGGCAAGGAGCACGGCGAGGAGGCGTTCGACTTCTACACCGAGACGAAGTCGGTCGTGCTCGGCGCACCGTGAGCCACTCGCCCGAGCTCTGGGACCGGGCATCTCTGCCCTCGCCGGTCATCCCGCTCGAGCGCAGCTTCGAGGGCTGGCTCGATCTCGAATGGCTCGAGTTCGACCGCGAGTCCGCCCACGTGCGCCTCAACGTCCGCGAGAACATGAGGCAGCCGCTGGGGCTGCTGCACGGCGGCATCTACTCGGCGGTGGCCGAGACCGTGGCGTCGGTCGCGACGGTCGCCGCCGTGTGGGAGGACGGCTACGTCGGATCGGGGCTGAACAACTACGCGAGCTTCCTGCGCCCGGTGACCGGCGGCACGCTCGATGTGTTCGCCAAGCTCCGTGGCCACGACGACCGCGAGTGGACCTGGGGGCACGAATTCCGCGACGAGCAGGGCAGGCTGTGCGCGTTGGTCGACGTGACGATCGCGGTCCGGCCGGCGACTACCCAGCCGGAGTGATCACGTCCGGCGCGGGCGGGTCGGCGTAGAGCCGCGCGACGTCCGAAGCCCGGCACTCCAGGCAGCGGCGCTGGTTCAGATAGCCCTTGTCGGTGATCTCGCCGGCGTCGAGGCTGGGCGGCGTCTCGAGCAGGAGCAGGCGCTCGATCCGCATCGCCGATCCAGCGCCGTCGTTGACGCGACCCAGCGCCCGCGCCAGGCGGTCGCGCAACTCGGCGCTGTCGAGGTCACGCGCCTCGGCCTGGTTGACCCACGCCACCGCCGCCACGTATTCGGCGTTGTGCCCGCAGATCACCGCGTCGTTGAGGACCCCGGCCGCGCTGAGCAACCGGGTGCGCAGCGACCCCACCGCGACCCAGGTCCCTGTGAGCAGCTTGAAGTCCTCGGCGATCCGCCCGTCGAACAGCAGCCCCTTGTTCGGATCTTCGGAGTCGAGCAGCTTGACCGCGTCGCCGGAGCGGTAGTAGCCCTCCTCGTCGAACGTCTCGGCGGTCAGTTCGGGCTGGCGAAAGTAGCCGGGCGTGACGGTGGGTCCCTTGACGCGGATCTCGAGCTTGTCGCCGACCGGGGCGAGCTTGATGCTGGTGCCGGGGTTCGGGACGCCGATGCACCCGGTGGGCGCGCCCTCGTAGTGCATGTTGGTGGCGCTCGGCGCGGTCTCGGTCGTCCCCCAGGCTGACGTCAGCGGCACCTCGTGATCGGCGTGCTTGGACGCCAGCGCTCGCAACCGAGACGCCAGCGCGTCGGGCAGTGCGGCGGCCGCGTAGAACATGAAACGCAGACGGCTGAAGAAGCGCTCGGCGAGCGCGGCATCGTTCTCGAGCGCGGGGGCGAGCAGCGCATAACCGGCGGGCACGTTGAAGTACAGCGTCGGCGGCACGTCGCGCAGCGCGGCGAGCGTGCGCGGGAAGAGCGGCGGCGCCGGCCGGCCGTCGTCGATGTAGATCGTGCCGGCGTTGAACAGCGCGAGGTTCAGGTTGTGGTTGCCGCCGAACGTGTGGCTCCACGGCAGCCAGTCGACCAGCACCGGGGCCTCCTCGGCGAGGAACGGCCACACGGCCTGGAGCATGGCCTGGTCCGAGCACAGCATCCGGTGGGTGTTGATGACCCCTTTCGGAGCGGCGGTCGATCCTGATGTGAATAGGAGTTTTGCCACCGTATCCGCGCCCGGACCGGGACCGCCGTCGAGCGTGCTGTGGCTGGTGAGCAGGTCGTCCAGACGCAGCGCGCCCTCCCGGTCGCCGCGCGCGACCAACACCTGATCGAGCCCGAGTGCGTCGAGCGCCTTGGCGAACGCCCCCGCGTCCTCGGCGAACACCAGACCCGGATCGGTCAGTTCGGCGATCGCGCGGATCCGGGCGTGGTCCGCGCTCATCAGCGAGTAGGCCACGCTGATCGGCATGACCGGCACTCCGGCGGCGTAGCCACCGAGGCTCACCAGCAGGTGGGCCAGCGAGTTGCCCGACAGGATCATCAGCGGCTTGTCGGGGCCCAGACCGAGGTCGCGGAAGGCGCCGGCGAGCGCGTCGGCCTTCCGGTCGGCCTCGCCGTAGGTGAGCGTCACCCACTGGTCCTCACCGTCTCGCTGCGCGGCGAGCGGACGGTCCGGGTGCTCGGAGGCCCATTTGCGCACCACGGCCGTGATCGACGGCTCCCACTCGGTCAGCGGCACCCGTGAGTGCAGGATGACCGAGCCGTCGTCCCGGCGCTCCATCTCGATGTCCGGCTGCGCGAAGGTCCTCATGCCCGGTCCAGCAGAGTCGACAGAACGATAAGGGTTCGCGTCCGCACGATGTTGGGATCGCGCCGCAGCCGTTCGACCAGCCGCTCGAGGTGGTCGATGCTGTCGACCCGGACCCGGATCACCGCGTCGGCCTCGCCCGAGACCGTGAACGCGGACACGATCTCGTCCACCTTGGCCAGCGAGCGCCCGACGTCGGCCGGCGAGGTGCGGTCGGCGCAGTAGATCTCGATCAGCGACTCGATCGCCTCGCCGAGCGCGCGCCAGTTGATCCGCGCGCCGTAGCCGGTGATCACGCCGTCTGCCTCGAGCCGGTCGACCCGGCGCTTCACGGCGGTCGCCGACAGCCCCACGTCGGTCCCGATGTCCGCGAACGTGCGCTTGGCGCTCTCTTGCAGTAACGCAACAATCTTGCGATCAATGCTGTCTAGAGGGCGGCTGAGCTGCACGTTGATGCCGATCGACTGCGTCTTGGTTGCGTCGAGCCTATCACCGGGCAACAGTTCCAGCATGACCGCCACCGCTCTTCCCCATGATGTCAAGAGCGGAGCGCTGCTTGAGCTGGACGGCGCCTCGCTCACCATCCGCGACGCGCTCGAGGTCTCGCGCGGGAGTCGCACCGTCAAGCTGTCCGACCATGCGGCCGAGGCCGTCCGGGCCAGCTGCGACCTCAAGTACGAACTGATCGATCGGGAGATCCCGATCTACGGCGTGACCACCGGGTTCGGCGACAGCGCCCACCGCCAGATCGCCCCCGCCAAGACGGCCCGGCTCCAGCAGAACATCCTGCGCTTCATGGGCGTGGGCACCGGCCCGATCGCTCCACCCGAGGTGGCTCGGGTGACCATGCTCCTGCGCGCGAACACCCTGTCCAAGGGCAACTCGGGTGTGCGCGTGGAGCTGATCGAGCGCGTGATCGACCTGCTCAACCACGACGTGACGCCATACATCTTCGAGCGCGGGTCGTGCGGAGCGAGCGGCGACCTGGCGCCTCTCTCCTACGTGGGCAAGGCGCTGGCCGGCGACGGTCGCGTGCTGTTTGCCGGCGCCGATCGCGAGGCCGCCGGCGTGCTCTCCGAGCTCGGGCTCGAGCCGTTCCTGCTCGAGGCCAAGGAGGGGCTGGCGCTGACCAACGGCACCTCGTTCATGAGCGCGTTTGCCTGTCTCGCCGCCGGTGCCGGCCGCGAGCTGGCCGACCTGTGCGACCTGATGACCGCGATGGCCTCGGAGGCGCTGCTCGGCAACCGCGGCCACTTCAACTCTTTCCTGTTCGACGAGGCCAAGCCGCACCCGGGCATGGTCACGTGCGCGCGCCACATCCGCGAGCTGCTGGCCGACTCCCAGCTTGCCGCTGATTCCGACGAGCTGTTCCCGGGAGGTCTCGACGGTGCCGGGTTCCGCGAGCTCGACCGCCACGTGCAGGACAAGTACTCGATCCGTTGCGCCCCGCACGTCAACGGCGTTCTGCGCGACGTGCTCGACTGGGTCGAGCAGTGGATCGAGATCGAGATCAACTCCTCCGACGACAACCCGCTGTTCAACGTTGCCGGCGGGCGAGTGGAGAGCGGCGGCAACTTCTACGGCGGCCACATGGGTCAGGCCATGGACTCTTTGAAAGTCGCGCTCGCGAATCTGTGCGACCTGATCGACCGCCAGCTCGAGCTCGTGGTCGACGAGAAGTTCAACCGCGGTCTCACCGCCAATCTGATCCAGCGCTTCGAGCCGACCCATCCGGAGGCCGGGCTGAACCACGGCTTCAAGGGGCTTCAGCTGTGCGCGTCGGCGATGACCGCCGAGGCCATGCACCTTTGCGCGCCGACCACGATCCACTCGCGCTCGACCGAAGCTCACAACCAGGACAAGGTCTCGATGGGCACGATCGCCGCGCGCGACGCCCGTTCGATCGTTGAGCTGGCGCAGAACATCGCCGCGATCCACCTCATGGCCTGCTGCCAGGCCCTCGATCTGCGCGGCGTCGAGAAGGCCAGTCCCCGCACCCAGGAGGCCGTCCGCCGGGTGCGCGAGCACGTTCCGTTCTTGGACCGGGATCGCTACCTGGACGAGGACATCGCGACCACGGTCGCGCTGATCCAGTCCGGAGCGATGTCGGGGCTTCTGGGGTAGGTGCTGTTCGGGGCCGGGGGCAACCGTTGCCGCCCCCGGCCCCAATTTCTTCAGGCGAGCGACAGCGCCGAGCGCAAGGCGGTGGCCCGCCGGCGGGCGACGGGCACCGGTCCGTCCCGTCCCTCGACGAACACCCACAGGCCGCCCTTGAAACTCGGCGCGATCTCACGGACGCGATTGAGGTTGACCAGCGCCTGCCGGCTCGTGCGGAAGAAGCCCTGCGCGTGAAACCGCTGCTCGAGATCGTCGAGTGTGGCGGCCGGCGAGCGCAGCCGTCCGCGGTCGGTGTCGAGCCACACAGCGCCACCGCTCAACTCGACGCAGCGGACCTCGAGACAGGGCACGAGGAGGTAGTGGTCTCCGCGCATTCCAACGAACCGATCGCTCACGGTCGAGCCGGCGGGCAGCGCCGGCGAGGGCGCCGGCAGGGAGACCACGTCCTCGGCGGTGTGTCCCAGTCGCAACAGCACGCCCACGACCCGATCGGCCGAGATCACGGGGTCAAGGGTCACGTCGACCCCGTCGGTGAGCTCGGCCGAACCCACCCAGCCGCGTTCCGCGCGCGCCCGCTCGATGACTGAGCGGGCGAGCTCGGGTACGCCCAGGGCGGGATCGAGCACGGCCTGCGCCGCCTCGTCACCGAGCACCAGCCGGCCCGCGGCATCGAGCACCGCTGTCCCGTGGCCACTGCCGAGCGCACGCCGGTAAGCATCGGCGAGATCGCCGTAGGCGCGGGCGGCGCGCTCGCGCACTCGCCGCTCCACTCCGTGCGCCGCCCGCGCGAGCCATCCGAGCGCGGCGGGATCAAGTGGCCGGTTCCAGACCGAGATGTCGATGGCGCCGATCGGGACGTCGGTTACCGGGTCCCGAATTGCGGCGGCCGCGCAGCTCCAGTCGTGGAAGGCGGCGCACCAGTGCTCAGAACCGGTGATGGCGACCGGGCCGGGCATCGCCAGGGCGGTGCCGATGCCACAGGTGCCGGTGCTCGCCTCGCTCCAGGCGAACATCGGTACCAGGTTCTGCTCGCGACCGCGCGACAACGACCGCGGATCGCCCCACGCGGTCAGCACGCGCCCGTGACCGTCGGCCACCGCGACCACGCCGCCGATGCTCTGCACCTCGGCCACGATCGACATCGCGGCGGCGCCCAGTTCCGCCGCCACCATGTTCTCCTCGGGTACCGGGGGCAACGGCTCCGCGGGAAGAGCGCTCTCGCGCGCGGGATCGACCGCGTACTGGTCGCGTGAGCGCTGCCAGGAGAGCAGGATCTCCGGCCGCACGCCCTCGACCCGGTCGCCGCCGGCCGCGAACTCCTCCCACGCCCGCGCGGTGGCGCGGCGCCGGTCCTCTGGGGGGTCTGTGGTGACTGGATGAGCCACGGGAGCGTCCTCAGGCGGCGGATCATGCTAATCCCAACTCGCGGTCCGCGCGAGCGCTTCGTCGCAGCGGTGACAACGCGTTCGTTCGCCGTCGAGTCCAGCGCCGCGGCGGCGGTTCCGTTCACCGCCCGATCGCGACCGCTCAGCCCGCCCGCGGCACCGCTTGCGCCGTATCGCTGGACGGTGGCGGGGACACCGCTCAGCATCGGGCGGAGAAGTGACCCCGACCCAGAGCCACAGCCTCGATCGCGAGCGCCCACTGCCGCCGGCGGTGGCGTTCGATCCATTGTCGCCCGCGCAGCTCGCGGATCCATATGAGCTGTACGCCGCGGCGCGGCGCGAGCAGCCGGTGTTCTACTCCGAGCCCTACGAGCTGTGGGTGGTGACCCGGTACGAGGACGTGGTCGCGGTGACCAAGGATCACGCGACGTTCTCGTCGGCGGGCGCGGTGCGCTCCTCACCGCGCCCGCCCGCGCCGGCGGTCGCGGCCGCGCTGGCCGAGGGCTATCCGCTCAGCCCGACGCTGACCGACAGCGACGAGCCGATGCACGGCCGGCTCCGGGGCTTGGTCAACACTGCGTTCACCCATCGGCGCGTCGCGCGCCTGGAGCCGCTGATCCGGGCCACCAGCGATCGGCTGATCGACCACTTCTGCGGGCGCGGGCAGGCCGATGTGATCGACGAGTTCGGCTGGTCGCTTCCGCTTGCGGCGATCGCGGCCATCCTCGGCATGCCCGAGGACGATCTACCCGAGCTGCACCACTGGAGCTATCAGTGGCTCCAGCTACTCCAGGCGACCGATCCCGAGGCGGACCTGGTTCGTTATGCGCAGGGCGTCGTGGCCATGCAGCGGTACTTCGTCCGCGCGCTCGAGGATCGCGCGCGACGCCCCCGCGAGGACCTGGCGAGCGCGCTTCTGTCGGCGCGCATCGAGGGCGAGCAGCCGCTGACCGTGGAGGAGGCGATGCGGGTGGCGATGAACCTCGTGATCGCCGGCCACGTCACGGTGACCCGCGCGATCGGCAACGCGGTCGTCCTGCTGGCCAACCGACCCGAAGCGCAAGCGCAGCTTCGCGGCGACCCGTCGGTGGTGCAGGCGGTGGTCGAGGAGACGTTGCGGCTCGAGTCCCCGGCCCAGGGCTTGTTCCGCACCACCACCCGCGAGGTCACGGTCGGCGGTGTCACGCTCCCCAAAGGGGCGCGGGTCATGGTGCACTACGGTGCCGCCAACCGCGACGGTGCGGTCTTCGGAGACCCGGACCGGATGGATCCCGAGCGCAGTGAGCTGATGCGCCACCTGGCGTTCGGCAAGGGGATCCACGTGTGTGTCGGCGCCCCGCTGGCGCGGCTCGAGTTGCGGGTCGCCCTTCCCCGCCTGTTCGAACGGCTCCCGGGGCTTCGCCTTGACCCGGAGCGGCCGCCGGAGCGGGACACGATCTTCTTCGCGCGGGGCTTCAAGCATGTGTTTGTCAACTGGGACGTGCAATCCGGACCGGGCGCAGCTCGGGTCTGAGGAAGAGAGCGATCGATGTTCCACACAGGTCGTGCGCGCCAGCTGCGGCGCGCCGTTCTCCTCGTAGGAGCCGCCTGCGCCACCGCCGGCTTGGCCGCGTGCGGGAGCCTCTCGTCGAGTTCGAGCGGTGGGTCGACCGGTGGGTCGACCGGTGGCGGCGACCCGAGTCCGCCGGTGGTGAGTCAGGCCCGGCAACTGGTGGGTCAGGCGCGCCAGCCGGTCACCAGCTACACGCTGCCCCAGGCTCACCTGTCTGCGGTCAAGGACAAGCACATCGTCGCGATCACGTGTACGAACCAGGGGTCGGGTTGCCTCCAGTCCGCGCAGGCCGCTGCGGCCGCGGTCAAGTCGTTCGGCTGGACGATGACGATTGTCGACGGCAAGGGTGACCCGAACGTCTGGAACACCGCGATCCTGAACGCGATCACGGGCCACGCCGACGCGATCCTGCTCTCGGCCGTCCCGACCGCGCTCGTTGCGGATGCCATGGCCAAGGCCAAGGCGGCGGGCATTCCGATCGTGACGATGTTCACCCCGGTGGTCCCGGACGGCGCGTTCGGTCATGTCACGGTCGACCACACGCTCCAGGGCAAGCAGATGGCCGACTGGGTGATCGCGGACTCGAACGGCAAGGCAAACGTGATCGTCAACACCGACACCGAGTTCACGGAGCTTCGCCAGCGCGTGACGGGCTTCGAGGCCGAGCTCCGGAAGTGCGGCGGCTGCAAGGTCGTCGCGACGGTCCCCTCGACGCTCGCCACCCTGGCGACCGAGCTGCCCAATGCTGCGGCGTCGGCCGCCCAGGCTAATTCGGATGCCGACTACTTCATCGCGGTGACCGACAACCACGCGGTTTTCGCCGTGCAGGGGCTACGCCAGGCCGGCGTCCTGAACAAGCCGGTCAAGGTGGCCAGCTACGACGGCAACACCCCGAACTATCAGCTGCTGCGAGACGGCAGCCAGGCCGCCGACGACGTCGAGCCGTACGGCCTCCAGGGCTGGCTCGCGGCCGATCTCCTGCTGCGCGCGTTCGACCATCAATCCCCGGCCGACCGCACGCTCCCCAGCCGGATGCTCGACAAGCAGAACGTGCCGGCGAGCGGTATGTGGGACACCGACTTCAACTATCAGAAGACGCTGCAATCGCTGTGGGGCGCACGCTGAGCGATCCGAACCCAGCGCTGGCGATCAGCTCGCTGACCAAGGAGTTCGTGGGCCAGCGCGCGCTCGACGGCGTCTCGCTCGCGGTCAGCCGCGGTGAGGTCCACGCTCTGCTCGGCGAGAATGGCGCGGGCAAATCCACGCTGATCAAGGTGCTGGCCGGCGTGCACCAAGCCGACCACGGCATGATCGAGGTGAGCGGCCGCGCGCTCCCGGAGCGGCACCGGCCCGCCGATGCCGCGGCGTTCGGCCTGCACTTCGTCCACCAGGACCTCGGACTAGTCGAGACGCTGAGCGTGGCCGAGAACATCGCGCTCGGCCGTGGGTACTCCCACCGCCTCGGAACGATCGACTTCCGGGCCACCGAGCGCCGTGCCGGCGAGCTGCTCGACGCGATGGGAAGCGAGGTGGCGCCCGCCGCGCTCGTCGGCGAGCTCTCACGACCGGACAAGGTGATGGTCGCGATCGTGCGCGCGTTCGCCGCCGACGCTCGGGTGATCGTGCTCGACGAGGTCACGGCCTCGCTGCCCGCCCCCGAGGTCGAGCGTCTGAGCCAGCTACTCATGCGCTCGCGGCGGGCCGGGATTGGCTTCATCTTCGTCACCCATCGGCTGACCGAGGTGTTCGACATCGCCGACCGTGTCACGGTGCTGCGCGACGGCCGCAAGGTGGCGACGCTCTCAGTCGCTGACGTGGATCACGATCGGCTCGTCGAGCTGATCGTGGGGCGCGCGGTCGATCAGCTCGAGCCCGCGCGAGAGCGGGTTACCGGGTCGGGCGCGCTCCGGGTCGACGGGTTGCTCGGCCGCGGGCTGTCAGAGCCGATCTCGTTCGACGTCGCGCGCGCCGAGGTTGTCGGCCTGACCGGCCTGATCGGGTCGGGCGCGCGGGAGGTGGCGCGGATGCTCGGCGGTGCCGAGCGTCCCCGTGCCGGGCGCGTTCGCTTCGACGCCGAGCAGCTACCGCTGGCCCATCCCGCCCGGCTGGCTCGCGCGGGCTGCGCCTACGTGCCCGGAGACCGCGTCGCCGAAGGCATGGCCCCCGACCTGACCGTGCGGGAGAACCTGTTCCTCGCGGCGGTCGCTGGCGGTGGTCGCTGGCGCAAGCCGCGGGCGGAGCGCCTCGAGGCCAGACGCCTGCTCGAGCAGCACCGGGTGCGACCGGACGACCAACCCGAGCGGCTCCTGGCCAGCCTCAGTGGAGGCAACCAGCAGAAGGTCGTCGTGGCCCGGGCGCTCGCCCGCCGGCCGCGCTTGCTCGTGCTGGACGACCCGACGGTCGGCGTCGATGTCGGTGCGCGCGTTGAGCTGCATCGGCTCATCCGGCACGCCGCGGACGCCGGCGCCTGCGTGGTGTTCGCGTCGAGCGACTTCCACGAGGTGGCCGAGCAATGCGACCGCGTTCTCGTGATGAACGCCGGCGCGGTCGGTTGCGAGCTGCGCGGCGCCGAGCTCAGCGCCGAGCGGGTGGCCGCCGAGAGCTACCGCGTGCGGGGGACGGCAGCATGAGCGCCACCGAACGGCCGGTCCTCGAACAGGCCTCCGATTCCCCCGCGCTTTCGACGTCGGCCGGCGAGGGCCGAGGGGTCACGCGCGGGATCTTCCAGCGATTGATCGCGCGCTATGCGCTGGTGGTGGCGTTCGCCGCGGTCGTGGCGGGCTTCTCGCTGGCCGACCCCGGGGTGTTCTTCACGGTCCAGAACGCGCAGACGATCGGCGCGACGCAGGCGGTGACCGCGATCATGGCCCTGGGTGCGCTGCTCCCCCTGGTCGCCGGCCAGTTCGACCTGTCGATCGGATCACAGCTCGCGGTCACGCAAGCGGTGTGCGCGGTTCTGATCATCCAGCATCACGTTCCCGCCGGCCCAGCCGCTGTGGTGACCGTCCTGGTCGGAGCCCTCTACGGCCTGATCAACGGGCTACTGGTCGTTCGCGTCCAAATCAACGCCTTCATCGCCACGCTCGGCACGGGCACGATCGGGCTTGGCGTGATGCAGTGGCTGACGCAGGGACAGGAGGTGTTCGGTCCGGTTCCGTCGAGCTTCCTGAGCCTCGGGCGCAACGACCTGGTAGGCGTTCCGCTCCCGTTCGTCTACGTGCTGGTGATCGCGGTCGTGCTGTGGATCGGCCTCGAGTACACGCGCTGGGGGAGGGTGGCGTTCGCCACCGGTGGCAACGCGCGAGCGGCGCTGCTTGCAGGGGTCAATGTCGAGCGCACGACGCTGGGCGCGTTCGTCGGAGCCGGCTGCCTGTCCGGCATCGCCGGCGTGCTGTCGGTGATGATCCTGGGCGCCGCCCATCCCGATATCGGAACGGGCTTCCTGCTGCCCGCGTTCGCGGGTGCGTTCCTCGGGGCGACGTCGATCCGCCCAGGGCGCTTCAACGTGTGGGGCACGGTGATCGCGATCTACTTCCTCGCCGCCGGGATCACCGGACTCCAGCAGCAGGGGGCCGCCTTCTACGTGCAGCAGTACTTCGACGGCGGGGCGCTGCTGTTCGCGGTGGCGCTCTCCCAGGCGGCGACGGCCCGGCGGCGCCGCCGCGTCGAGGCGTGAGGCGGCTGCGTGGCGTCCGCGCTCTTCGACTCGCGGGCAAGCCATGGGGACGGCGTGTTCGAGTCTGCGCCGGTGCGCCACGTGTTCCTCCGCGCCGACGAGCGGCGGCTGCACCTGCTCGACTTCGGCGGGACAGGACCAGTCATCCTGCTGCTGCACGGGATCCTCGGCCACAGCTGGATGTGGCACGAGGTGGCCCCGCGGCTCACCGACCTCGGCCGCGTGCTCGCACTCGACTCCCGCGGCTACGGCGACAGCCAGTGGTCCCGCGAGGCGCAGTACACCAGCGACGACCACGCATCCGACGTGCAGACGGTGCTGAACGCATTGGGCGGAGGTGCGGCCGACGTCGTCGGCTTCTCGTCGGGTGGACTGGTGGCGTTGGGGCTGGCCGCAAGGTGCCCGGAGCTGGTGAGCAGCCTGGTCATGGTCGACATCGCGCCCGCCTCCTCACTCGCGGAGACGGACGTGCCGGAAGTCCCCGGCGAGTATGGTGACCACGGGCAGGCGCTCGAGGCCGAGCGCCGGCTGAGCCCCCGCGCGGCCGAGCGCATGCTCGAGGCGATGGCGCTGTTCGGCACCCGGCCGGTCGCGGACGGAAAGCTGGCCCGCAAGCACGACGGCTTCTTCCTCTCCCGCTGGCCGTTCCGCGCCGACCAGCGCTGGGTCGAGCTTGCGGCCCTCGAGCAGCCGGTGCTGATCGTGCGAGCATCGGAGAGCCCGGTCCTGTCGGCGGCCGAAGCCGCCCGGATGGTCGGAATCGCGCGCAACGGATTGCTGGTCGAGGTGGAGGGGAGCGGCCACCTGGTGCCGGTCGAGCAACCGCACGCGCTGGCCGAGGCGATACGCGCGTTTCTCGCGGGGTGGAGGCCAAGGTGAGCGGCGAGGAGGTCGTGATCGTGACAGGCGCCGCCCGGGGCATCGGTCGGGCTTACGCGCTTGCGCTCGCGGGCGCGGGCTACCGGGTGATGGTGGCCGATCTCCTCGACGGTGCCCCTGTGGTGCAGGACGCAGCGGAGGCGGGCGGCACCGCCGCCGCCGTCACGGTCGACGTCCAGGACCGCGGATCGACCGAAGCGATGGTCCGAGCCACGCTCGAGCGCTTTGGGCGTGTCGACGTGCTGATCAACAACGCGGCCTACTTCACCGCGATTCACAAGAAGCCGTTCGATGAGCTGACCGATGAGGAGTGGGACCGGGCGTTCGCGGTCAACGTCCGCGGCAGCTGGCTGTGCGCGGTCGCGGCCGCCGCCCCGATGAAGCGCCAGCGGTCAGGCAAGATCATCAACACCTCGTCGATGGTCGTGCCGAGCGGCATTCCGTTCTTCCTGCACTACCTCGCCTCGAAGGCCGCGGTGATCGGCCTGACCCGTGGACTCGCGCGCGAACTGGGCGACTACGGGATCACCGTGAACACGATCAGTCCCGACTACATCCCGCACGATGCCGAGTACGCCGGCCGCCAGCCGGAGATGGCGGGGCTGCTCGCTGCCGGGCGCTGCATCAAGCGCGACTCCATGCCCGAGGATCTGATCGGCACGATCATGTATCTGGTCGGCCACGGGTCGGACTTCGTCACCGGGCAGAACATCCTGGTCAACGGCGGGCGGATCTTCTCCTAGCCTAGCCGGGCCGGGGCTGAGCAGCGCGGCGGGGAGATGCCGCCAGGCGATAGCGCGCCAGCGCTTCCTCGCGCGCGGCTTTGTGCTCGACGATCGGCTTGATGTACTCGCCGTTCTTGCGTAGCTCGGGCACGTACCGCTCGACGTAGGCGCAGTCGGGGTCGAAGCGCTCCCGCTGGCGCTCCGGATTGAACATCCGCCGGAAGGCGGGCTGGGGATCGACGCCAACCGAGGCGATCCATTGCCAGTTGCCGTTGTTGCTCGCCTCGTCTCCGTCGAGGAGCAGCCGCATGAACCACCGCTCGCCCCAGCGCCAGTCGATCCCGAGGTCTTTGGTCAGGAATGAGGCGGCGACGAGGCGCGCGCGGTTGTGCATCCAGCCCTCGCGCTGTAGCTGGCGCATGCCCGCGTCGACCAGCGGATAGCCCGTCCGGCCCTCGCGCCATGCCTCGAAGCGCTTGTTCGAGCGGCTCCACCGGATCGTCCCGCGGTAGCGCTCCTGGTGCTCGGAGTGTGCGTTGCGCGGGAAGTGCCTGAGCACGTGGGCGTAAAAGTCGCGCCAGCACAGCTGCCGGCGAAACTCCGCGCTCGGTACGCGATCCTCGAGCTCGCGCGGGGACAGACAGCCGAAGTGAAGGTACGGCGAGAGGCGCGAGGCGCCGTCCTCGGCGACCAGGTCGCGCGTGTCGCCGTAAGCCTGCGCCCGATCGGCGATGAATCTCGTCAGGCGCTCGCGGGCATGGCTCTCGCCACCGGGCATGGGCTCCTCGACCTCCTGGCGGAGCCCGAGGTTGGTGAGTCCCGGAAGTGTGCCGGGGTCCAGGCGTTCCGGCAGGAGCGGGAGGCGGCGGGGTGCGCCGTGCGACCGGCGCCTGGGGGTGCGCAGCCACGTTCGGTGAAACGGCGTGAACACTGTGTATGGCTCGCCGGCGTGGGTGCGGATCGCCTCGAGGTCATCGATCGCGAACAGCCCGGGGTGCTCGTGGCTGGGGACGTTGAGCGCGTTCGTCACGTGTGTGTCGCGCGTCCGGGCGAACGGCCCGGCGTCGGCAGTGAAGTGCACCGCGTCCGCCTTGGTCTCCGCGATCAGCTTGGGGATCTCGTGCTCCGGGCGTCCGTGGCGTACCACGAGGCGACTGCCGCGCGCCCGCAACGAGAGGTCGAGATCGGCCAGGCACTCGAGCAGGAACTGGGTCCGGGGCCCAGACGCGTGGCGGCCATGCAGGAGGCGATCGTCGAAGCAGAAGACCGGGACGAGATGGTCGGCCCGGCTTCGGGCGGCCTCGAGCGCAGGGTGGTCATGGATCCGGAGGTCGCGCCGGAGCCAGAGGATGCTCGTGCCGCTCACGTGAGCAGCTCCCGCACCGCTGCGTGCCGGAAGGCGAAGATCCGAGCCAGGTCGCGCTCGACGAATGCGGAGTGGGCCAGCTCGCCGAGCAGGCCGAGGGGCAGCGAATAGCGGACGTGATCCTGCACCAGCGTGCCGCCGCCGACGGCGCGGAACTCGTGCCGGTGATGCCAGAGCCGATACGGCCCCTTGACCTGCACGTCCTCGAACGCCCGGCCCGGCTCCCAGAGCTCGATCCGTGAGGTCCACCGCAGCGGCAATCGGTGCAGATATAGGCGATATTCGATCAACGTGCCGGCGTGCATCTCGTCCGGCTCGGGGTCTTGCAGGCTGAACCCGAGCCACGGCGGCGTGATCCGCTCGAGGTTGCCGGCCCGGGCGAAGAACCCGAACACCTCGTCCAGCGACCTTGGGACCAGCTGCTCGCGGTGCAGGTGGTGGATGCGTGGGTAGGAGTTAAACAGCATGTTCACTATTATCTATACACAATGATCCTCGACACGTTACTCGACCGGAGCATCGCCCTCGGCTTCCGCACTCCGCAACAAGGCGCGGCCGGGATCGACACGGTCGGGCTATGAGGCCGAAACGGCATAGCGGACCATCCGCGTGCTGAGCTGGATGGCCGAGCGGAGCTCGTGCTCGCGCGTGACCGGCGCGTCGTACAGCCGCTCGCGCAGGTCGGCGAGCAACTCCGGCGCCGCCTGCGAGGCAAGCCGCCAGCAGACCTGCGCCGCGAGCCGCACCGCGGGGGCCTCGACCGTCCACACCGCTTCGAACAGGCGCTCGCCATTCGGCTCGCGCGGGCGCTCCCACCCCGCCATGCATGCCGCAAAGCCCGGCGATTCGCAGACGATCGACCACTCGCGGGCGATCGGCTCGCCGGCACGGATCGGCACCTCGGACGGGGCCTGGCGGGGCTGGCGCAGCCGCCGGAAGTCGGCGAGCACGACCGCCCGCTCTGCCGTGCGGGCGAGCTCGCGCCAGCGTCCCTCCGATTGCCGGTAGAAGCGCTCTCGCTGAAAGCAGCCGAACAGCACCGGCCGCTCGGCGCGGGCGAGGCATTCGTCCTCGATCGCGCGCGACATGATGATCAGCGCGCGCTTGGGCAGCACCTGGGCTTCGAGGCCCGGGAAGCGCTCGCGCAGCGCCGCGTACACCGACGGCGGCTGCTCGTCCTCGTGCGCGGTGGCGAGGTCGATGGCTGCCTGCAGGGATAGTCCGCTCTCCCGCGCGCGGAGCACCGCCCGCACTCGACCCAGGTCGAGCTCCGAGTAGCGACGGTGCCCGCTCGAGCGCCGCTGTGGCTTCGGAAATCCGTGGCGGAGCTCCCACATGCGCAGCGTGGCCTCGCTGACCCCGCTGCGTGCGGACATCTCGCGCATGGTCATGCCGGGCTCCACGCGCGGCAACCTAGCGTACGAACCGGCTGCGAACAAGTCGTATAGTTTTCTCTATACAGACTGTGTTAGAGTGGAGACGGCGATGAATCTCACCCGCGCCACCACAAGCGCCGTCCTGCTCCTCCGCGTCTCCTACGGCCTGGCCCTGATCGCCACCCCGGGAAGGCTGGCGGTGCGCTGGCTGGGGGAGTCGGCGAACGACGCGCCGGTCCAGGTCCCGCTTCGCGGCCTCGGAACCCGTGAGGCGGTCCTGCATGCCGGGGCGCTCATCGCCGCGCGAAAGGGGGCAGCGCTCCGGCCCTGGCTGGCCGCGAGCATCGCGGGCGATCTCACCGACGTGATCGCCACCGCGGCTGGGCGCCGCCGGCTGCCGCCTGGTTCACCCCTTGCCACGTTGGCGGTCGGCGGCGGCTCGGCGTTGGTCACCCTCCTCCTCGCGGGCGCGGTCGACGAGTGAAGATGGACACCCGTGCGCGCGGTGCGTCGCGACCGCGATGGCGTGGTGGTGTGGCCGAACCGGGGAGAGCCAGAGCACTTCGACGAGGTCGTGCTCGCCACCCACTCGGACCAGGCAATGCGGATGCTCGAGGACGCCAGTCCGCCCGAGCGCGCGGTCCTGTCCGCGATCCCTTACCAGCTCAACGAGGCGGGGCGCGCTGGCCATCCACGCCGCCATGACGCGCGGATGCAGGGTCACGACGACCACGATCTCCCGCGAGCAGCACGCGTTTGCCGTCGAGGCGGTCCGGCGCGCAGGCCTGGAGGATCGGGTCACCGTGCTGCTCCAGGACTACCGCGACGTGGCCGGTCGCTACAACAAGCTGGTCTCGATCGAGATGATCGAAGCGCGGGGTCGCTCGCCACACCGACATGCAGATGGTGCCGCTCGAGGATCTGACCCGCCACTACGTCGAGACGCTCCGGCGCTGGCGGGAGAACTTCGTCGTCCAGACCGCAGATCTGGACCGCCTCGGGTATGACGAGCGCTTCCGCCGGCTGTGGACGCTGTATCTGGCCTACTGCGAGGCCGGCTTCGCCGAGCGCCGAATCCTCGACCTTCAGCTGCTGTTGGCCAAGCCGCGCTCGCGCGTCGCTCTGCCGGTCGCGGTCGCGGATGTCGTCGGGCCACACCTCGCAATTTCTGAGCAAACCGGCTGAGACTGTGTAAATTGCTGCCCAGCCGGCTCGCCAGGGCCGCTGCCGATCAACCAAATCAGGGGCTGGAGGGGAGATCACCATGGCCAAGCGGCCCTTTCGCCCGGATGACGCGTACCGTCTGCGAACGGCGAGCGATCCCGACATGTCTCCGGACGGGCGCCGAGTCGCGTTCGCGGTCGTCGACACCGACCAGGAAGAGGATCGGCTGCGCTGGTCGATCTGGGTCGCACCGGTCGACGGCTCATCGCCGCCGCGGCGGTTCACCGAAGGGCCCGCGGACAAGCGGCCGCGCTTCTCCCCGGACGGGCGCTGGCTTGCCTACCTCTCGGTCACCGACGATGAACCCGATCACGCCCACCTCCGGCTCGCCTCACTCGAGGGCGGCGTGCCGGGGCGTCTGGGCGAGCTCCCCGGTCCGGTTGAGGACTTCGCGTGGTCGCCGGACGCAACCCGGATCATCGCCGTTTGCCGGGTCGGAGCTCCGGACCCTGCCACCGCACAGGAGCGCAATGCGCCCCGAGTCCCGCGTGGCCTCGCGGCGCGCCTCGACGGCATCGGCTGGCAGGACGGCCGGCGTCATCTGTTCATCGTCGAGGTCGAGACCGGCGCGGCCCGGCAGCTGACCCGCGGCGAGTACGACCACGACGACCCGTCGTTCTCGCCCGACGGCTCCACGGTCGTGTTCGTGTCCGACCGGCATCCGCGGCGGGACGACCGCCAGTTCCGAAGCGACGTGTGGACGGTGCCGGCGGCCGGCGGCCGGCCTCGCCGGCTGACCGACGGGAAGGGCAGCGCCGCGTTCCCGATGTTCTCTCCCGACGGCAGGAGGATCGCGTTCGCCGGGCAGGACAACGACCGCTGGGATTCCGACACCTACGTGTTCGTCGTGCCGGCGGATGGCATCGGTCCTGCCGAGCGGGTTGCCCCGGAGCTCGACCGGCCGACCGTGCTCTGGCCGGGCCTCCCCGCCCCGTTTGCCTGGATCAGCGACCGCGACCTGCTGGTGCTGATCGCCGATCATGGCGCGGTCAGGCTGCACCGGACGCGCGTCGGGCAGCGAGGCAGCCGCGAGGTGATCGGCGGCGATCTCCTGATCGAGGGCATCGCGGCGTGTCCCGGCCGGCGAAGCGTGGCGTTCACCGCGTCGTGGCCCGATCAGCCCAGCGAGCTGTTCGCCGGTGGGCTCGGGGGAGGCGATCGTGTGCAGCTGACGCGGCTGAATGCCGAGCTGCTCGAGGAGGTCGAGCTAGCGCCGGTGGCGCGGTCCACGGTCGTTCGCCCGGATGGGACCGAGGTCGAGTACTTCTCGATCCTGCCGGTTGATCGTGCGCCCCGCGGTCTGCCGATCCATGTCGACATCCACGGCGGGCCGCACGCGTCATGGCCCTCCGGGCGCTGGCTGGCCTTGCACCAGTCGATCGCCGCGGCTGGCTATGCCGTGGTGCTGCCCAACCCTCGGGGCAGCACGAGCTACGGCCAGGCGTTCACGAGCGGCTGCACGGGCGACTGGGGAGGGGGCGACGCGGAGGACATATTGGCCTGCTGCGACGACCTGGTGGAGCGGGGCATCGCCGACGATTCTCGGATGTTCGTGAGCGGCGGCTCGTACGGCGGGTTCATGACGAGCTGGCTGGTCGCGCACTGCGACCGGTTCCGCGCCGCGACCGCCGTGGCCGCGGTCGTCGACCAGACGAGCATGGCGCTGACCACCGAGATCCCCGAGTTCGCCCTGTTCCACATGGGTGGCACGCCCTGGGACCGGCACGCCGAATACGAGCTGCGCTCTCCGCTCGCCTACCTGCCGAGGGTGAAGACGCCGGTGCTGGTCATCCACTGGGAAGGCGACATCCGGGTGCCGCTGGGTCAGGGCGAGGAGCTCTACACGGGCCTGCGCGTGTTGGGCCGCCAGGCCGAGATGGTGCGCTATCCAGGTGGCTTCCACATCGTGCGCACCCCGTCGCAGGCGGTCGACATGACCCGGCGCATCGTGGCCTGGGATGCTCAGCACGACACGCGCTCGAAACGGCGGGGTCGCAGAAGTTAGACTCGGCAGCGGCCGTGAGCGGAGTGGAGAGACTCAACGCGAGCACGCTGCTCGACGCGCAGCTGGATGCGGGGCGGGGGGACAAGCCGGCGCTGCTGACCGCTGAGGGTGCCGTGACGTATCGCGAACTGGCGGGGTTGACCGGCGCCGTCGCCGCCTATCTGACCGAGCTCGATGTTCAGCGTGAGCACCGGGTCTTGATGATCCTCGACGACTCGCCGGCGTTTCCCGCGGTGTTCCTCGGGGCGATGCGGATCGGCGCGGTGCCCGTTCCGGTCAACCCGATGGACCGAGTCGACAACTACGCGTACTACCTCGACGACAGCTACGCGAGGGTCCTCTTCGTCGAAGGCTCCCTCCTCGAATCCCTTCAGCCGATCATCACCGCGCGCCCCTGGCTGCACGTCGTCGTCGTGGACGGAGACGCGGGGCCGCACGAGAGCTTCTCGTCGTTCGACGCCACTCACGCCGCCGAGTTGCGGCCGCCGCTCGACACCCACCGCGAGGACATGGCGTTCTGGCTCTACAGCTCCGGGTCGACCGGGCGCCCGAAGGGTGTCGTGCACTCGCACGGCGACATTGGGGTGACCGTCGATCAGTACGCCCGGAACGTGCTGGGTGTGTGTGCTGAGGACGTCTGCTATTCGACGACCAAGCTGTTTCACGCCTACGGGCTCGGCAACAGCCTGTCGTTTCCTCTTTCGGTGGGTGCGTGCTCGGGGTTGGTGAAGGGCCGCTCCGTCCCCGACCGGATCTTCGAGGGGGTGGCGCGCTTCCGGCCGACGCTGTTCTTCTCGGTCCCGGCGCTGTACGCGGCGATGGTGCGCGCTCCCGGCGTGTCCGAGGTCGACTTCTCATCCGTGCGGGCGTGCGTCTCGGCGGCCGAGGCGCTGCCCGCCGCCGTGCTGGCCCGCTGGCAGGACGTGACCCGCGTACCGATCCTCGACGGGATCGGCTCGACCGAGATG
>DATIEI010000119.1:0-3838 GCA_035455845.1 Solirubrobacteraceae bacterium
CTCGCTCCCGCAACCACTCGGCAGCGGTCGACAGGAGCGCCGCCGCGACCTCGGGATCGTCCTCGGACTCGAAGAACCCGAACATTCCCCACTCGTGGTGCTGGAACTCGTTGAAGTTCCGGTCGACCTGGGCGCTGATCCGGCCGACCGGCTGATCGCCGCGCCAAGCCAGGAACAGCTCGACCTCGGCGTGCTTGAAGAACGGGTTGCGCGAGCGGTCGAGGAACCGCTTGCGGTCGAACACAAGCGGCGGCACCCAGTTGGGCTCGTTACGATAGAGCCGCCACGGCAGCTTGATGAACGTATTCAGCTCGCGCTTGCTCGCGACAGGGCGAACGTCCAACGCGCGACGAGCCGGCAGGGTCACGTCTAGCGCCATCTGGCCAGAACGTTATATGTCAACCTCAATCGACGTCTTCGCCAAGGCTCGCGAGCACGAGCGTTTGGAGCAGCTCCGAGCCGCGCGGGAGCTCGACCTGGTGCCGTATTTCCGCGTGCTGGAGGGCCCCACCCTGCCTGTCGTGGAGATGGAGGGCAAGCGCCGGATCATGCTCGGCTCCAACAACTACCTGGGGTTGACCGGCGACGAGCGAGTCGCCAAGGGTGCCCGCCAGGCGCTCGAGCGCTACGGAACCGGCCTGACCGGCTCCCGCTTCCTGAACGGGACCACCGACCTACATCTGCAACTCGAGCAGGAACTGGCCGAGTGGTTCGGCACCGAGGGAGCACTGGTGTTCACGACCGGCCATCAGGCCAACGTCGGCGCGCTCGGGACGATCCTGGGGCCCGGGGACACGGTCGTCGTCGACTCGGGCGATCACGCCTCGATCCTCGACGGCTGCATCCTGTCGCGCGCCAAGCTGAGGCCTTTCCGGCACAACCGGATGGACCGGCTCGAGCACACGCTCGAGAAGGCCGCGGCCGACGGCGGCGGCGTGCTGGTGGTGGTCGACGGCGTGTTCTCGATGGAGGGGGACGTGGCCCCGCTGCCGGAGATCGCCGAACTCAGCCACCGCTACGGGGCGCGCCTGATGGTCGACGAGGCCCACGCGCTCGGGGTGCTCGGCGCCCGCGGGGCGGGTGCGTCCGAGCTGCTTGGAGTCGAGGACCAGGTCGACCTGCGAATGGCCACGTTCTCCAAGTCGCTCGCCTCGTGCGGAGGGGTGATCGCGGGACCGGCCGAGGTGATTGAGTTCCTGCGCGTCTCCTCGCGGCCGTTCATGTTCACCGCCTCGGCCGTGCCGGCGGCGTTGGGCGCCGCGCTCGAGGCGATCCGCATCTGCCGCTCGCCCGAGGGCCGGCAGCTGTTCGCCCGCGTGCTCGAAAACGCGTCCTACCTGCACTCCGGCCTGGCCGGGCTCGGGTTCCAGGTCGTGGAGCCGACCAAGCTCGCTGACGGCACCGAGGTCGTCACCCCGGTGGTACCGGTCGTGGTCAAGGACGACTGGAAGGCGGCCTTCCTGTGGAAGGCGCTCTACGACCTCGGGGTGTACGTCAATGTCGCGCTGCACCCGGCCGTACCGCCGGCCGGCGCGCTGCTTCGCTGCAGCGTGATGGCCACCCACGATCGCGAGACGCTCGACCAGGCGCTCGAGATCTTCGCCCGGGCCAAGCGCACATTCGAGTCCGAGCACGGACCGCTCCCCACTCGCTGAAACGCGTCTTCCGGCTCACCGCTTGTCCACACTCGCACAAGACCTGAGCGTGGATAAAAAACACGCTCTAAGCGCATGGCCTGCAGTTGTGACGTTGCTGTTACCCGCGCCGATGCCGTAGCTTCTTGACTTACCGAAACGGCCGAGCAGAGAAGGCGGCCGGGAAGGTAGGGAAGGGCCGGACCGGGGACTACAAAGGCCGTGCGCGTTTGCGTGCGGGTATAGCAGTGAGCAGACAGGACCCACGGGAGGGGGGCCGCCATGACCCCTGCCCATTCGTAAAAACATCCGCCTCGCGCGGACGCAATGGGAGGAAACGACGCACCAAATGAGTGAGACCGCCACTTTGATCCCGGCGCCGCAACGACTGCGAGCACTGGAACGCGCCAACGCGGTCAGGCTCGCGCGCGCGGAGCTGAAGCGAAGGATCGCCGAGGGAGACGCTTCTGCCGCGGAGGTCATCTTGGATCCGCCCGATGAGGCGCTCAGCTGGGCCATTGGGGAACTGCTGATGAGCCAGCGCCGGTGGGGCACCACACGGTGCCGGAAGTTCCTCGCGCGGTATCACATCACCGAGACCAAGACGCTTGGGGCACTCACCGACCGGCAGCGACGTCTGCTGGCCGAAGAGCTCGAGATTTCGTGCGCCGCGCGACCCCTGGCGCTCGTCTAGGCTGAGAGACCTCTCTCGCCCCGTGCCACGCACCTCGGTGTGTGGCACGGGGCCGAGCCCCATTCGCGGTGAATCAGAGCTGGATGCCCACCGGCACCGGGCTCGCCCCCGCGAAGAAGAAGAACCACACGACGAACGCGGCCAGCGTGAGCCCCGCACTGACCACGAGCACCGTCTCGAGCACGTAGTGCCCGGTGTCGTCGAGCCCGCGGGCGCGACGGTTGGCCTGGTAGACGTTTGAGAGCTTGGCCAGCACGCCGGCCAGCAGCATGATCGTCGCGACCACCCCGATGAAGCTGACCCCCAGCGCGGTGCCGAGTGACGCAGTGGCCCCCTGGACCTGGGATCCGACCCACAGCCAGAGGAGCGGCGTCCCGATCCACAGCACCAGGCTGCCGATGATCATGATCAGCAGCACCAGGGTCGCGCCCATGCCGGTCCGGAGCAGATCGCGCATGGCCTCAGCGGCTCAGTAGGCCGCAGCAGCGCCGCGGCCGGTGGCTAACGGACAGCCCGAGGAAAGCTTGACCTGCCACCAGCCCATCAGCATCCCGATCAACCCGAGCCGCGGGCGGACCTGCCAGACGCCACAGCCTGGCTCGCCGATGTCGCGGTTCGAGATGCGCACGAAACGGTAGCGGCCGGGCTCGAGCAGCATGCGCTCGAGCTGGACGCGATTGGCGGCCTGCCGGTCGGCCCGCTCGCTGATCGTCGCCCGGGCCGCGCGGACTCGGGCAGCCAGATCGTCCCGCACGCGCTCGAGCTCACCGAGATCGAGCAGGCGCGGAGCCGCGCACGAGCGCGTCGGCTCGGCGTCGAGCCCGCCCATCGGATAAGCGGTGACAAACGCCTCGGAGAGGTCGCGCTCGAGCTTGGCAATCTGCGCCCGAAGTGTGCGGCGAGCCGCCCGCTCGTCCTGCTCCGGCGGCGAACCAATCCTTGCTCTGCTCTGGTATTCGAGGAGCTCCATCGAGCGCTGCCTCCTTTCGGGAGCGAGTCCAGCTTAACAGGACGATACCCCGCCCCAGGGGATTTACCCGAGCCCCAGCAGATCCGTGCACACCCACAGCGCCTCCTCGACATGGATCGCCGGCACGCCGTCGACGGCCACCGCGTAGAGCACGATCCGCTGCTCGCCGGGCGCCGGAGCGTGGTCGGGAGCCGGCTCGCCGAACAGGCTGGCGTGCACGCGCAAGGCGTCCGCGACGATCAGCTGACCCGGCGGTAGCGAGAGACCTTCCGGCGAGCTGCCGAGCCGCTCGCCGCTCGTCGCAGCGCGGATGCCGAGGCTGTCCACCTCGACCCGGCGCGCGTCCAGCGCCCAAACAGGCACGCCGGTCTCGACCAGCCCGATCAGGAGCGCGTCCTGGAGCGTGTCACGCGACCCGAAGCGGCCCTGGAGCAGGCGTCGGACCGCGGCCTCCTCGCTGGGGATCCGGGCGGCATCGGGATCGAGTCCGACCTGTCGGTAGAAGGCCCGATACGCGTGCGGGATGGGCTGGGTGCGCAT
>DATIEI010000120.1:0-2759 GCA_035455845.1 Solirubrobacteraceae bacterium
GGTGGAGAGGTCGCGAATCAACGTAAGGCCTCGATCGAGATCTCGCCTAGCCGCCCGATCTCCGCCCGCTGCCCGGCGTACAGGAACGTCGTCGAGAGCCCCTCGCGGATGATCGCCGGGCCGGTGAGCCGCATTCCGGGAGTTAGCTTCTCGCGCTCGTGCACGGGGGCGTCGAACGGCTCAGCCTCGAGGTAGTGCAGCTTCATTGTCCGGGTCGGCCGCGGATCGGAGGCGGCTGCATTCCCATCGACCGAGGAGTAGCTCACCTTGTCGACCGGAACGACGAGCTGCACGCGGTAGGTGACCCCCTGAACGGGTACGACTCCGAAGCGGTTGCCGTAGCGCCGCTCGTACTCGTCGTGGAAGCGCTCAATCATCTGCTGCACGGTGCTCTCGGCGATCGGACCGTCGGGCACCTCGACGAGCGGCGTCTCCCAGCTCTGTCCGAGCAGCCGTCCGTCGAAGCTGCGCCGCAGCGTCACGTTGTCGCTGCCCGCTGGTATGCGGCCGCGGAGCTTGTTCTCCATGGCCGCGAAGATCTCGTCGATCCGAGGCGCGGCGTCAGGGGTGAGCACCATGTAGGCACTCTGGCTGTCGTAGTAGACGAGATCCGTGGCCAACAGTCCGAGGGCCGAGAACAGCCCGGGGTGCGGCGGGATCACCACGCGCTTGACGTGCAGTTGCTCGAGCGCGGCCGGCAGCAGCATCGGTCCGGCCGCCCCGTAGGCCAACAGCGTCAGGTCGCGGAGATCCAGCCCGTGGCGGATGGCCACGTTCGTGACCTCCTCCGCGACGTTGTGCACGGCGATCCGGTACGCGTAGGCGATGCGATCGTGGAGCGTCAGCGGGGTGTCGAGCGACTCGAACGCCGCCCGCGCCCGGTCGGCGTCGAGGCGCATCTCCCCGCCGGCGAAGCCGTCGGGATCGAGGATGCCGATCAGCAGGCAGGCATCGGTGAGCGTCGGCGCGGTGCCGCCGCGCCCGTAGCAGGCCGGGCCGGGGTCGGCGCCCGCGCTGGCCGGACCGACCAGGACGTCCCCCGCTGGGGAGATCGAGATGATGCTGCCGCCGCCGGCGCCGACGCTCGAGATCTCGGTCGAGAGCGCGTTGATGATCAGGTCGTCCTCGAGCGAGAACGTGTCGTTGACGAACGGCCGTCCGTCCTGCACCAGCGAGACGTCGGTGGAGGTGCCGCCGACGTCGCAGCAGATCAGGTTGCCCTCGCCGATCGCCTCGCCCAGCCGGGCGCCCGACGTCGTACCCGCCGCCGGTCCGGCGACCACGATCCGGAACGGCTGCTCGAGCGCGTCGCGCCACGGGATCAGCGTGGCCGCGCAGTCGGCGAAGTTGAGCTCGCCGGTGAACCCGAGCGCTCGGAGCTGCTCGTCGAGCTCGCCGGCGTAGCCGCTGAACATCAGCTTCATCATCACGTCGATCACGGTCGTCGACGCGCGCGCGTACTCCTTGGCCAGCGGCGAGGTCTCGGCCGAGATCGAGACCGGCACGTCACCCAGGACCTCGAGCGTCAGCTCGCGGAGGCGCTCCTCGTGGCTGCGGTTCACGTAGGAGTTCAGCAGGCAGATAGCAACGCCCTCGACATGGCAACGCTTCAGGACGTTCAGCTGGCGCCGCGCGTGATCCTCGCTGAGCTGGGCCATCACGCGGCCGTCGGCCAGGATCCGCTCGGTCACCCCGCGGCGCAGGTAGCGCGGGATCAGCGGCCGGGCCGCATCGCCGAACGGCCGGCGCCAGCTCGCGTCGGTCTGCGCGTCGAGCGGTCGCCACAGCCGGCCCTTGACCAGGATGTCGCGGAAGCCCTCGGTCGTCAGGAACGCCACCTTGGGCAGCCGGCGGGTGATCACCGCGTTCAGTCCGGCCGTGCTCGCGTGGTTGAACACCGCGCTGCCCTCCACCCCGAGCCGGCGGCTGCCCGCGATCACCGGCCGCGCCGGGTCCGCCGGCTCACTCGGGACCTTGGTGACCGTGATGCGACCGTCCCGGACGGCGACCACATCGGTGAACGTGCCGCCGATGTCGACGCCGAGCATGATCTTCTAGATCTCCAGGCCCAGCGGTGTATAGGTGCCGAACGGCGGAGCTGGTGCTCGGTTCAGCGAATGCAGGCAGGTCTGGCATTTGCGCACGTCCCACCACCCGCCCTCGCTGAGCACGCGATAGTCGGCGAGCTGATCGCTCCCGCATTCGGGGCACGTGCCTTTCGCCGGCTCGCGCACGGCGTGGAGATGAGGCTCCTGGGGTCGCGGGAATGAGTGCACTTATCCTCGCAGGATTGTATGACGATCAGGCGATAGGATGCTACTGTACCCCGGCCCGATGCAGCGACTCGATCTCAACCCACAGGAGATGATCGACCGCGCCATCGCGCTGCGACCGCTCCTGCGCGGGCAGTCGGCCGTGACCGAGTTGCGCACATCTCCATCGGACGAGATCCACCAGGCCTGCCTGGACGCCGGCTTCTACCGGCTCTACATCCCGCGCCGATACGGCGGCTACGAGTTCGGCGCGCCGACGTTCATGCGCGTGGTCCAGGAACTGTCCCGCGGTGACATCTCCGCGGGCTGGTGCATCGCCCTGGCCGCCGCGCATGCACTCCAGGTCGCCTCGTGGTGGCCCGAGGAGGCACAGGACGAGATCTTCGGCGACGGCGACTTCCGGTGTGCCGCGGTGGCCGCTCCGGTCGGTCCGGCGGTTCGAACCGGTGACGGATGGGAACTGAACGGCAGGGTCGGCTACTGCTC
>DATIEI010000121.1:0-8554 GCA_035455845.1 Solirubrobacteraceae bacterium
CCGGGCTGCGGGACCGAATGGACGCAGACCCGGCTCGAGGGCATCGGCCCGGAGGCGGTCCGCTGTGTCAACTGCGGCGCCGACGCCACGCCGTTCACATTCGAGAACGGCTACACGATCGCGTTCGACGAGCTGCACACGGTCGGCCTGACCGTGCCGAAGGAGGCGGCCGAGTCGTTCGCCCGCGAGGCCCCCAGATTCGCCGCCCTGCCCGACAGCTCGGTCCAGAACCCGATCCTCACCTTTGCCCCGCACGACATCGTCGCGCTGGCCACTCGGCTACGGCCGTTCCTGGGCCAGATCGGCACCTCGCCGTCGATCACGATGCCGGACTCCCACAACGCCGGTGACTTCGGCTCGTTCCTGATCGGCGCTTCGCACGCGTACGCGCTGACCGCCCAGGAGCTCCAGACCCACAAGACCGACGGGCACATGGACATCGACGCCGTGCGCGCGGGGGCGATCCTGGTCTGTCCGGTGAAGCTGCCGGGGGCCGGCCTGTACCTGGGCGACATGCACGCGCTCCAGGGCGACGGGGAGATCGCCGGGCACACCTGCGACGTGTCGGGCACGGTCACGCTCCAGGTCGAGGTGCTCAAGAAACTCGGCAACGACGGCCCGGTCCTGTTCCCGGTCGCCGAGGACCTCCCTTACCTGGCCCGGCCGCTCTCCTCCGAGGAGCGCATGCGTGCGAGCGCGCTCGGCCGCCGCTACGGCGTGGAGCAGATCGAGGAGTCCCTGCCGATCTCGGTGATCGGCACCGGCCCCGACCTGAACACCGCCACCGACAACGGCCTCGCCCGCGCCGCCGAGTTGCTCGATCTCTCAGTCGGCGAGGTTCGCAACCGGGCCACGATCGCCGGCGCGATCGAGATCGGCCGTCATCCGGGCGTGGTGCAGGTCACCTTCCGGGCGCCCGTCGAGCGGCTCGACGCGTGTGGCCTCCTGAAGTACGCCGTCGATCAGTACGGCGAAGGCTGACCCGCGTGAGCGTCTTGCGACGACGGGGGTGATTTCACCTAGGCCGCGGGCTCTACACCGTCGATGGCCCGCTCGCAGAGTGCAAAACGCGCAAAACCGCCCGCCCCGCCACCCCATTTGCAACATAAGCGCCTGGGAGGCGCTTATGTTGCAAAGGTCGTATCGCTGGACGAGCTATTGCGCTTTGTGCACCGCAACGGGACGGGTGGCGCGGCGGTGGAGTGGGTTGCGTCTCGCCAGTTGGCCCTGATCACCGTTGCTCAGCTGCACGTGACGGGGGTCGGGCGGGGTGGCGTGCGCCGGCGTCGCGAGAACCGGACTCTGCATCCGATGTACCGGGGCGTCTACCTCATCGGCAACCCGATACGCCCGCCGGGTGCCCTCGAGCTCGGCGCAGTTCTCGCGTGTGGTGAACGGACATTCGTCAGCCACCGTTCGGCGGCGGGGTTGTGGGACCTCGCCAAGCCCTCGGCCGACGAGGTCACCGTGGTTGCCCGAGGGTGTCGGTCGCGCGACGCCCTGCGCGTCCATCAGGTACAGACGCTGGATCCGCGCGACCGCACGACGAGGCACGGGATCCCGGTCACCTCTCCGGCGCGCACGGCCATCGACTACGCCGCCACCCGCCGGCTACGAGGAGGCGGAGCGTGCGATCGCGGAGGCGTTCGCGCTCCTCACCGAGCCGCAGCTCCGCGCGGCGTGTGAGCGCGCGCAGCACCGCGCCGGCGTGGCTCTGGGGCGGGCGATCATGGGACAACCCGGCGGGCCGCGCCGCACCCGCTCCGACGGGGAGCGGGCGATGCTCAGGCTGATCCGGGCGGCGGGATTGCCGGAGCCGCTGACCAACCACCCGGTCGAAGGGTTCAATGCCGACTTCTTCTGGCCCGAGGTGGGCTGATCGTCGAGGTCGACGGAGGCGACTTCCACCGTCCCCGGCCGGCGTTCGAGCGCGATCATCGGCGGGACATCGTCCACACGAACGCCGGCCACGAGGTCCTGCGGGTGAGTGGGCAGCAGCTTGACCGGGAGCAGGTGTACATCGCGGCGGTGATCGTCCGGGCGTACGAACGCCGCAGCCGGACTCGCGGATAGCATCAAAACCCCATGCGAGTCGAGCCGTCGTTCTCGCTGAGCCCCGCGCGGGCGGCCTCGGTCGCCTCGCGGGCGATGGTCGCGACCAGCCAGCCGCTGGCCGCCCTGCACGCCCTCGACGTGCTGCGCGAAGGCGGGAGCGCGGTCGATGCGGCGGTCTGCGCGGCCGCGGTGCTGTGCGTGACCGAGCCCCACGCCACCGGGGTCGGCGGCGATGTGCTGGCGCTCGTCCGGGGACCGGCGGGCGCCGTGCACGGGCTCGATGCCGCCGGGCCGGCGCCCCGCCTCGCTCCGCCCGAGCCGCCCGACTACGAAGGACCGCGATCGGTCGACGTGCCCGGGGCGGTAGCCGGCTGGGGCGAGCTGTCGGCCCGGTTCGGCCGGGTGGGCCTCGAGCGCTGCCTCGCGCCCGCGATCGCGCTCGCCGAGGGCGGGGTGCCGGCCGGCTTCAACTGCGCGGCGATCTGGCAGGACACCCCACGAGCCCCGGCCGCTTTCGGCAGGCCGCCGGCCTTCGGTGTGAGGTTCCGGCTTCCCGAGCTGGCCGACACGCTGCGGAGCATCGCCACCCAGGGCCCCGGCTGCCTGTACGCGGGCGAGATCGCAGAGGCGATCGCCGCGTCGACGTGGCTCGCCGTCGAGGACCTGGCCGGCTACCAACCCCGGTGGGTGCAGCCGCTGACCGCCACATACCGGGGGCTGCAGGTGGCGGAACTACCGCCGCCCACTCAGGGCGTGGCCGCGCTCGAGGCGCTGGCCATCCTGGGCGATCGGGATGTTGACCTGCGCGAGCAGGTGATCGCGGTCGGCCTGGCCCTGGAGGACGCGCTGGCCACCGTCCGCGACGGCGCCGACGTCTCGGGGCTGCTCACGCCCGAGCATGTGGCCTCGCGCCGCGCCCATCTCCCCGGTCCGGTCGCCGAGCCGGCCGGCGGCACCGTGTCCGTATGCGCGGTCGACGACGACGGCATGGCCGTGTCGCTGCTCCAGAGCCTGTACGAGTCGTTCGGCTCGGGCGTGGTGGCCGGCCGGACCGGCATCGTCCTGAACAACCGGGCGGCCGGGTTCGCGGTGCAGGGGCAGGTGGTCGGCGGCACCCGGCCCTACCACACGCTGATCCCGGGCATGCTCACTCGCGAGCACGAGCTGGTCGGCCCCTTCGGCCTGATGGGCGGCATGATCCAGGCCCAGTCGCACACCCAGTTCCTGTGCGAGCTGCTGCGGGGCGGGGGAGACCCGGGCGACCCCCAGGCGGCGATCGACCGCGGCCGGTTCCGGATCGACGGCCGCACGCTCAACCTCGAGCCGCCGTTGTGGGACCAGGCGGACGACGTCAGGGGCCTGGGCTACAACGTCCGCCGCGTCACCGAGCGGGCGCCCTTCGGCGGCGGCCAGGCGATCATCCTCCGCGATGGCACCCTGTTCGGCGGCTCGGACGCCCGCAAGGACGGGTGTGCGCTCGGGATCTGAATGCCTATAGACATAGATCTATATCTATATCTATATCTATGTCTATGCTTATGCGCTTCCAAGTTTGACCAGGCCGGTTTCGTAGGCGAGGATCACCGCCTGCACCCGATCGCGCAGGCCGAGCTTGCGCAGCAGACTCGAGATGTGCGTCTTCACGGTGGCCTCGCTGACCACGAGCTCGGATGCGATCTCCGCGTTGGACAGGCCGCCGGCCAAGAGCCGCAGAACCTCGGTCTCGCGAGCGGTCAGCGCTGACAGCGCCGCGCTCGAGTGATCGCGTTGCGGCAACGTGCTGGCGAAGCGTTCGAGCAGCCGCCGGGTCACCGACGGCGCCAGCAGGGCGTCACCGGCCGCGACGATCCGGATCGCCTCGAGCAGCTTGGCCGGCGTGACGTCTTTGAGCAGGAATCCGCTCGCGCCGGCACGGATCGCCGCGTGGACGTACTCGTCGAGGTCGAACGTGGTCAGCACCAGAATGCGAGCCGGCGAGCCGCCGGTCACCAGCTGCCGGGTGGCCTCCACGCCGTCGAGCACGGGCATCCGGATGTCCATCAGGATCACGTCGGGCGACCGCCGCCCGGCCAGCGCCACCGCCTCCGCTCCGTTCTCAGCCTCGCCGACCACTTCGACATCGGTCTGGGCTTCCAGGATCGCGCGGAACCCGGCCCGGATCAGCGCCTGGTCGTCGCAGATCAGCACGCGGATGCTCACGGTCGCGCCTCCTCGAGCGGGAGCCGCGCGCGCACCTCATAGCCGTGCTCGCTGCTGCGCGGCCGTGCGGTGAGCTCACCTCCGAACAGCGCCACCCGTTCACGCATCCCGATCAGACCGTGGCCACCCGGCTCGCCGTCGCCATTACCCGCCGGGACACCGCGGCCGTCGTCCAGCACCTGGAGCTCGAGGGCGTCCTCGACGTAGCGCACGCTGACATCGGCCCGGGAAGCGCCGGCGTGCTTGAGCGTGTTGGTCAGGGCCTCCTGGATGATCCGGTAGGCGCACAGGCCCACCCCCTCCGGCAGCTCGCGCGGCTGCCCGAGCACCGACAGCTCGACGGTCAGCCCGGTCTCTTTCACCTGGCGGATCAGCTCCTCGAGATATTCGATCCCCGGCTGGGGGGTGTAGGCGGCTCCGCTCTCGAGATTCTCCTCGGCTCGGATCACGCCGAGCAACCGGCGCAGCTCGGCCAGCGCGGCGCGCCCGGTCGAGGCCACCGCGGACAGCGATTCACGCGCCCGCTCGGGATTTGAGTCGAACAACTCCTCGCCGGCCGAGGCCTGCACGACCATCACGCTTACGTTGTGGGCGATCACGTCGTGCAGCTCGCGGGCGATGCGGGTGCGCTCCTCGATCACCGCCCGCTCGGCCTTCTCTTCGCGCTCGCGCTCGAGCCGCTCGGCCCGCGCCTCCAGCTCGGCCAGGTAAGCCCGCCGCGTGCGGATGTTGTCCCCGAGCACCCACGCGATCGCGAACACCGCAAGCTCCGGGATCACCCGCCCCGGATGCCCTCCGCTGCTCACGGTCACGCCTACCGCGATCGGGAGCGCCACCCATTCGGCGGCGCGAATCGAGACCGGTCGCTCGCACCGCGACGCCACCGTGTACAGGGCCACGAGCACGCCGACCGGAAACTGAGCCTGGCTCGTGAAGATCAGGATCACGACTCCGGCGCTCGTGGTAATGGCCAGCACCGCGAGTGGCCTGTACCGCCGCAGCGCGATCGGAGCAGTCGTGAACGGGACGAGGATGACCTCGAGAACCGGGAATAGGTGGCCGGCGTGCTTCTCGGAGACGATCGCGGACGTCACCGAGACGACGGTCAGTAAGGCCGCGAGCAGCGAGTCGGTCCACCAGGGGTGGCGACGGATCGCTTCGCGAACCGCCGCCACCGCTGAAAGGCCCTGCGACATGTGCTCAGAGTAACTTCGGGTCTCAAGCGTCACGGGTCCGCGTCCGCCAGCCGCCGAGGGCCGGCAGGACCACCAACCACGCGAGCATCACCAGGACCGCCACCGCGACCGACATCGTGATCACCGGCGCGCCACTGGCCGGTCCGGGCTTCAGGAACAGCAGCACGCCGTCCAGCAACCCGTTGCGCGCCGATCCCAGCGAGCTCGACTGCAGCAGCATCGGGCTCAGAACCAGCTGCCAGCCGATCAGCGCGGTGATCGCGCCCGGCCGCGATCCTGTCAGTGTCGCCACGCCCACGGCCAGCACGCAGACCGCCCCGTTGGCCAGGCCCAGCCACACAGCCGACTCAAGGATCAACGAGAGGTCGGGCGTTGGCAGCCCTCCGGCGAATCCCAGCGTGACCACCAGCCCGAACGCATACGCCAGAGCGGTGGCCCCGAACGTCACGATGAGCGCAGCGGGAATCCGGGCCAGGAACAGCGCGGTCCGGGAGCGGCCCGTGAGTACGTTGTCGCGAAACACGCCCGCCGCCAGGTCGCCGGCCCCCGCTTCGGCGCCGATCAGCACCGCGGCCACCGGGCCCATGAAGATCCCCAGTAGGTCGAGCATCTTTACGAAGTGATGGAGCCCGCCGGCGGGACCGTACTGCGCGGGATTCGAGGCGTGCTCGATCACCTGATATCCGGTAAAGACCACGAGCGGCGCCAGCACCACCGCGAGCACGAGAGCCATGAAGCCCCGCTTCTTGCGAAGGCGGAGCAGGTCCGCCCCGATCATCTGCCGAGCCACCGTCAACGTGCGAGTCATGCCGCCACCTCCAGTCGAGTCGTCATCTCCAGGAACCGCTCTTCCAGGCTGTGGCGTACCGGCTCGAGCCGGGTCACCACGACACCTGCGCCAACCAACCGTGCGTTGATCTCACCGGCCTGCTCGGGGCCGCGCAGCTTCATCCTGAGCTCGCCGTGGTCGCGTCGCAGATCGCGCACGCTCGGCTCGCCGGCCAGCACCGCTAGGGCCCGCTCCGCGTCGTCGCACTCGACGATCAGCTCGCCGGCTCCGCCCGCCACCAGTTCCTCGATCGGACCCTGGGCGATCACCCGGCCACGGTCGATGATCGCGGCCACGTCGCACGTCTTCTCGACCTCGTCGAGCAGGTGGGAGGAGATGAATACGGTCCGGCCCTCCTCCTCGACCAGCGCGCGGATCATCCGCCGCATGTCGAGCATCCCGCCCGGGTCGAGTCCGTTCATCGGCTCGTCCAGGATCAGCAGCTCGGGATCCGACAGCAGGCAGCGCGCAACGCCCAGGCGCTGGCGCATGCCGAGCGAGTACGCCCGCACCCGGTCATCGGCGCGCTGCTCGAGTCCGACCCGATGCAACGCCCCATCGATTCGCGAACGACTCTCGGGCCCGCGAACCGCGGTCGCGATTTTCAGGTTCTCCCGACCGGTCAGGTGCGGATAGAACGAGGGTTCCTCGACGATCGCCCCGACCCGGGAGAGCGCCCGTGCCCGGTCTGCCGGCAAGGGAAGCCCCAGCACGCTGGCGCTTCCGTCGCTGACCTGGGTGAGCCCCAGGAGCATCCGGATGAGCGTTGTCTTGCCGGCGCCGTTGTGGCCGAGGAAGCCGTAGGCGGTGCCGCGCGGAACGGAGAGGCTGACGGCGTCGACCGCCACGCGCCCGCCGAACCGCTTGGTCAGTCCGGCGGTCTCGAGCGCCGGGCCGTCGTGGTGTTGGTTGGCATGTATCGATTGCATGCCACAAGGATCGGGCCGGGAGGGCCGCCGCACATCGGCCGCGCGGATGGAATCAGAGGTCAGCCGAAAGTATGAGAGCGCCCCTGGGGCCTATTCCCGGCTGGCCAGTCGGCGGAGCCGGCGCTGCTGAGCGGGATCCAGGCTGGACAAGCTCCGCGCGAAGTGCGCCAGCGCCGCATCTCCAAACTGATCGACCAGACCTCGGACCTCGGCCGCCGCTCGTCTGTCCTGATACTCCTCGCGCGAGAGTGTGGGCACATAGGTGTCGTGGCGCCCGCTTCGCTTGCGACTCAGAAGCCCCTTGTCGTCGAGTCGGCGCATCACGGTCATGTACGTGGTGTATGCGCGTGGCGGCTTGGCCTTGCGGTTGAGCGCGTCCATGACCAGCTTGACTGTGGTCGGCTCCCCCTGCCGCCACACCTCCTCCATGATCTCGGCCTCGAGCTCGTGGAGGACGGGCGGCGGCTTCGGCGTCCGCGAGCGTGCCATCGCCCCGGAGGATAGCCCTCGCTGCCGACGCAGCGCGCCGTCGGCCTGTAGCTCAGCCCCCCGAGCACTGGGACGAAGACACCGGGAGGCAATGTTACGCGACGTAGTATTATGCTGCGTAATAACAATGAGTGGCGCCCGACGACCCAGTCTCCCGAAGTACACGCAGGATCGCCAACTCCCGGGCAGCTTTGAAGGTGAGACGATCACTCGCCGTCGCTTCATGACGACGGCGGCAACCGCGGCCGGCGCCGTGGCCACCGCTGCGTTCACGTTGCCGGCGCTCGGCTTCGCCATCGCGCCGGTCTTCCAGCACTCGCCGGACACCTGGCAGAAGATCGGTCCGGTATCGCACTTCAGCGACACGGACTACCGGCCGGAGGTGATCACCGTCGAACCCGGCATCGGCGAGGCAGGCCTGTCGCTCGCCTACGTGCGTTTGCACAACCTGGACATCGACGGGCCATTCAAGGACGAGTACGACCACGTGGTCGCTATCTCGTCACGCTGCGTTCATGTGGGATGTCCGGTGCGCTACGTCGCCGCGGCACAGAGCTTCGTTTGCCCCTGTCACGGAGGGGTGTACGACTTCCGCGGCATCCGGACCGGCGGTCCGCCCCCGCGGCCGCTCGATCGTTTCTACACGCTCATTCGCGACGGGGCGGTGCTGATTGGCCCCCGGTACAGCGTCAACAGCGAGCTCCGCCGCTTCTCGCCCCGTGACCCGGGCGAGCCCCTGGACGGGATCGGCCAGTTCCTCTATCCCGCGAGACCTACGACCCCACCGGCTCCACCGGGCGCCAAGCCCTGATCAGCCTTGCCTGATTCACTACACGCCGTAGTACTATTATGGTACG
>DATIEI010000122.1:0-13225 GCA_035455845.1 Solirubrobacteraceae bacterium
GTCGACATCGAGCGCGGGGTGGTAGGGCCGAAGCAGTGTCGAACCGGCCCGGATCGCCTCCGGTCCGAACCGGGCACCGCTGCGAAAGCTGGTCGCGGTGTCGAACGGAACCCCGATCACCGCGGCGTCGACTCCCTCGCGCGGAACCTCGACGTTGGGCAGGCGGGCGAACGTGCGCACGCCGGTGTAGCGCGGCGCGAGCATCGGGTCGGGCGGCTGAAACGAGGACCGGGCTTCGCTCACCCGACCAGCATACGATCGACAGCCGTGGCCCAGATCACGACGAAACGCCTCGTCCTCCGGCAGTGGTGCGAGGAGGACCTCGAGCCGTTCGCCGCGCTGAATGGCAATCCCGAGGTGATGCGCTACTTCCCCGCCACGCTCACCCGGGCCGAGAGCGACAAGTTCGCGCGCCACATCCAGGGACTGATTGCCGTGCACGGCTGGGGACTATGGGCGGTCGAGGTGCAGGACGGGGCGCCGTTCATCGGCTTCGTGGGGCTGAACCGCACGCGCTTCGACGCGCACTTCACGCCGGCGATCGAGGTCGGCTGGCGGCTCGACCGGCCCTACTGGGGCCGCGGCTACGCCAGCGAGGCCGCCGCCGCCGCGCTGACCTTCGCCTTCGACGAGCTCAAGTGTCCCGAGGTCGTCTCGTTCACCTCGCTGATCAACGAGCCCTCGCTGCGGGTGATGCGCCGGCTTGGGATGAGCCACGATCCGGCCGACGACTTCGACCATCCCGCGGTACCCGCCGGTCCGTTGCGCCGACACGCGCTGTACCGGATGCGCGTCAGCGAGGGCGGATGAGTCCTTCGACCGCGGCCAGGCGTCCGCCGGTGCGCCATCCGGCGCCGCGGAGCACGCCACGCGCCGCCCACGCGCTGGCGGCGTCGGCCCCCAGCCGCCAGTCTGTCTCTTTGTCGAACTCGAACCACACGACCGCGCTCAGCCCGTCGGCGCGCGCGCTGTGCAGCGTGTCGGTCACCCAGGCCGGCCTGCGCGAGCCGGGCGCGCTCGCGGTCTCGGCGATCATGATCGGCCGACCGGGGGCCAGCGCCCGGAGGGCTCGCAGCGTGGGCGAGAAGATGTCGGCGTAGCTCTGCCACCCCCAGTCACGCGTGTTGCCCCAGTTGTAGCCGTCGACGGCGAGCCAATCAGCCTGGCCCGCGCCGGGGAACAGCTCGCCGAGTGGCGTTGAGCCGCGATATGCGGCGGTCGGATTCCACACCCACACCGCGTTGTCCGCACCCGCGCGGCGGAAGCGCGCGCGCACGTGACGCCAGGCGGCGACGTAGTCGCCGGGCCGGTTGCCGTTGATGCCGGTCGACCAAGGGAGCCAATCGCCGTTCATCTCGGGCGCGAACCGGAGCATCACCGGGTGGCGGTAGTGGGCGATCTCCGTCGCCCAGCGGTCGATCAGCGGATCGTCGTCACCGGCCGCGATCCGGCGCACCGCGTACCGCGCCTGGTCGGCGCCGCCTCGCCAGGAATCCCAGGGCTCCCACGAGATCAGCGCTACCGCTCCCCGCCGGTTCACCGCGCGGGCGAAACCAATCGGGAAGTCGGGCGCGTGCGCCCAGTCGGCGAACGTCCCCACGATCGCCGCGCGCACCCCCAGCCCAGACTCCGTGCCGTCAAGCTGCTCGAGCGACGGGACGTCCAGGCCGAACAGGGTCGGGTCACCGGTTGCCGCGGCCGCGCTCGAGACCTCACCGGAGGGCACGCCGACGCTCCCGGCCAGGACGAGCAGGGCGAGCAAGGTGGCGGCGATCAACATGCCGACGCGTGATGGCATCCGCTTGGCATCGGCAGCGTCCCCGGCCAGCACCACGATCGTGCCTGGTCGGTAATCGGATCGACTACTTCCAGCGGCGGGTGATCCCCGCGATCTGCTCGGCGTAGCCGCGCAGCGACGCGGCCGAGGTCACCGCCTGGTAGCCGAACAGATAGCCGAAGAAGCCACGGCGGTCTGGCTCGGGGTGAATGCGCAGGCGGCGGAACACGTTGTGGTCCTGCCAGCGACGCAGCAGGCCGTAGATGACCAGCGTGATCGGGATCACGAGCATCGACCACCACGAGAACAGCAGCGGGTAGCCGAAGATGAACAGGATCACACCGGGAATCCAAAAGAACACGTAGCCGATGTCGAGGAACGGGACCAGGTAGTCGAGGCCGGCCACGAACTTGGCCAGCACGCGCGGCTGGCGGTGCGGCGGATTGATCCTGATTCCCTCGAGCATCCCGCGCGCCCAGCGCGAGCGCTGACGCATGAAGTGGGGCAGAGCGGCAGGGACGACGGTCTCGGCAAGCGCCAGGGGCTCGTACTGGACCAGGCCGCGCGCGTCCATCAGGGTCCAGGTGAGCACGATGTCCTCGCCGATCGCATCCGGCCATCCTCCGACGGCCCGGAGGTCCTCCGTCCAGTACGCCGAAAACGCGCCCTGCGCGACGAGTGCGCTGTTGTAGGCGGCCTGCATTCGCTTGACGCCGTTGATACCGGGAGCCTGCGATCTGATCGAGCGTCCACTCGATCGCGTCCTGTTCGTTGCGGGCGGCGATGATCACCGTGATCGCCGGCCACACACCCGTGGGCCACAGGCCGGTGGGCGCTCCCGATGGCGGAGGGTGGTAGCGGGTGAAGATCAGCGTGAAGCACAGGAAGCCGATGACCACAGCCGGGATGTAAGCCATGAAGATCGGGATCACCCAGGCCATGACCGGCCCGATCGCCTGCTCGAGCTCGCCACGCCACACCCGCGAGACCCAGATCGCCGTAGCCTCGTAGGCCACGGTGCAAGACAGCGCGAGCATGAAGCGCTGCGTGGGCCGGATGCCGAACGCGGGCCGAGCGCGAGCTGTGAGCCCGCCCAGCGCGTGTCGGTCGACCCGGACACCGGTCACCGGCGACATCATCGGGCGAGTCCGCGCCCGCGGCCTCACCCGGAACGGACGATGAAGGATTGCGAGGAGGTAGGAGGGTTGGCGCCATGGGATTTCTCCACAGACATGACGACTCCGGCGGTACGCGCTACCAGATGCGCGAGAAGCTGTTCGCGATCGGCGACGACTACTGGATCGAGACCGAGGATGGGCAGCGCGTGTTCAAGGTCAACGGCAAGGCCATGCGCATCCGTGAGACCTTCATCCTCGAGACGCCGTCGGGCGACGAGCTGTTCAAGATCCAGGAGAAGAAGCTCAGCATCCGCGACAAGATGCAGATCGAGCGGGGCGGGGAGACCGTGGCGACGATCCACAAGGCGCTGATCACGCCGCTGCGCGACCGCTTCGCGATCGAGCTCGAGTCCGGCGGTGAGCTCAGCGCGAAGGGCAACATCGTCGATCACGAGTACGAGATCGAGCGCGACGGCCACAAGGTGGCGGAGATCTCGAAGCGCTGGTTTCGCGTCCGCGACACCTACGGCATCGAGATCGCACCCGGCGAGGACGATGCGCTCATCCTGGCCGCCACGGTGTGCATCGACGAGATGGCGCACGACCGATAGCGCTCGGCACGTTCACCTAGGCGAGGAGCTCTGAGTCGTGCTCCTCGAAGATCTGCGCCCAGTCGCTGCGCTCGCCTGAGTGCAGCGCCTCGATCAGCCGGTGGATCCGTGGCGTCATCACGAGCAGGTAGCGAGTCGGCTCCGCCACCGCGTTCCAGTACGAGTGGGGCGTGCCGCGGACGACCAGCACCGAGCCGCCGGCAGCCACCTCGATCTGATCCTCGCCGACCTGGAACCCCAGGCGTCCCGAGAGCACGTACCACGCCTCGTCGTCGGAGCGATGCCGGTGCAGGCCCGCGATCGGCCGCCCGGGATGCGTGCCGGGGTCGGTCCAGTCGGCGATCACGAACGAGTCGCAGACGATCACGCCAGCAGCCCGAGGCGCTGCCCCCGCTGGACCGCCTCGGTCCGGTTGCGCACCCCGAGCTTGCGATACACCGCGCTGGTGTGCTCCTTGACCGTGTGCTTGGACAGGTGAAGCTGCTCTGCGATCTCCGGGTTGGTGGCGCCCGAGGCCATCAGGTTGAGCACGTCGCGCTCGCGCTCGGACAGGCCGAGCGCGGGTGGCTGGGAGGGCCCTTCGAACACCGTCTTGCCCATCCCGACGAGACGCACTGCGCCGGCGATCTTGCGCGCAGGCCAGTCCTTGTAGGCAAAGCCTGAGGCCCCGGCCGCCCGAGCCGCCGGCGGCGAGATCTCGCCGGCGCCCGAGAACAGCAGCACCCGGATGAGCGGCTGGGCCTTGCGCAACCGCTCGCACACCTCGGCCCCGGACTCCTCGCCGATGAACAGGTCGACCAGCGCCACGTGTGGCCGGTAGCGGACCGCCAGTTCGATCGCCTCTTCTCCCGAATGCGCACTCAGGCACCGATCGACCCAGGGTTGCTGGGTGAGCATCAGCCGGATCCCCCAGTGCACGACATCGTGGTCGTCGACCACGAGGACACTCAACCGGTCGGGGCTGCGCAGCGCCTCCGAAATCCGCGGGGGCGACTCAGGGGTCAACCGGCACCACCAGCCTGACCTGCCAGATCCCTGGCTCGCGCACACCGAACTCGACGACCCCCCCGCTCTGAAGCGCTTCGAGCGCGGCCAGCCTCAAGCCCATGCCGGCGCGATGCCGGCGCCCAGTGACGCCGTCGTTGGCCACCTCGAGCACCAGCGCGCCATCTTGGCGTCCCACCCGGACGCTCACCCAGCGCGGGTTCGCGTGCTTGTGGGCGTTGCGCACCGCCTCGGCCAGAACCGACTGCGCCAATGGCTCGAGAGTCGACGGCACGTCGCCCTCCTCACCGGCATCGAGCGTCACTCCCAGGTCGGGGTGCACGCGGGCCAGCCGCTCGACTTCGGCCACAAACGTGGTCTGGGTCTCGCGCGGGGCGCGGCTGAGCGGCCGCTGGATCGCCGTGCGCAGATCGGACAGGGCCTCCTGGATCTCAACCGCACAGCGGGCCCGGGCCTCGGCCGGCAGGTCGCCCTCGCCGTCGAGCGCCATCGAGATCCCGAACAGGCGCTGGATCACGCCCTGATGGATGTCGCGAGCCAGGTCGATGCGGTGCTCGAGCTGCCGCGCCCGCTCACTCTCGGTCGCCACCGCACGCGACACCGAGGCCAGCGCCGCGGCCTTGCCCAGCGTCCACAGCAGGTGTCGCTCGGCATCGTCGAGCGGCGGCTCGGTCACCAGCCGGTCGGCGAAGATCACCCCGAGGTCGCGTCCCGCGGCCGCCATCGGTGCGCAGACCAGCCGCGCCGGCTCGGGGAACACGTCGGCGAACTCGGACGGGAACTGCCCGGTCATGTCCCCCGCGACCTCGATCACCCGGTCCTCTCGCAGCGACTGGGCGGCGATCGGCGCCGATTCGACCGTGACGTACGCCTCGGCGAACTGCTCGAGGCCCATACCGTGCGCGCCCGCCGCCCGCACACGCCGCAGCGCGGAGTCGTAGCGGAAGATCAGCGCGCGGCGCATGTGGGCCAGCCGGCACACCGCCTCGGACAGTCGGTTGTAGAACACATCGCCGGTGACGTCCTCGGACTGCGACAGCACCTCGACGAACAACTCGAGCGCGTCGACACCGACTTCGGACCGAGCGGTGGTCGTCATGGGTCCCGAGATGTGCGGCGGCTCAGCGCGCGGCGCCCATCAACGCAAGGCGCAGCGCCTGCTGCGGCTCCAGGTAGACCCGCCAGGATTCCTCGCACCGTGGGCAGCGGCATTCCACCGACGGATCGTATCCGTCGAGCGCCGGGTGCCACTCGAGATCGTCGGTGCACAGGCAGATCGGACAGGCGAGCGATGCGCGCACCAGGTCATCCGGATCGTCAGTCCGGAACCGGGCCGTGTCCGCGAGCAGCGTCACATTTCGAGGATGCTCGCGTGCGCGGGAGCCCGCAACGCGTCGCCGAGGACAACCCCCCGGGTGGGGGGAGGATCGGGTGTGGGCCGACACGGATAGCTCGTCACGGCGCCCCCGATGTCGAGGGCGTAACGCATTAGCCGCGTCCCAGGCGTATAGCTCGTCACGCACCCGGGGCAGAGTGCTCGAGTGACGACTTATCCGGCTCCGAATCGGGGCCACGGTTCGTGTCCGGACGGGGCCGCATGGCCCCAGGGATGCCGCGCGCCAGCGCGGCCCTTAAAACGCGGGCCGGGCCTCGGCTCGCGCGATCGGGCGCTTGCCCCACCGCGCGCTCGTCGCGAAGTCGAGCAGCCGGCCCAGATAGTCGCGCAGCGGCGACACGCTGATCCCGGCGGGCTCGAGCCGGGCCCGCGTGAACGAGTCGTCGAACGTGGCCGCCACGTGGAAGTACGGGAAGTACGCGCTGCCCTCCTCGAGCACGGACCTGGCCACGCCCTGGGCGACCGCGGCGAACTCGGCCGGCGGGACCAGCTTCGGGCCGGGCCGGTGGAAGTAGCCGCTGGCGAAGCTGACGATCTCCCCCATCGTCGAGGCCTGCGAGCCCGCAGTCAGGTGGTAGGTCTGCCCGATGTCGCCCGCGCCGTGGCACAGCTCGTGGATCGCGTCCGCGACGTAGTCGATCGAGACCACATCGACCGGGGACGCCGGCGTGGCCGGGACGGCGGGAAACACGCCGCGCGACAGCGCCCGCAGCGGCCAATAGAGCACGTTGAAGGCGGCCGTCCAGCCGCTGGTGCTGTCGCCCACGACGATGCTCGGGCGCAGGATCGTGAACGGCAGGTCGTGCCAGGAGCGCACGAGCTGCTCGGCTTCGAACTTCGACTGCTCGTAGGAGTTGTGGAAGTCCTGGCCGAGGTCGAGATCGTGCTCGGAGAAGCGCCCGGCGTGGTTGCCGGCCACGTAGGCGGTCGAGATGTGGGCGTAGCGCTCGAGCACGCCCTTCTCGCGGGCGCGGGCGGCCAGCTCGAGCATTCGGCGGGTGCCCCCGACGTTGATCGTCCGCGCCTCCTCGAGCGGCAGCGCGAACGACACCGAAGCCGCGCCGTGGACGATCGTGGTGGCCTGGCCGGCCAGTCGTTCCCAGCGCATCGGGTCCAGCCCCAGCCACGGGGCGGTCAGGTCGCCGGCCACCGCGCGGACGCGGTGGGCGTACCGGCCGGCGCGGTACCCGAACAGGTTGGCCAGCACCGCGTCGAGGCGCCCGCGCGCGCCGTCGTCGTCACGAGCGCGGATCAGGGTCACGACCGGACGGTCGGTGCGCTCGAGGTAGCGCGCCAGCAGCTCCATCCCGACGAACCCGGTCGCGCCGGTCAGCAGCACGGTGCCGTCGGCTTGCGTCACGCGTCGCGCTCCAGCGAACGGAACGCCCACACCAGGCGGGAGCGGGTCTGGTCCGGGGCGATCAGCTCGTCGATGTGGCCGCCCGACGCCGCCTTGCGCGGGCAGAGCTGAGTCTCGGCGTATCCGGCGGCGAGCTCGTCACGCGCGGCGCCAGGATCGTCGGCGGCGGCCAGCTCGCGGCGATTGATGATCCCCACCGCCGAACGGGCCGCCATCACCCCGATCTGGGCACCCGGCCATGCGAACACGTAATCGGCCCCCAGATCCTTTGAGTTCATCGTGATGTACGCGCCGCCGAACGCCTTGCGGACGATCAACGTGACGCGCGGTACCTCGGCCTCGGCGAAGGCATGCACGAAGCCGGCGCCGAAGCGGATCACGCCGGCCGATTCCTGCTTGGTGCCGGGCATGTACCCGGGAGTGTCGACGAGCACGAGCAGGGGGATCCCGAACGCATTGCACTTGGAGACGAAGCGGGCTCCCTTTTGCGCGGCGTCGGCGTCGATGATCCCGCCCAGGTAGCGCGGCTGGTTGGCCACCACGCCGACGGTCCGGCCGTCGAGCCGCGCGAAGCCGGTCACCAGGTTGCGCGCCCAGCCGCTTGCCACCTCGAGCAGCTCGCCCCCGTCGACCAGGGCCCGCGTGACGTCGCGCACGTCGTAGACGCGGCGGTGATCGGCCGGGACGGGGTCGGAGGGGTCGTAGCCGAGCGGCGGTCGCGCCGGCAGGACGGGCGGCTGGGCGTCGCGGTGCCGGGGCAGGTAGCCGAGTAGCTCGCGGGCCAGGTACGCGGCGCTCGAGTCGGTGGGCGCCACGAAGTGGCACACGCCGTTGCGCTCGTGGACGCGCGTGCCGCCGAGCTGCGAGGCGGTTACGTCCTCGCCGAGCGCCTCGCGGACCACCCCGGGGCCGGTCAGGAACATGCTGGACTCCTCGGTCATCACCACCCAGTCGGTGAGCGCCGGCGAGTAGGCGCCGCCGCCGGCCGACAGTCCGGTGATGATCGAGACCTGCGGGACGCGTCCCGAAAGCTTCACGATGCGGTGGAAGATGCGGCCGTAGCCGCCGAGCGCCGCCACGCCCTCCTGCATGCGCGCGCCCCCGCTCGATACGAACCCGACGACCGGAGCCTTCGCCCGGTCGGCCAGCTCGAGCACGCGCACGATCGTGCCCGCATGCTGCTCGCCGAGCGAGCCGCCCGCGTAGCTCTGGTCCTGGGCGTAGCAGAACACGGGCCGGCCGTCGATCGTGCCCGCGCCGGCCAGCGCGCCGTCCCCGGAGCGAGCCTTCTCGCCCATCGCAGCCGAGAGCACGTCGGAGCGGATCAGCTCGAGCGAGCCGCGGTCGCACAGGGTCTCGAGGCGGCCCAGCGCGTCAAGCGGCCTGGACTCGGTCTGGGGGCTCGGAGCGAGCGTTGCGCTCACGACGCGCCTCCCAGACACACGACCGCGTTGTGGCCGCCAAAGCCAAATGAGTTCGAGATCGCAACGAGTGGGTGCCCGTTCCCGTTGCTCAGCGCCCGAGGGCCGTCGGGCACGTAGTCGAGATCGAGATCAGGGTCGCGCTCCTCGTAGCCCAGGGTCGGCGGCGCGACGCGGTCGTTCAGCGCGAGCAGAGTGGCGATCGCCTCGACCGCTCCGGCCGCGCCGAGCAGGTGCCCGATCGCCGACTTGGTCGAGGACACGGGGACGTCGTACGCCCGCTCGCCGAGCGCGAGCTTGATCGCCTCGGTCTCGGAGCGGTCGTTGAGCGGCGTCGAGGTGCCGTGGGCGTTGACGTAGTCGATCTGCTCCGGGGTCAGCCCAGCGTTCTTCAGTGCGCGGGTGATCGCCGTCGCCGCCGGACGGCCGGTGGGTTCGGGCGCGGTCAGATGGTGGGCGTCGCCCGTGGCCGCGTAGCCGAGCACCTCGCCGAGGATGCGGGCCCCGCGTTCGCGCGCCAGCTCCTCCGACTCGAGCACGAGCACGCCGGCGCCCTCGCCCATCACGAACCCGTCGCGCCGCGCGTCGAACGGGCGGGAGATGCCGGTCGGCGAGGTGGCCTCCATGGCGCCGAAGGCCGCCTTCGCGAGCGGAGTGAGGGTCGCCTCGGATCCGCCCGCGACGACTGCCTGTGCCTCTCCAGCTTTGATCATGCGCGCCGCCTCGCCGATCGCGTGGGTGCCGGACGCGCACGCCGACATCACGCCGAAGACCGGTCCCTGGAGTCCGTGGCGCATCGCGAGGACTCCGGACGCGGCGTTGCCCATGATCAGCGGGATGGCCAGCGGTGAGACACGCTCCGGCCCGCGGTCGCGGAGCACTCCGCACTGCGTCTCGAACGTCTCCATTCCGCCGATGCCCGAGCCGATCACGCAGCCGACGTCGGCCGGGTCGGTCGGCGGCGCCTCGCGGTCCCACCCCGCGTCGGCCACCGCCTGGGCGCCGGCGGCCATCGCCAGCTGGGTGAACCGGTCGCTGCGTCGCGCCTCCTTGGTGCTCATGAACTCGGTCGGGTCGAAGTCCGTGCAGGCCCCCTCGCCGTCCGCGTAGCCGACGCGGCCGCCCAGCCAGCCCTCATGCAGCTCGCGGGCGCTGTTGCCGAGCGGCGTCACCGCGCCGATTCCAGTGATCACGACGCGGCTGCTCACGGCGTCCCCCATTCGACGACGGTTGCGCCCCACGTGAAGCCGGCGCCGAACGCGCCCAGCAACACGCGGTGGCCGGCCTGGAGACGGCCTTCGTTCTCCACGTAGGCGAGCGCGAGCGGGAGCGTTGCCGCGGAGGTGTTGCCGTGCTCCGAGATGCAGTCGACCACACGATCGGGCGGCAGGCCGAGCCGCTCGCCCACGGCGCTCAGGATCCGTCCGTTCGCCTGGTGGTAGACGAACAGGTCGATGTCCTCGAGCCGGACATCGGCGGCGCGCACGGCCTGGACGGTCGACAGCGACAGCCGCGCGACCGCCTCGCGGAACGTCTCGTGCCCGCGCATCTGGATAGTGCCGTTCTCGCGCGGGACGATGATGTGATCCGCGCCCGCTCCGTCGGCGCCGAGCACGATCGGACCGATGCGGCTCTCCTCGGCGGTGGCCCGCAGCACCACCGCGCCCGCGCCGTCGGCGAACACCGCGGCGGTGGCACGGTCCTCGGGATCGGTGATCCGGGACATCAGGTCGGCGCCGATGACCAGCGCGGTCTGGACCCGTCCGGACTCGATCTGAGCCGCGCCGACGGCCAGGGCCGAGAGGAATCCCGTGCACGCGGCGCCGATATCGAACGCGCCGGCCCGGATCGCGCCAAGCTCGTGGGCGACCTGCGGGGCGGCGTTGGGCATCACCTCGTCGGGCGTGGTGGTGGCCACCAGGACGAGGTCGACCTCGCCGGCGGTGACGCCGGCGCGCCTCAGGGCCGCCGTGGCGGCGTTGGCAGCGTGGGTGGCCAGGCGCTCATCCGGGGCGGCCACGTGGCGGGCCCGGATCCCGGTCCGGCGCACGATCCATTCGTCGGTGACGCCGATTCGCGGCGCGATCTGCGCATTCGGAACCACTGCGTCCGGAAGGCTGATGCCGACTGACGCAATAGCGGCCCCGAGGGGCAGAACCGCCGCGACCGACTCGGTGCACTCGGGCACGGTCACGGTCATGCCTGACAAGCTGTCCGATCCCGCGGCCGATGCCAACGGCCACGGGGCCAGAACCCGACACGCGGGGGGTCGTCGACCTTCGCCATAAGGCCAAGTCAACACAATCGACACACGGGGGGTCGGTCTGCCTGAACCGCCCCCCGTGCTCCGACACGGGCTACGCCCGAGCTTGGGCGACCTGCTCGCGGCTGGTCGCCTGCGGACCCGTGCGATCCCACACCGGGCGCACCTCGACCGACCCGAAGCCGATGTTCGGCATGCGCGAGGCATGGTCGAGCGCGGTGTCCAGGTCGGGGCAATCGACCAGGTAGTAACCGGCCAGGTACTCCTTGGTCTCGGCGAACGGGCCGTCGGTGAACTGGGTCTGGCCGTCGCGCTCGCGCACCGTGGTGGCCACGTCGGCGCGCTCGAGCGCGTCGCCGCCGACGAGGACGCCCGCGTCGATCAGGGTCTTCGTGTATGCGTCCCAGCGCGGACCCATCTCAGCCATCTGCTCTGGGGTCGGTTGGCCCGTCAGCGGGTTGTAGATCAACAGCATGTACTGCGGCATCACGCCTCCTTGAAGGTTGGTTGGCCGCTCGCTTGTGGTGCGGCTTCAACCCTATGACGGGCGAGTGTGCCGCGTTTCGACATGCTGGTCTTCGAATGTCTGGCACGCGACGTGAACTCGTGGGGCCGCTTCGGGATATGAGCGCACAGATGGCGACGAGCAAGGACTTGCCGGTAGAGCGGGGCGACGGCGACGCCATCGCGGCTTCGCTGCACCTACTCGTCGGGCCCGGCGGCGAGCTCGTCGATCAGCGCGGCGAGTCGGACCAGCAGGTCGGGGGCGAGCTCCCGCTCGGCCTCCGGCAGCGAGGTGTAGAAGGCGCGCTGGCGACCCCGTAGCCAGTCCTCCTCCGCGCGCAGTAGATCTCCGCCGCGCTCGGTCAGGCTGACCGCCACGGCGCGACGATCCTCGCTCGAGCGGGTACGCCGCACGATCCCACGGCGCTCGAGCGCGTCGAGGATCCGGGTGGCCGTCGATGCGCTGATCCCGGCCGCCTCGGCGAGCTCCTGAACGCGCGCCGGCCGGCGGTTGGCCAACCCCTCGAGCAGGCCGTACTGGGACAAGGTCAGGCCGCCGTCGGCGGCATGACCGTTGGCGCCCCGCGCTCGGCGCACCGCCTGCGCGAGCGCATCGAAGCCGGCCAAGAACTCGTCGCACCCCGAACGTTGCATTGACAGTTGTCGAGTATACCCTGGCATGCTAATGTTTGGCATGCCAAGCAGTTCGGGAGAACGCATGTTCCGCAACATCCTGGTTAGCGTCGACGGCTCCGATCATGCGCAGCGCGCGCTCGACGAGGCGATCGACATCGCCCGAGCCGGACGGGGACGGCTCACGATCCTCACCGCGGTCAACCAGCCGCCCGCCTGGGCCGCCTCCGGGGTCGCCACCGGCGCCGCCGCGCTGTCCGCGCTCGACCTCGAGCGCGAGGCCGTGCAGGTGATGCGCGACGCGGTCAACCGGGTGCCCGACGACGTCCCGGTCACCACGCTGATCAGCCGCCGGCCGATCCGGTCGGCGTTGATGAAGGCGGTGGCGTGCGGGGACTACGACGTGCTGGTGATGGGCTCCCGCGGCCGCCGGGCGCTCGCCGCCTCACTGCTCGGAAGCGTGAGCCACTACGTCCTCAACCACAGCCCCATCCCCGTGCTGATCGTCCACTCCGACGGGACGCAGACGCACTCCACGCTGGCCACGCGCGATCTCCCCTCGCAGGATCCGCCGCCCGAGCCGAACGGCCCGGCGATCGTGCCGGCTTAGCTGCATAACTCGTACGACCCAGGCGGCGCTCGCGCACCGCCACCGAGCCGCTCTGGCGCCAGGGCAGACACCAGCACGGCCGCGCCGGCGGCCCGTCCACGCGAGCGCGTGGCCCAGCGAGCCTCAGTTCGGCGGTGCGCTTGGTTCTAACGTCAACCGGGCACGATCTTGGATCATAGATCCGCCGCCAAGGCCTCGCTAGGGCCGCAGCAGTGCCTCGGTGGCGTCGATGATGTCCTCGAGCGACGGCAGGTCAGCCGTCTTCGCAGGCATCTGCCGCTGCGCCGCGCGGGTGTAGCAGGCGCCGACGAACAGCATCGCGGCCGCGTCCGGGTCGACGCCCGCGCGCACCCGACCGGCGGCCTGCTCGGCGGCGAGATACTCGCCGAGCGCCGCCACTCCGCGGTGCGGGCCCAGATCCTGCTCGGTCATGTAGGCGGCCATCGCGTCGCGCAGCGCCGTGTCGGATTGAGCGGCCGCAATCACGGGGAGCGCCTGGTCGAGGAAGCGGTCGAGCGTGTGAGCGA
>DATIEI010000123.1:0-4022 GCA_035455845.1 Solirubrobacteraceae bacterium
CGTCGTCTGCGTAAGAGCGTCGAGGATGGCGGCGGCGACTTTGCGCTCGCCGATTCGCGCGGTCGCCTCGATCAGCTCGACCAAGGCCCAATGCGCCCACCCCATCGCCAGTGGGGGCCTGCCGGCCTGCTCGGCAGCCGCCCGTGCGTCTTCATAGCGACCGAGGCCGTTGTACAGCACCGCGGCCGCCCACTTGGTCGCAGTAACCCCCAAACCCTGCCCGTGGGGCACAACTTGCTCGATCGTGGCATCGATCAGCTCCAAAGTCTCGGCCTCCAGACCGCGCCATGCCGCGACTGCGAGGGCGCCATAGCGGGGGAGCTGGATCCGAGTCGCCTCCGTGACGGCTTCGCACTCCTCGCTTAGAGAAGCTGCCGCCGCGAGTTCGCCGGCGAACACGTGCGCGTGGATGCGTGCGACCAGGGCCAAGGGCAGCTGGGAGAGAGCACCGGCTTGGCGCACGAGCTGGATGTGGCGGCTGACAAGCGCTTCGTAGGCCTCGAAGTCCCACGGACCGTCCCCAGCGATGCGGGAGGCAAATGCAAGCCAGCGGAGCGCGTCCTCGCTGCCGATGTCGACGCCGCGGAACGCCCGTAGCGCCCGTTTCACCAACGGCGCGCCATTCGCGGGCCCGTCCGTGAACCAGGTGGCCAGACCGTCGAGCAGCAGATCCACTGGGCGGGCGGGTCCCGCTGGCGTGGGGGCCGCGCGGACGGCAGTGGCGACTTCGAGCAAACCGCCCGCTTGGGCCAGCTGGCCTGCCAGCTGCCCCGCCGACATCGCCTCCAGATACGTGTCGCGCGCGAGCGCGATGTCTAGCGGCTCCAATCGCTTCGCGGCTCGTAGAAGCAGCGGTGGTGCGTCGCTGCCGAGCCGCACCGCGAACGCGACTTGGCCGCGCAACAGATCGACACGGGCGTGCGCGAGCTGGTCAAGCGGTCCCGCCTCTGCCTCGGCCAACAGCGCCAGCGCCGCATCATGGGCGCCGGCCTGGTGCTTCGCCTGCCCCGCGGCGAGCGCCCGGCGCGCCCGTCGGTCGAGCTCAGGCGTAAGTCTGACCGCCCGCTCGAGGAAGGCGGCCGCCGCCGCCAATCCGCCCCGGGCCTGGGCCCGGCCGGCCGCCCGATCGAGCTCGGCGGCGACGTTCTCGTCACGGCCGGCGGTCGCCTCAGCGAGATGCCACGCCCGCCGATCAGGGTCGACCTCTGGCGGAGTCGCCTCGGCCAACGCCCGATGCACCTCCCGGCGCTGGTCCGGCGGTGCGGCGCGGTAGACGGCCGAGCGTACGAGAGGATGGCGAAACCGAACTCGAGCCCCGACGTCGAGCAAACCTGTCCTTACGGCGGGCGCCAGCGTTGGACGGATGATCCCGAGCCGGTTCCCGGCGCGGAGCACCAGCCCGAGATCACCACCCGGCTCCGCGGCCGCGAGCAGCACCAGCCGCTGCGTGTCCTTCGGCAGGGCTTCAAGGCGCTGCAGGAAATGCTCCTCGATTCGACCCTCGAGCGACAGCGCCGCCGGGAGCCCGAATCCGCCTGCCAACTGAGCCGGCGACAGCCCGTTCGGCAGCTCCAGGAGCGCCAGCGGATTCCCCCGAGTCTCCGCCACGATCTGCTCACGCACCCGTTCGTCCAGTGGCCACGTGAGCACCGAGGACAGCAACCGGCTGGCGTCGCCGTCCGGAAGCCCCCGAACCACCAGCTCCCGCAGCCCCCGGAAGTCCTCGCCCGGCTGCCGCGCGCCGAACAGAATCACCACCGACTCCGCCAACAGCCGCCGTGCCACGAACCCCAACACCTGGCTCGACGCCCGGTCCAACCACCGTGCGTCGTCCACGACACACAGGAGCGGACGCTCCTCCGCCGCCTCCGAGAGGAGGTTCAACACCGCCAGACTGACCAGAAACCGATCCGGCGCCGAACCCGAGCTCAACCCAAAGGTGATCGCCAGCGCATCACGCTGCGGCCCGGGAAGCCGATCGAGCCGGCCGAGGATGGGCGCGCAGAGCTGATGAAGCGCCGCGAACGGCAGCTCCCGCTCCGACTCGATCCCCACCGCCCTGACCACCTTCAGACCCGATGCCGAGCGGATGGCGTACTCGAGCAGCGCAGTTTTTCCGATCCCCGGCACGCCTCGGAGCACGAGGGCTCCGCTGCGCCCCACCCGGGCCGCGGCGAGCAGCGCGTCTAGCACTGCGCACTCGTCTCGCCGACCGAGCAGCATCATCCCTCCGGGCGGCGAGATGTCCGCGCGCCTCGACGAGCACGGGATCTCGGTGGTCGCCGGCGCGGCATCCGGGAGCGATGCGCTCACGCGAGTCGTCGAATCACGGCCGGACCTCGTGTTCATCGACATCGACCTCGGCGGGGAGAACGGCCTCGCGCTCACACGGAGGCTCGGTGAGCCAGGTCTACTCGGTTTGATGAGCATCGAGGAACGCGATAGCCGCCAAGACGCGTCGGTGGTCATCATCTGTCTCGGGCAGTCGTAGCTTGGTCATGATGCTGTGCACGTGTTTCTCGACCGTCCCCTCGGTGATCCAGAGGCGCCGGCCGATGCCCGCATTCGAGCGACCCTCGGCCATCAAGGCGAGCACCTCGCGCTCGCGAGGGGTGACCGCCTCGAGTGGATCGTCGAACTCGCGTGTTGCCACGAGTTCCTGCACGAGCGCGGGATCGACGACCAAGCCGCCACGGCTGACACGATTCACTGCCTCGAGGAACTCGTCGAGGTCGGCGACGCGGCTCTTGAGCAGATAGCCGCTGCGCCCTCCGCCGGCGAGCAGCGTCATCGCGTGCGCCACCTCAACGTGCGCAGACAGGATCAAGATCGCGACTTCCGGAAAGTCGTCGCGGATCACGCGCGCCACATCGAGACCCTCGGTCCGGTGAGTCGGAGGCATGCGGACGTCGACGATCGCCACGTCGGGCTGGCGTTGGTGGACGAGCCGCAACAGTTCGGTTCCGTCACCGGCCTGGCCGACGACCTCGTACCCGGCGTGCTCGAGCAGTCCTGCCAGGCCCTCGCGCATCAACACGTCATCCTCAGCAACGATGACCCGGGTCGGCGCATGCGGTGTCGGATCCGCGGAAAGGCCTCGGACGGTTGGGTAAGCCATGTATTGGCTCCGTCGGATCCGCCCCGGATCAGCTTCGGGGCGGCGAGCCCGGCCGCCTTCCGAGATCGGCGAAATCATTCTCTCCTCCTCACTGTCCGATCCGGGGCCCCGCGATCAGGCGGCTGGACAAGCTGCGATAGATCCTCTGGCGCGATCTGTTTCGCAAAGGATCGATGTCGGGGGGCCGCAGCATGCGCACAGCTTGCGCTGGTCGCGCCGCGGTCGCGTCCGGGAAAGTCCTAGTCGGGCACCCAGTCCAGCCCCAGTCGAGCGACTAGGTCCGCTGCTCCGGATTCCTGCGGTGTGTCCTCGTGGGCGGGCGCCGCCGGCGAGGCGATCCTCAGACGGAGAGCGCCCCGCTACGTTCTTCCGGGAGCGCTCGGCCGAGCTGGTTGCGTGAGTTGATGCCGAGCTTGTTAAACACCTTGTGGAGGTGGTACTCGACCGTGCGTGGGCTGATGAACAGCCGCGCTCCGATCTCGGCGTTGGACAGCCCGTCACGGGCGAGCCGCGCGACCTGGACCTCCTGGGTGGTCAGATCCTCCCGGGACTCGACGCCGCGTTTGCGGGTTTGCTCGCCAGTGGCCAGGAGCTCGCGCTCTGCCCGCGCTGCGAACCCCTCCGCCCTCATTGCTGTGAACATCTCCCGGGCCGCGCGCAGCTCCCCGCGCGCATCTAGGCGCCGTCCGTCACGGCGCAGCCACTCGCCGTAGTGCAGATGGGCACGCGCAAGCCCCATCCGTATACGGGTTCGGCCAAGACGCTCGATGGCCTCACCGAACAGCCGCTCGGCCGACTCCCCGTCGCTCAGCAGCGCCCGCGCGTGCGCCTCGATCCCGAGGGCCCAATCAGTGCCGCTGGCGCGGGTCATCTCCGAGAGCCGCTCGAGAGCACCGGTCGCGAC
>DATIEI010000124.1:0-4529 GCA_035455845.1 Solirubrobacteraceae bacterium
GCACGGCGCCGTCGGCGCTGGCGGCGGGTCAGCTGCCGGTGATCTACAACGGGATCTATGGCTACTCGCATGTCAGCTCCACCGCGAGCCCTCCCGGCGCCAACAACTGGTCGTGCAAGCCCTCGGCTGCGCACCCCGATCCGGTAATCCTGGTCCACGGGACGTTCGGCGACAGGTCCGACAGCTGGCAGGCCCTTTCGCCGCTCCTCTCCAACAACGGCTACTGCGTGTTCGCGCTCAACTACGGCTCCTATAACGGCAGCGGGGCGGTCGGGATCTACGCCACCGGGCGGATCGAGAAATCCGCCAAGCAGCTCCAGGCCTTCGTCAGCCGGGTGCTGGCGGCCACAGGCGCGAGCAAGGTCGACCTGGTCGGTCACTCCCAGGGCGGCATGATGCCGCGCTACTACATCAAGCACCTGGGCGGTACCTCGACGGTCCACACGCTGGTCGGCCTGGCGCCCTCGAACCACGGGACCACGCTCAACGGCATCTTCACGCTGGCCGGCTACTTCCCGGGCTCGAACGTGTTCCTGACCGACTGCCCGGCGTGCCAGGAGCAGGAGGCCGGCTCGCCGTTCATCACCAGCCTCAACTCCGGCGGCGAGACCGATCCGAACGTGAACTACACGGTGATCGAGTCCAAGAACGACGAGGTGGTGACGCCCTACACCTCCGCGTTCCTGACGCCGGCACCAGGCGCCCAGAACGTCACCAACATCCTGCTCCAGGATCAGTGCTCGCTCGACCAGGGCGAGCACCTGTCGATGCCCTACGACCACATCGCGGACGCCGACGTGCTGACCGCGCTCGATCCGGCTCACCCGCAGCACCCCGCGTGCACGCCGGTGCTGCCGGTCTCCGGCGGTTGATCAGCGGTCGTAAGTCGCGATCACGCGTAGCGACAGGCCCGTCAGGATGGCTCCCATGCTGACGATCACCAGCACGCAGACCGCCAGCTGTCCGAGCACCCAGCCGTCGATCACCAGCGAGCGCAGCCCGACGATCACGTAGCTCACCGGGTTGAGCCGCGCGAGCGTCTCCATCAGCGGCGACAGGCGGTTGAACGGCACGAAGTTCGGGGTCAGGAACAGCAGCGGGAAGAACAGCAGGAAGCTCGACTGGGTCGCCTGGACATTGCGCGTACGCAGCGCGACGAGCAGGCCGAAGCCGGCGTAGGCGACGCCGAACCCGGCCGCCAGGAGCACGATCACCACCGCGCCGAGCACCCCGGTCTCGATCCGGGCGCCCAGCGCGATCCCGACCAGCAGCACCAGCGCGGACGTGGCGATGCCTCGCACGAGGTCGGCGGTGAGACGGCCGAAGATGATCGACGAGCGCCGGATCGGCGCCACGAGGAGCTTGTCGAAGTAACCGAGATCGATCTCGGTGACGAGCGCCAGGCCGGAGGTCGCGGTGGCCACCGCGAACATCAGCGAGACCGGCAGCTGGAAGGCTACGTAGCCCTGGCCGTTCAGGAACGGCGTCGAGCTTGGGAAGGTCTTGGAAACCTGACCGATGTTCACCACGAGGAAGAACAGCGGGATGAACAGCGTGGGGATCGTGGCCTCGGGATAGCGGATGATCTCCCGCGTCGCCCGCCGGCCCAGGAGCAGGACCTCGGTCATGGATTCGCCTCCGCGCGTTGCTGAGTGGCTTCTTGGCCCTCAAGCCGGCGGCCGGTCGCCTTGAGGAACACATCGTCAAGGGTCGGCCGGGCGACCGAGATCGGGCCGGTCGGGATCTGCTCGCGCTCGAGCCGGCGCACGATCTCGGCGATCGAGCCGGGACCGTCATCGACGTACAGCGCGATGCCGCCTGGCTCGATCATCACCCGCTCGAGTCCCGGCAGCCCGCTCAGCGCAGCCTCAGCGGCGGTGACGTCCCCAACCTCGACAGACAACTCCACGACGTCGTGCCCCATCTCGGCTTTGAGCTGTTCCGGCGTGCCCTCGGCGACGATATGTCCGTTATCGATGATCGCCAGCCGGTCGCATAGCTTGTCGGCCTCCTCGAGGTATTGCGTGGTGAGAAACACCGTGGAGCCGCCGGCGTTGATCCGCCGCACCTCGTCCCAGATGGTCAGTCGAGAGGCCGGATCGAGGCCGGTCGTCGGCTCGTCGAGGAACAGAACGTCCGGTCGGTGGACCAGCGCGCTGGCCAGGTCGAGCCGGCGCTTCATCCCGCCCGAGTAGGTCTTGGTGCGCCGGTTCGCCGCGTCGGTGAGGCCGACCAGTTCCAGCAGTTCCTCGGTGCGCTCCCGCGCCCGCGGACCGGTGATGCCGTACAGCCCGCACTGCAGCTCGAGTAGCTCCCGACCGGTTTGCACCGGGTCCAGACCGATCTCCTGCAGCGCCACGCCGATCCGACGTCGGACCTCAGCGGCGTCGTTGACCACGTCGAGCCCGGCCACCGTCGCGCTGCCCGCCGTGGGCGGGAGCAGCGTGCAGAGCATCCGGACCGTCGTGGTCTTGCCGGCGCCATTAGGTCCAAGGAAGCCGAACACCTCGCCGGCCGACACCGTCAGGTCGATGTCGCGGACGGCCTCGATCCCGCCCTTGAACGTGCGTCTCAGTGCGCGGGCAGCGATCGCGGCACGGGTGGTGTCGTGGTTCATGGACGGGGCGTCGGCGGATGTCTGGAGCATCAGGGTGTCGGAGGTTAGGAACGAACACGGTCAACCCGTGTCCTCGTTCAGGCTAATGACCGAACGGCGTTCGGAAACTCATCGGGCCCGGCGATTCGGGCGAGGGCGGCCACTATCCTGAGGCGGCGATGGCTCCGGACCAGGATCGGCGCCGCGAGGAAATCCAGGACCCCGCGGCTCAGATCGAGCAGCCTGCCGCCCGGCTCGCTCGCCTGCGTGCCGCCGTCACGCGCTTAGACAGCGAGCCGGCGCTGCTGTCGGCTGCCCGCGGCATCCGCCGCCGGCTGCCGGGGGACGAGAAGTTCGGTGATCCGCTCTCGACCGCCGGGCGAGCGCCGGTCGAGGTCATCGCCCGCAGTGTCACCGCCTTTCAACCGGGTCGCCAGAGCGTGGCCAAGGAGCTCGGGCTGTCGGCCCTTCAGGTCTGGCAGTCGGTCTCGGAGGCGACCGGCCGGGGCCGCGGCGATCTCGAGATGGCGCTGCTGTTCACCGATCTGGTCGGCTTCTCGGAATGGGCCCTGCAGGCCGGCGACGCCGCCGTGCTCGAGCTGCTGCGCGAGGTCGGCACCGAGGTAGAGGCCATGATCGCGCACCATGAGGGCCGGATCGTCAAGCGTCTCGGAGACGGTCTGATGGCCACGTTCCTGGACGGCCGGGAGGCGGTTGAGGCCGCGCTCGACGCGCAGGGCGCGGTCGGCGAGATCAAGGTCGACGGCTACTCGCCGCGGATGCGCGCCGGCGTCCACTGGGGCCGGCCTCGCAAGTTGGGCGGCGACTTTCTCGGCGTCGACGTCAACGTCGCCGCCCGCGTCACGGCAGCAGCCAAGGCCGGGCAGGTGCTCGTGTCCGACGCGCTGCTGGCCAAGCTGGACGATGACCGCGTACGGACCGGCCGGGCCAAGCGCCTGCGCGCCGACGGCACCCCCTCGGGCCTGCGGGTCGCCGAGGTTTCGCGCGGCTAGCGGAACTTCCTGCTCGCTGCAGGTTTTCTTGCAGGAGTCGTCCGAGACGACCGGGAAGCTGGACGGCCTGTTAGCGTGGCCGCCGCCCCGTGGGCGCAGACAGGGCGCCACCGACGAGATGCTGATTCGACGCAGGCCACTCACCCACGTCGCATGCGCGGTGTTGGTCGTGCTCGCGTGCGGTGGCGCCGCGGCGAGGCTTGAACTGGCGTCCTCGCCCGCCCGGGCGGCCAGCATCGGTCGGCTCCAACAGCAGATCACTGCCGGTCAGGGTCACGTATCCGCCTTGTCGGGTGCCGTCAAGTCGGCCTCGGGCCGGCTTGCGCAGCTCGACTCGAACATCGCCGCGCTGGCCCGCCGCCTCGCCCGGATCCAGGCCGACCTGAACGCCAAGCGCGCCGAGCTGGCCAAGCTCAAATCCGAGCTGGACGCCGCCCGTCGTCGGCTAGCCCAGCTCGAGGCCTACGAGGCCAATGCCGAGCGCGTGCTCGCCCAGCAGCTAGTGGCGAGCTACGAGTCCGACAACCCTGATGTGGTGACCGTCGTACTGAGCGCCACCGGATTCCGCGATCTGCTCGAGCGCCTGGCGTTCATGCAGCGCGTGCGCAAGCAGGACGTCAACATCATCAACCGGGTGCGCGAAGCTCGTCGGGCGGTGGCGACCGAGGCGATCCATCTGGGCAAGCTCGAGGTCCGCCAGAACGTGCTCATCGGCCAGGTGCTGGCCGACCGCAACAGCCTGGCCCGGACCAGCGCCAGCCTCGAGCGCCAGCGCGGCGCCGTGGCGCGCTTCCGCGACGCCAAGGCCGGCGAGCTGGCCAGCGCCCGTGACGAGGTGAGCCACCTCCAGCATCAGCTCTCCGAGCTCCAGGCCGCCCAGGCCGCGCTGGCCAGGAGCGCGAACCCGTCCCCGGGCGGCA
>DATIEI010000125.1:0-2176 GCA_035455845.1 Solirubrobacteraceae bacterium
TGGCCCGCCAGCGAGACAGCCCGCTCGGCCGCGCCCCCGGCGGCGCGGGTGAGCAGGCGCGCAGAGCGTAACCAGACGCGCAGGGGCAAAGTGATGAGCTTGCCGGCCATCGTTCGTTCTACTACCCACGAGTACGCAAACGATTCATGGGGGTGTGCGGCGGGTCAGGACGGGCCACCCCGGTCCCAGGGATGCCGAGCGCAGCGAGGCCCCCTAAAAAGACAAAAGGGGCGCCGCCGCCGCGTGGGGTCGGCGGCGGCGCCGTGTCATCGCTGCAGCGTCTGCAGCGAGTTCGCTGCGGGCCCTCGACCGGCGCGAGCCCGCCCAAGCGCGCATACTCTGGGTCTTGTCGCGGTATGCATAAGGTTTCGGCCCCTTTCGGTGCCTATCGACCGAGACGCCACAGCCCGGAGGAACCTTCCCGAGAAAGCGGATAAGGAGGAGAGTCCCATCGTCAACCTGGACCCGAAGGCCATCATCGGCCTTGCACTAGATCCCAAGGGGCTGGTCGGCGGCGCCACCAGGCTGGCCGAGCGTGCTGGCGACGAGGCGTACTTCGCGGCGCTGTGCATCCGCAGTGGCCTGATCGGTCCCGAGCCGCCCCACAAGGTGGCCCAGTTGCTCCGTGGCTTCCAGCGCTACGGGCTGCTCGGCGGGGCGGTTGTGGCCGGCGCGCTGCGCCACGGCGACCGGCCCGTGATGATCGACGAGCGGGGCGAGCTCTCCTACAAGGAGCTCGACGAGCGCACCAACGCGCTGGCCAACGCCTGGCGCGAGCACGGGCTGAAGCCCGGCGAAGGCGTGGCGATCCTGGCCCGCAACCATCGCGGCTTTCTCGAGGCGGTGTTCGGCGCCGCCAAGTGCGGGGCGCGCATCATCTTGCTCAACACCTCGTTCGCCGGGCCCCAGATCCGCGAGGTGGCCCAGCGCGAGGGCACCGACCTGCTCGTCTACGACGACGAGTACGCCGACACGCTCGAGGGCATCGACGATCCGCCGCACGGGCGCTTCCGCGCCTGGGCCGACGAGCCCGGCGATGACACGCTCGACGCGCTGATCGAGGGTGGCGACACGAGCGGGCCGCCCAAGCCCGAGGAGTGGCCGAAGATCACGATCCTGACCAGCGGCACCACCGGGACCCCCAAGGGCGCCCCGCGCTCGGAGCCTCGCTCGCTGTCGCTGATCGGCGGGCTGCTCAGCAAGGTGCCGTTCCGCGCGCGCGAGGTCACCGAGCTGTGCGTGCCGATGTTCCACGCCCTCGGGTTCATGCAGGCGATCGTCGGGGTCGGACTCGGGTCGACGCTCGTCGTGCGCCGGCGCTTCGATCCCGAGACGACGCTCGACAGCCTCGAGGAGCACAAGGCGACCGCGATGGTGGTCGTCCCGGTGATGCTCGCGCGGATGTGCGATCTCGGCGAGGATGAGATCAAGCGGCGCGACACCTCCGCGCTGCGGATCATCTTCGTCAGCGGCTCGGCGCTCGGGGCCGACCTGGCCCAGCGCGCGACGAACGCGTTCGGGCCGGTCGTCTACAACCTGTACGGCTCGACCGAGATCGCCTACGCGACGATCGCCACGCCTGAGGACCTCGAGGACGAGCCGGGCACCGCCGGCAAGGTGGTCCGCGGCTCGATCGTCAAGCTGTTCGACGAGGACGGCAAGGAGGTTCCCGCGGGCGAGAGCGGGCGGATCTTCGTCGGCAACTTCTCCCAGTTCGAGGGCTACACCGGCGGCGGCAACAAGGACATGGTCGAGGGCCTCATGGCCTCCGGCGACGTCGGGCACTTCGACTCGGAGGGCCGCCTGTTCGTCGACGGTCGCGACGACGAGATGATCGTGTCGGGCGGCGAGAACGTGTTCCCAGCCGAGGTCGAGGAGCTGCTCGGCGCCCACGAGTCGATCCGGGAGGTGGCCGCGATCGGGGTCGACGACGAGAAGTTCGGCCAGCGTCTGAAGGCGTTCGTCGTGCTGAACGAAGGGGCCAACCTGAGCGAGGACGACGTCAAGGGATACGTCAAGGAGAACCTGGCCAACTACAAGGTCCCGCGCGAGATCGTCATCCACGACTCGTTACCCCGCAACGAAAGCGGCAAGGTGCTCAAGCGCGAGCTCACCGATTAGCTGACAACTCGCTGCTCTAGCCGTCTTCGAGCGACATCCAGACGAGGATGTCGAG
>DATIEI010000126.1:0-10359 GCA_035455845.1 Solirubrobacteraceae bacterium
GGCCGACCGGCTGCGCAGCCGGTCGCTGCTGACCAGGGTGCGGATGCGCAGTCTCTAGCGGCGCCGGCGGCTACGGCAGCCTGATGTCGTGGTGCTCGCGCGCGAACCGACGCTCGTCTTCGGTCAGCTCGCTCTGGTTGACGGGCGTGACCAGCGACCAGTGGCGACCGACCGGGCAGCGTTGGACCCTCCACCAGCCCAGGCGCAGAGCTTTCACCGAGACGGCGGGAATCCAGATCGTCGTGAACAGGTGCCCGGCGCGACAGCGGACGGTCACACTTCCACCGATCTTGCGGGCGCGCAGCCACAGGCCGGCGGTCTCGACGAGCACCGCCACGACGGCGATGCGGCCGGCGCGCCGCCGCACGCGTGCCTTACGAGTAGACGACATGGCCACGCGGAATGTTATCAGAAGTGAGAATGATATTGGCCTGACATGATTCGCGGCGTGGCGGCGAGTCTGGTCAGCCCCGTCCTGGTGGGACGCCAGGCGGAGTTGGGATTCCTGACAGGGGCGCTCGACCGCGTCCTGGGTGGCGAGCAGGTCGCGGTGCTGGTGGGAGGCGAGGCCGGGGTGGGGAAGTCGCGGCTGGTCCACGAGCTGATGGAGCGGGCCCGCGAGGCCGGGACGCGGGTCCTGATCGGCGGCTGCGTGGAGCTTGGTGGGGGAGGTATCCCGTTCGCGCCACTGGTCGAGATGATGCGCGGGCTGGCCGGTGAGCTTCCCGAGGCGCGGCTCGACGAGGTGCTCGGTGCCGCCCGCCCGGAGATCGGACGCCTCGTGCCCGAACTCGGCGATCGGTCGGCCGGGCCGGGGCTGCCGGACCCGTCCACCCTGCTCGAGCTGATGGTGGGGATGATTACCCGACTGGCCAGCGACGCTCCGCTGATGCTCGTGTTCGAGGACCTGCAATGGGCGGACGGTCCGACGCTTGATCTGCTGGCTCTGCTGGTTGCCCGCTCGGGTGGGCGGCGATTGCTCCTCGTGCTGACCGCGCGCTCGGACGAGCTCCATCGCGGGCATCCGTTCCGGCGGTTGGCCGCCCGGTGGGAGCAGCAACGCCTCGCCGAGCGCCTGGAGCTCGAGCGGCTGGGTCACCGAGACGTGGCCGCTCAGGTCGAGGCGATCCTCGGCGAGCGGCCGGACGGCGAGCTCGTGGAGTTCATCGCCGAGCGCTCCGAGGGGATCCCACTGTTCGTCGAGGAGTTGCTCGGCGCGGTGCGCGACGGGCGCGTGGAACAGGACTTCCTCCCGCCCTCACTGCGCGAGGTGGTGCTGGCCCGGACCGAGCTGCTGTCCGAAAAGGGGCAGCACGTCCTCCGGGTGGTCTCGGCCGCGGCGCGCTGGGCCCCGGACCGGCTGCTCGCCGCGGTGGCCGGGCTCTCGGAGACCGAGCTGAACGCGGCGCTGCGCGAGGCGATGTCATATCAGCTGCTGGTGCTCGACGGCTCGGGACGCGGATACGGGTTCCGGCATGCGCTGGCCAGGGCGGCCGTGCACGACGACCTGCTTCCTGGTGAGCGCGCTCAGCTGCACCGCTCCTATGCCGAGGCAATCGAGAGGAGCGCCGACTTGACCGGCGACCTCGACGCGAGCTCGATGCTCGCGCACCACTGGCTGGCCGCGCATGACATGCCGCGGGCGCTCCCGGCGTCGGTCCGCGCCGGCCGGGCGGCGGCCGCGGCATCGGCACCGTCTGCGGCCCAGCGACACTTCGAGCTCGCGCTCGAGCTGTGGAGCCAGGTCCCGGAAGCCGAGCAGCGCGCGGGGATCGATCATGCGCAGCTGTTGGAGGTGGCTGCCGACGCGGCTCGGCGGGCCGGCGGCGTCGAGCGTGCGTTGGCCCTCGTCGACGAGGCGGTCGACGAGCTCGGCGAGCAGGGCCCACTCGAGCGCCGCGTGATCCTCCTAGTCCGGCGCGCCGAGCTGCTCAGCGACCTCGGTCGTGACGACGAAGGCATGTCCGTGCTCGAGCACGCCGCCTCGCTGCTGCCGCCTGAGGACCCAAGCCGCGCCAGCGCCCAGGTCCACACCTCGCTCGCTCGGACCATGCTTCGGCTCGAGCACATCAAGCGTTCGGGCCTTCTCGCCCGGAGGGCGATTGATGCAGCGACGGCGGCCGGGGCGCTCGAGCCGAAGCTCGAGGCGCAGCTCGTCTTGGCGCATGCGATGGTCTACAGCGGCGAGCAAGAGGCGGGACTGCAGCTGATGCGGGAAACCGGCGAGGAGAGCCGGCGGGCCGGTCTGCCCTGGATCACGACCCGCGCGTTCGTCAACCTCTCCGATCTCCAGCTGATGCTCGGACGCTACGACGACGCGGTTCGCACCGCCGACGAGGGCATGCCGTTGATCGAGCAGTCCGGGTTCGAACGGACGATCGGCGTGTTCCTGCGCGGGAACAAGGGGGAGGCGCTGCTCCGTTCCGGGCGCTGGGACGAGGCCATGGCGGTCGCCGCTCCGGGCGCCGACGCGCCCGGGGTGTACGCCGGCACGATGTTGCTGTTGCGGGCCGAGCTCAACATGCTGAGCGGACGCCGAAACGAGGCGGAGCTCGAGCTACGCGAGGCACGCCGGCATCTGCGCCGCTCGGCGTCCTCCCAATTTGCGCTGCCGCTGGCCGTGGTGGAGGCCGAGTTCGCGCGCTCAGGAGGCGATCTAGGCGGCGCCAGCGAGGTCGTCGAGCGGGTCTTGGCCCGGACCGACATCGGCGAGGAGCAGCGGTACAAGTGGCCGGTGCTCTCGCTGGCCGCTCGGGTTGAGGCCGAGCGCGCCGTGACCGCCGGCGATGGCGAGCACGCCCGACCCCGCATGACCGCGCTCCGCGCAGAGGCCGAGTCGATGGACGCCACGACCGCCTCCGACCGGGGCCATCAGGCGCTCCTGGCCGCCGAACACGCGCGGATGGCGCGCGAGGGCGAGGTCGCGGCCTGGTCGGCCGCGGTGAGCGCGTGCCGGGACATGAACGAGCCCTACCCGCTGGCCTACGCTCTGCTTCGCCACGCCGAGGCACTGGCGGCCGAGCACGATCCCGGCTCCGCTTCGGCCGCCGCGCGCGAGGCGTTGGGCCTGGCGCGAGACATGGGCGCGGCGCCGCTGGCCGGTGAGATCGAAGCGCTGGTACGGCGTGCGCGCCTGCGCGCCGAGGACGATGCCGGCAGTGCCGAGACGTCCAGCGAGGACCGGGTGCCGGACGAGCTTGCCCGGCTCGGTCTAACCGCGCGGGAAGCCGAGGTTTTGAGCCTCGTCGCCGACGGTTGCTCGAACGGCCAGATCGCCGAGCGGCTGTTCATCACGCGCAAGACGGCCAGCGTCCACGTCTCGAACATACTGGCCAAGCTCGGCGTGGGAACCCGGCTCGAAGCGGCCGCGATGGCGCACCGGATGGGCGCGGTGAGGCAGCCAGACCAACACCGGATGGGCGCGGTGAGGCAGCCAGACCGCCCCTGAGGTACCCGGACGGCTGGATCTGAGGTACCCCGGGCGGCAAAGACTGGGACGGCGCCCGATGTGCGGGGTGGGGACTTAGACGCATGCTGTCCCCATGCTCGATATCGCCCTCATCCGACGCCTTCGCCTTCCCGGCGCCCGTCCCTTCCATCTCCTGATCACCAGCCTCGCGGTCTCCTCGTGCGGCGACTGGCTCTACAACGTCGCGCTGCTGGCCCTCGTCTACGAGCGAACCGGCTCGGCCACCTGGGTGTCGCTGACCACGGCCGCCCGCGTCGCCCCGGTCGTGGTCCTCGGTCCGCTCGGCGGCGTCCTGGCCGACCGCTACGACCGCCGGCGGCTCATGATCGGCGCCGACCTGATCCGGGCCGCGCTGATGGTCCTGCTCGGGATCGTGGCCGCGGCGGGCCTGCCGATCCTGCTGGCGCCGGCCCTGGCCGGGGCCGCGGCCGCAGCCGGTGTCGTGTATCCGTCGTGCGTCGCGGCCTGCACCGCGCGGTTCGTCGACGATCACGAGCTGCAGCGGGCCAACGCGGTGCGTTCGGCCGTCGGTCAGGTCGCGATCGTCGTCGGTCCGGCGCTCGGCGCGGTGATGATGGTGGTGGCCGGGCCGTCGGTATCCATCCTGCTCAACGCCGTGACCTTCATTGGCTCAGCGGTCGCGGTCGGCGCGATCCGGCCCGTCGAGAAGTTTGCTCCGCCCGAGCGCGCCGGCGAGGTGCAGATGCCGAGCGTGCTCTGCGACATCAAGTCCGGCGCCCAGGCTCTGCGCGGCGCCCCGGCCGCGATCAGGCTGGTAGCCGCGGACCTGCTCGGCAGCGCGGTGTACGGGATGCTCACCGTGACCCTGGTCCTGGTCGGCCGCAAGGTCGGCGCGGGCACCGGCGGCTACGGACTGCTCCTCGGCGGGTTCGGCGTGGGCGGCGTGCTCGGCGCGGCCGTGACCGCTCGTCTCGACGCTCCCTCGCGCTGGCGCGGCACGCTGGCGGTCGCGCTGCTGATGGTCGGGATCTCGCTGGCCGGCCTCGGGGTCGTGCCGACGCTGGCCGGCGCGCTGGCGCTGGCGGTGCTCGGCGGTGGCGGGATGATCGTGGGCGAGGTTCTGGGTGAGACCGCCCTGCCGCGCATGCTCGACGACGAGGTCCTGGCCCGCGCCTACGGCCTGGTCTTCCCGATGTCGATCTCGGGGATCGCCGCGGGCTCGCTGATCGCCGGTCCGCTCGTCTCCGCGTTCGGCGTGACCGGCACGATGGCGGTCGGTGGCGCGGCCGTGCTGACCATCGGGGCGCTGCTGCTGAGCCGGCCGTTCGACGCTACGACCGCCCCGGTGCCGGTGCCGGCCGTGGGGTAGCGGATCTCCGCCGCCGGGACTTTGGCGCCGCACATGACATCGTCCGCCTCCACCCAGGAGATGGCCGCCTCGGCGCTCGCGCAGGCCGCCACCGAGCTCAACCAGTTGGCCGAGCAGTTCCGCGTCACCGGCTAGCCAGTCAGCAGATGGCGTAGCTCGCCGTAGGCCACGGCCGCCCATGCGGTCAAGGCCACGGCGAGCCACGCGCTGCCGAGCTCGCTCAGCCAACCAGCCTGCAGGCTGTGTCCCAGCGCCCAGCTGGCCACGCAGTACATCCCGAGTGGGAACACCATCGTCCAGCGCTCGGGCGTAAACCGTACGCCCAGCCTGCGTGACCGGAGGGCGTCCGCGGCGGCGATGGCGATCAGCATCACGCTGGCCACGCCCCATGCGACGAGTGCGGCCGCGGCCCCGATCGTCCCCGGGTGGGCGCCCGTGACCGCGACCGCCGCGGCACACCAGATCGCCGGCGCGCCCATGACGATCCACCAGTCGGGCGTGATGTTGCCCAATCCGAAGTCGGGCTGCGTGGCGCGCCGCACGAGCAACGCGCCGACGGCTCCGTAGGCCAGGCCGCCGGCGATCCAGAGCACCGCCGCGGCCGCGTGGAGTGCCGGGAGGTGCTTGACGGCTGCGATGTGAGCGGCCAGGATTGCCAGCCCCTCGGTGGCCACGACGGTCAGCAGCCACTCGCCGCGCGGTTTTCGACCGCCGCCTCGGCCGTGCTCGACGGCGACCGCGGCGAGGATCAGCACCCAGAGCACCCAGCCGCAGGCCAGGAGGACGGCCGCGATGGTCAGCCCGACGGTGCCCGACCCTGCGATGCGGACCCCGAGCACGGTCTGGTCGGCCACGAATCCCAGCGCATGAAAGCCTTGACCGGGCTGTGCGGCTCTGTGGATGAGCGCGAGCGGATGACGGGCGAGCCACAAATCCAGCGCGGCGAGGGACACGAACGCCGCGACTGCCACCCACAGCAGCACGACCGACAGCACCTCCAAGCCCTCGTTGTGAGCCCCGATCGACACCACCGCGGTGGCCATGACGACGTTGAACGCCCCGGCCCACGGCCGGCCGTGGAACCTCGAGAACACGCGGGGCGTCGATTGGACCGAGGCTGTCATCCAACTGACTCGACGGAATGTCGTGTCACGATACTGTCTACCCGGTGGAACTCGCGCAGGCCGATTTCGAGCATCTGCTCCGCCTCAGAACCGGGCTGAGGCGGTTCTTGCGCTGGAGCGAGGAGCAGGCACGGACGGCCGGGTTGACCTCAGCGCAACACCAGCTGCTCCTGGCCGTGCGCGGCCATCCGGGCGACGTCCCGCCGACGGTCGGCGAGATCGCCGACTATCTGGTGCTGCGCCACCACTCGGCCGGCGAGCTCATCGATCGCGCCGAGGCCGCCGGGCTGGTCGTGCGCAGTCCCGATCCGACCAACGGGACGCAGGTCCGGGTGTCGTTGACCGACACCGGACGGGCCAAGCTGACGGGGCTGGCGGAGACCCATCTGGCCGAGCTCGCTCACCTCGCGCCGACCATGCGCGCGCTGTGGGAGGCGCTCGAGGCCAACGCCGAGAGCGCGCCGAGGAGCCTCGCCCGACAGGCCACTCACTCGCCCTGGCTCACCGTCTGAGGAATGTCCGAACCGGCTCGGTCAAACGCGCGAGCGGTCGAGCGCGCCCGCCATCTGGGCGACTTCACGCTGACCGCCCGGGTGCTCCAGATCTGTGGGCTGGCGCTGCCGGTGGGCTTCCTGGCCGCGCTTGCCGCGTGGTGCCTGCTTCGGCTGATCGGCCTGTTCACGAACCTGTTCTTCTACGGCCGGTGGGAGACGAAGCTGATCGCTCCCGGGGCCGGGCCGCACTCGTGGTTGCTGATCCTGTTCCTGCCGATCGCCGGCGGGCTGGTCGTGGGTCTGATGGCCCGGTTCGGCTCGGAGAAGATTCGCGGGCACGGCATGCCGGAGGCGATCGAGGCGATCCTGACCCGGGGCAGCCGGGTCGAGCCGCGAGTGGCGATCCTGAAGCCGATCTCGGCCGCGATCTCGATCGGCTCGGGCGGACCATTCGGTGCCGAGGGCCCGATCATCATGACCGGCGGGGCGCTCGGCTCGGTGCTCGCGCAGCACCTCGAGCTGACCGCTGATGAGCGCAAGACGCTGCTGGTCGCGGGCGCCGCCGCGGGAATGGCGGCCACGTTCAACGCGCCCTTGGCCTCGGTGCTCCTTGCCGTGGAGCTGCTGTTGTTCGAATGGCGCCCGCGGAGCATGCTGCCGGTGGCTACGGCCGTCGCGGTCGCCACGGTGACGCGCACCCATCTGCTCGGGTCCGGCGCCGTGTTCGCGGTCCCCACCGCGGCGCTGCACTTCTCGACCGCGGACTACGCGTTGTGCGCCGCGGTCGGTGTGGCGACCGGTGCGCTCGGGGCGGTGCTCACCGCGCTCGTCTATGCCGCGGAGGACGCGTTCGCAAAGCTGCCCGTGCACTGGATGTGGTGGCCGGCGATCGGCGGGCTGATCATCGGTCTCGGCGGCATTGCCGAGCCGCGAGCGCTCGGCGTCGGCTACGACGTGATCCGGGAGCTGCTCACCGGCCGTGCCGCGATGTCGCTGATTGTCGGCATCTTCATCGTCAAGTCGCTGATCTGGTCGCTGTCGCTCGGCTCGGGGACCTCGGGCGGCGTGCTCGCCCCGATGTTCATGATCGGCGGCGCCTTCGGGGCACTCGTCGCACCGCTGCTCCCGCACGTGGCGCCGGGGTTCTGGCCGCTGATCTGCCTGGCCGGCGTGATCGGAGGGGTCATGCGGGCGCCGTTCACCGCCGTGGTGTTCTCGGCCGAGCTGACCGGCCGGTGGGAGGCCGTGCTACCGCTGTTGATCGGGGCCACCGGCGCGTATCTGTTCACCGCGCTCACGCTCAAGCGCTCGGTCCTGACCGAGAAGGTGGCGCGCCGCGGGTTCCATCTCACGCGCGAATATGACGTCGATCCGCTGGCCATCCTGTTCGTCCGGGAGGTGATGGACACCGAGGACATCGTCGTCTACGACGTACGCGATCGGCTCGCCGACGTGCTCGCCGAGTTCCTGCGCCACGGCACGCAGCTCACCGCGGTGGCTCAGCGCCAGCGCATCTATCCGGTCACCGGCCCCGATGGGGAACTGGTCGGCGTGGTGACGCGACGCGATCTGCTGGCGGCCTCGCACGCCGGCGCCAATGGCTCGGCCTCGGGCGCTGGCGATGAGACCATCGGCGATGTCATGAGCGAGCACCTCGCCACTGCCTATCCCGACGAGACGCTTCGCGACGTCGCCTATCGGATGGCGGAACACGGCGTGACCCGCATGCCCGTGATCGCGCGCGGTCCTGGACGCCAGATCGTCGGGATCGTCACGCTGCCCGCGATGCTGGCCGGCCGGCTCCGTGACCTTCGGGAAGAGCGGGACAGCGAGCGGGTCCTGCAGATCGCGCGGCCGCGGATGGGGCCGGGCTCGGCCTTCCGGTCCGGCAACGGCAGCGGCATGGCCTGAAGATGTGCGCGGTCCGGCAATCGCACCGGGCCCGTTTGTCAGAAGTCGGACACCGCTGCACGCACGGTAGGCATAGGCTGAACGCCCGTCGCGACCAGCAGAGGAGGAGTAGATGCCAGGTTTCCGGTTGGGGATCTACGTGTTCAAGGACGCGGAGATCGTGGACTTTGCGGCCCCCTATGGCGTGTGGTCGGTGGCGCGCCGATATGACCCGGAGCTCGACGCCTTCCTGATCGCCGACGCGATGCGGCCCGTGCAGGCGCAGGCCGGCTTCACCGTGCTCCCGAATTACAGCTTTGACGATCGCCCGGCCATGGACGCGTTCCTGATCCCCGGCGGGTTCGGCACCCGCCAGGAGATGTACAACCGCCGGCTCCACGAGTTCATCAGCTCGCTCGGCGAGGACACGCTGCTCACGAGCGTGTGCACCGGCTCGTGGGTGTACGGGCGGATGGGCCTGCTCGACGGCCTGCCGGCGACCAATCGCAAGGAGCCCGACAAGGTCGAGTCCGGTCCGGCCGGCAAGGTACCGATCGACCGGCTGGCCGAGATCGCGCCGTCGTGCCGGGTGAGCCGCGCGCGAGTGGTCGATGCCGGGCGCATCGTCACCGCTGGCGGCATCACCTCGGGGATGGAGATGGGGTTCCACCTGCTGCGACGCGCCGGGTATTCCGACGATTTCGTGCTCGACGTGGCGCGGGTGATGGAGTACTCGGCGGCGTACGACTTCTACCGGGACGATCTCGAGACCGCGCAGGTCTCGGCCGCACTGTGAGCACGAGCGATTCGCCGGACGTCCTGATCGTCGGCGGGAGCCTGGTCGGGCTCTCGACCGCGCTGTTCCTGCGCTTGCACGGCGTCAGCTGCCTGGCCGTCGAGCGCCACACGAGCACCGCGATCCATCCACGGGCCGGGCACTTCCAGCTGCGCACGATCGAGATCATGCGCGCGGCCGGACTGGAGGAAGCGGTCCGGCACAGGGGGGAGGAGCAGTATCACCCGAACGGCGGGATCAACAACGTCGAGTCGCTCGCCGGACGCGAGATCGCGAGCTACTTCGCGAACCTGAACGCCGGGGTCGAGGCGTACAGCCCGACCGTCCGGCTGTTCATCGACCAGGACGCGCTCGAGCCGATCCTGCGCACCCGGGCCGAGGAGCTGGGGGCCGAGTTGCGCTACCGGGTCGAGTGCGCGTCGCTGTCGCAGGACGCCGACGGTGTCACCGCGACGCTGCGCGATCTCGAGAACGGCTCATCGGAGCGGACCGTGCGCGCGAAGTACGTTGTCGCCGCCGATGGGAACCGCTCTCGGATTCGCGATCAGCTGGGGATCGCGATGCGAGGCCACGGTTTGCTGTCGAACAGCATCACGATCTACTTCCGGGCCGAGGCTGACCTGGCGCCGCTGCTCGCGGGACGCGACCAGGGCGTGAACTATGTGACCAACCCGGTGCTGCGCGGGTTCTTCCGCCTGGACCGGACCGGCAATCGCGGCTTCCTCGTGGTCAACCTGGTCGGCGACACCGCGCGGCCCGAAGTCGTGGCCGCGTACCCGGACGCTCCGTGGGCGAACGTGGCCGAGACGATCGACGAGCAGCGCGCGCTCGAGCTGCTGCGGGCGGCGATCGGCGTCCCCGGCATCCCGGTGGTGATCGAGGACGTCGCGACGTGGCGCGCGGTGGCCGACAGCGCCGAGCGCTATCAGGACCGGCGCGTGTTCCTGGCCGGGGACGCCGCCCACACGATGCCGCCCAATGGCGGGTTCGGCGGCAACACCGGCGTCCAGGACGCCTGGAACCTCGCCTGGAAGCTGGCGCTCGTGCTCCAGGGCGTGGCGGATCCCCCGCTGCTCGACACCTACGACACCGAGCGGCGGGCGATCGGTGCGCTGATGGTCGAGCAGGCCTACACGCGATACGTGACGCGGGTCGCGCCGTACCTCGGCACCGAGGGGATGCAGGCGATCGTCGACGACTTCTCGCTGGAGATCGGTACTCGCTACAACTCGCCGGCCGTGGTGCTCGAGCCGGGC
>DATIEI010000127.1:0-5820 GCA_035455845.1 Solirubrobacteraceae bacterium
ATGGGCCGCAACGCCCGAACCGGGTTGATCCAGTTCACGCTCGCGGTGTTTGCGGTCAACCTCGTAGGCGGCGCGGCGATCGCGCTCGGGCCGGGCGAGGCGCTGCTCGCGCTCGTGCCCACGCCGGGAGCCACCGCCCGCTACATCCTCGAAACGGTGGCCGGCGTGGTGATGCTCATCGCGGCAGCGGTGATATGGCGCAGGCGCAAGACGCTGGCCCGCCGCGAGCTTCCCACACCCAAGTCCCAGGGTCGCTCGGCCGTCGTGCTCGGCCTGAGCATCAGCGCGATTGAGCTGCCTACCGCCTTCCCATACTTCGCGGTGATCGCGGCGGTGGTGGGATCGGGGCTCGATCCGATCCGCCAGCTGATCCTGCTCGCGCTCTACAACCTGGCGTTCGTCCTGCCGCTGATCCTGATGATCCTCACGCTGACCTTCGCCCCGAACCACGCAGAGCGCATCATCAGACGTGCCCGGGACGTGCTCCAGCGCCACTGGCCCGTGGTGCTCGCCGGGCTCGCGCTGCTGGCCGGCGCGTTCGTCACCACGATCGGCGTGACCGGGCTGATCGGCCGCGGCCACGGCAGCACAGGTCGCTTCTCGCGCAAGCTCCGCCGCGTGATCACTCGATGAGCGCCGGCGGGCCGATGGGCACCGCAAGCGCCCGCCGGCCTCGGGCGCAGTAGCATCCAGAAGATCTGAACAACAGGGGTGCTGGCGGGACTGGCCGGCTGAGATAGCGCCCTACGCAAATCATGCGACCCGGCGCTGACCCTTCGAACCTGTGGGGTAATGCCCGCGAAGGGAGCGACAACCGAGATGATCGAGGCTCCTGTACAGGAGCCTCGCGAGCTTAATGGCGGCGATGGATCGGTCCGCGTCGAGCTCGTGAGCCGCACGTTTGCCACCCGGCGTGGCCCGGTTCAGGCTCTCGCCGGCATGAGCCTGCGCGCCGCACCCCACGAGGTCGTGGCCGTGGTCGGCCCGAGCGGGTGCGGGAAGACCACGCTGCTCGAGCTGATCTGCGGCCTGCAGCAGCCGGACTCAGGCCGGGTGCAGGCGGCAGCGGCCGCGCTCATGCCCCAGCGAGACCTGCTGCTGCCCTGGCTGAGCGCGCTCGACAACGCCGGGCTCGCCTTGCGCGCCCGCGGAGTCTCGCGCGAGGAAGCCCGCACCGCCGCAGCGCCGTGGCTCGAGCGTTTTGGACTGGGCCGGTTCGAGACCACCCGCCCCGCGGAGCTCTCCGGCGGGATGCGCCAGCGGGTGTCCTTCCTACGCACGCTGCTCGCCGGCAAGCCCGTGCTGGCCCTCGACGAGCCCTTCGCCGCGCTCGACGCGATCACCCGTCAGGAGATGCACGGCTGGCTCGGGCACGTGCTCGAGTCAGAACCGCGGACGGTGATCCTGGTCACCCACGATGTGGAGGAGGCGGTGATCGTGGCCGACCGAGTGGTGGTCATGTCGCCCCGCCCCGGCCGGGCGGTCGCCGAGATCGACGTCACGCTCCCGCGGCCGCGCCGGCGCACCGATCCGGCCGTGGTCGAGCTCCGTGAGAAGGCCCTGGGCGCTCTGGGCGTGGAACCGTGAGCCGCGTCCGCCAGGCATGGCCGGCCGCACTGCTGCTCGTCGCGCTGATCGGGATCTGGGAGCTGTACGTCGACCTACACGGCGACACGTTCTCGCTCATCCTCCCCGCCCCCCATCAGGTAGCCAAGGCGCTCTACACCGACCGCGGGCTGCTCTGGAGCAACTTCCTGGTCACTGCGAAGGAGGTTCTGCTCGGGATCCTGTTGGCCACTGCGGTCGGGGTCGTGCTGGCTGTCGCGATCCACTTCTCGCCGACGGTGCGCCGGGCCGTTTATCCACTGGTCGTCGCCTCCCAGGCGGTGCCGGTGGTGGTTTTTGCGCCCGTGCTGGCGTTCTGGCTCGGGTTCGGGCTGCTGCCCAAGCTCGCGGTGATCGCGCTGGTCTCGTTCTTCTCGATCGTGGTCACCACCACCGCTGGGTTCGCCATGGTCGATCCCGACCTGATCAAGCTGATGCGCACCTTCGACGCCTCGCGCCTGCGGACGTTCCGGCACGTGGAGCTGCCGACCGCACTTCCCGGGGTGTTCACCGGGGTCAAGATCGCCGTTGCGGTGTCGGTGATCGGGGCCGTGTTCGCCGAATGGAACGGCTCGAACTCGGGCCTCGGCTACGTGATCCTGCAATCCCTGCCACAGCTGCTGGCCGCCCGCGGAGTGGCCGCCGTGGTCATCCTGTCGGTGTTCGCGATCGCGCTGTTCTCGCTGCTCGCCCTGGCCGAGCGGATCGCGCTGCCCTGGGCGTACCACGACCGAGAGGAGCGAGCTTGATGACCCGCTCGCGCGCCGCGGCCCTGGCCGCGCTCATCCTGGCCCTCGCCGCCCTGCTGACCGGGTGCGGCGAGAAGCCCGAGGCGGTGACCGGTGCGGCCGGCTCGAGCCGGCCGTTCACGCTGATGCTCGATTGGGTGCCCAACGCCGACCACGCCGGCATCTATCAGGCACTGGCCGACGGGGACTTCGCCAAGGCGGGGCTCGACGTCCACCTCCAGATCCCCTCCGACCCGGCCACCCCCCTGAAGCTGCTGGCCGCCGGAAAGGTCGACGCTGCGATCTCCTACGAGCCCGAGCTGCTGCTGGCCCGCAACCAGAACATTCCCCTGGTGTCGGTCGCCGCGCTAGTGCAGAGGCCACTCACCTCGATCGTGTCGGTCGGGTCAAAGCACATCACGAGCCCGGCCAAGCTCAAGGGCAAGCGCGTCGGCGAAGCCGGCATCCCCTACCAGCACGCCTACCTGACCACGATCCTGGCCCGGGCCGGCGTGCCGCAGAGCTCGGTCAAGGAGATCAACGTCGGCGAGAACCTGGTCCCGGCCATGCTCTCGGGCCGGGTCGACGCCACCTTGGGCGCCTACTGGAACGTCGAGGCGATCCAGCTGGCGCAGCTCCACAAGCACCCCAACGTGATCCATATGGAGGAGGTCGGGGTCCCGAACTACGACGAGCTCGTGGTAGTGGTGCGCAAGGACACGATCGTCAATCACCCCGACGTGGTCCGGCGCTTCGTGCAGGCGCTGGGCCGCGGCTACGAGGCGGTCCGGCAAAACCCGCAGGTCGCGGTGGGCAACCTGGTCCACGCCAACTCGGGGCTCGACCCGAAACTCCAGCTGGCCAGCGTCAAGGCAACCCTGCCCGCGTTCTTCCCTGCCAATCCGGCCAATCCCTGGGGATGGCAGGACCCCAAGCAGTGGACCGCGTACGGACAGTGGATGCTGAGCCATCACCTGATCTCGAACCCGAACGCGGTCCTCGACGCCTCCACCAACGAGCTCTTGGCCGGCCAGGGTCTCTAGCGGCCGCTCACCTCAGCTGTCACCCCGCCGACCGATGATTTTTGGTCGGCGCGTCGGTCTGATCCCCTACGATGACCCTCATGGCGCAGGTTGCGTCCCCCGCACTAGAGCACCAGCTGGAGCAGCATCGTTCCGAGCTGGTCGGCTACTGCTACCGCATGCTCGGTTCGCCGTTCGAGGCCGAGGATGCGGTCCAGGACACGTTCCTGCGGGCCTGGCGCGGCTTCGATCGCTTCGAGGGCCGCGCCGCGTTCCGGTCCTGGCTGTACCGGATCGCCACCAACGTGTGCCTGGACATGCTGAACAGCCGCAATCGCCGGGCCCGCCCGATGGATTTCGGGCCGGCCGTGGAACCGGTCGAGTCGAACCTGAACACGCTGCCCGAGGTCACATTCATCGAGCCGATCCCGACCAGCCTGGTCAGCGCCGAGAGCGACCCGGCCGAGCTGGCCGTGCAGCGCGACACGATCCGGCTGGCCTTCGTGGCTGCGCTCCAGCACCTACCGGCTCGCCAGCGGGCCGTGCTGATCCTGTGCGAGGTCCTGCGCTGGAAGGCCACTGAGGTCGCCGAGTTGCTCGACACGAGCGTCGCGTCGGTCAACAGCGCGCTGCAGCGCGCCCGGGCCACGCTCGAGGAGCGCGAGATCGAGGCCACCGATGCGATCGCGCCGATGGACCCCGAGCAACAGGAGTTCCTCGAGCGCTACGTCGACGCCTTCCAGCGCTACGACGTCGAGGCGCTGACCGCGTTGCTGCGCGAGGATGCCAGCCAGTCGATGCCCCCGTTCGACATGTGGCTCTCGGGCCGCGATGACGTGCTCAAGTGGTGGTTCGGCCCGGGCATCGCGTGCCGTGACTCGCGCGTCATCCCGGTCGAGTCGGCCAACGGCTGCGTCGCCTTCGGCCAGTACAAGCCGAGCGAGTCGGGCAGCGGCTACGACCCGTGGGCCCTTCAAGTCCTCGAGATCGTCGACGGCAAGATCGTGGACATCACGTTCTTCCTGTCGACCGAGCGGCTGTTCCCGCTGTGGGGACTTCCGCCGCGGCTCGAGGATTAAGCGCTCAGCACGTCGTCCAGGCCCATGAACGCGACCAGGTCGCGGAGCTCATCCGAGGCGCCTCGCAGCCGGATCACGCAGCGGTGCCGGCGCGCCGCGAGCTGAAGACGGGCCAGCGCATCCACAGTCACGGCGTCGGCGGCGATGCCGGCCACGTCGCACAGCGCCACCGAAGCGCCGCTGCCCGCGAGCAGCGCGCAGACCCGATCGCACAACCCAGGCATGTCATCACGAGCGATCGGGCCCCAGATCGCGAACGTGATCGACCGTGGCGGTGACGTCGCCATCCCGGTATAGACCGCGTCGCGGCCGAAAAATCATCTGTCGAGCCCTGAGTGTCAGGCGGCGTGGCGCCGGACCGCCTCGCGGAACCGCGCGTCGTCGGCGTGCCCGGGCTCGGTGGTCGCGATCCAGTCCTCGACCGTGGCGACGAACCGCTCGGGCTCGTCGAGGTAGGGGAAGTGCCCCGCGGCCTCGAACAGCTCGAAGCGGCTGCCGCGTACCAGCTTGTGGGCCCGCCGGCCGTGTCCAGAAGGGATGATCCGGTCGCGAGCACCCCAAAGGATCAGCAGCGGCAACTCCTCGGCCAGGTATAGGCGATCGAGCGCCTGCACCCGCTGTCCGGTCACGTCCAGGCTGGCCCGCAGCGTGTGGACGAAGGCGGCGCGGCTCTCGGGATCGCCCAGCGAGGCATGCCCCCGGGCCATCTCGACCGCGTCGTTGCCGAGCTGAACGCCGACCCGTCCGAGCGCGCGGCCGACGGCTCGTCCCGCATCGAGCACGCGGCGGCCGGCCAGCAGAGGCAGCATGAGCTCGGAGCCCGGGAGCGTTGCCGCGCGGAGCAGGCCGTGCACGCTGCGGCCGAGCCCTCCGCTCGAGACCAGGGCGAGTCGACCGGTTCGCTCCGGGAATTGGTAGGCGAACTGCATGGCCACCCCTCCGCCCAGCGAGTGGCCTATCACCGTGACCGGCCCGAGCCCGAGCGACAGCGCCAGATCGCGGATACCTGAGGCGAATGCTCCCATCGAGTAGTCGCCGCGGGGCTTGGCGCTCTGGCCGTGGCCGAGGAGATCGGGGGCGAGCACGGTGTGGTGGCGGGCGAGCTGTGGGCCCACCGCCTCCCACACCACCGACGAGGAGGTGATTCCGTGGATCAGGACGATCGGCGGACCGCTCCCGGCCAGCCGGTACGCGACGCGGTGCCCGTGGATCGTCGTCTCTTGCAGCTCGAAGCTCATCCCGCGCGCGGGATCCTACCCGCGCTGGTTGGATGCCGCCTCAGTGGCGCATCAGCGTCGTCGGAGCCACTCGCCGAGGACCGGATCCACGGGCCGCGCAGCACGCGGTTCGAGAATCAAGTGCCCCTGCCGGGCCAGCCGCTGTGCG
>DATIEI010000128.1:0-6320 GCA_035455845.1 Solirubrobacteraceae bacterium
CCCGGGTCGAGCTCGCGCTTGATCCCGTCCAAGCCGGCCAGCATCAACGCCGAAAACGCCAGGTACGGGTTCGCGGTCGGATCCGGTGAGCGGAACTCGATCCGCTTGGTCTTGGGCGCCTCGTGGTACATCGGCACCCGCACACAGGCCGAGCGATTCCGCGCCGAGTACACGAGATTCACCGGCGCCTCGTAACCCGGCACGAGCCGCCGATACGAATTCGTCGTCGGGGCGCAGAACGCCAATAAAGCCGGCGCGTGGGCAAGCAGCCCCCCGATGTAGTGCTTGGCGAGATCGCTCAGGTGGGCATAGCCGCCCTGCCCGTACATCAACGGATCGCCGTCCTTCCACAGCGACTGGTGCACGTGCATCCCCGACCCGTTCTCCTCGAAGATCGGCTTGGGCATGAAGGTGGCCATCTTGCCGGCGGCGCGCGCCTCGTTCTTGACCACGTACTTGTAGATCATCATCTGGTCGGCCATGCGCAGCAGCGGCTGAAAGCGCATGTCGATCTCGCCCTGACCGCCCGAGGACACCTCGTGGTGATGGAACTCACAGCGGATCCCGAGTGACTCCATCGTGGCCACCATCTCCGAGCGCAGGTTGGCCATCGAGTCGGCCGGCGGGACGGGGAAGTAGCCCTCCTTCTGGCGGAGCTTGTAGCCGAGGTTCGGCACCGCGGTGACCGGGCTGCCTGTGTTCCAGAATCCCTCGCCCGAGTCGACCTCGTAGAACGCGCGATGCCCCACCTGCTCGTAGGCGATGTGGTCGAACACGAAGAACTCGGCCTCCGGTCCGAAGTAGGCGACGTCGGCGATCCCGCTCGCGACCAGGTGCTGCTCAGCCTTCCCGGCCACGAACCGCGGATCGCGCGCGTACGGCTCACCCAAAACGGGATCCGCCACCGAACAGATCAACGACAACGTGGTCCGCGTGTAGTAAGGGTCGATGAACGCGGTCGAGGAGTCCGGGATCAGCAGCATGTCGGACTCGTGGATCTCCTGGAAGCCGCGAATCGAGGAGCCATCGAACCCGAGCCCAGATTCGAAGTCGGCGGAGTCCAGGGCCCCGATCGGCAAGGTCATGTGCTGCCACGTCCCGGGCAGGTCGACAAACTTGAGGTCGACCATCTCCACCCCGCGCTCGGCGGCGAACTCCAGCACCTCGGCGGGGCTGGTCGCGCCGGCGGCCATGGCGGTCTGTTCGCTCTCTGTGGTGGCCACTCTTCTCCTCCTTACGTTCTCGACAGGCGCGAGCCTATCCAGGTTTGTGACAGTCGTTCCAACGCCGCCAGGATGTGCGCGGCCTTGAGCCCCAGCCCGAGTCGCTCCCGCCCGTCGGACTCGTACGGCGACAGGCCGGAGACGTCGCGGACGCGGGACAGGCGATAGCCGACGGTGTGGCGGTGCAGCTGCATGGCCTCGGCCGTCTCGGTGGTCGAGCCGTGGCGGGTCAGGAACGTCCCGAGCGTGACCAGCAACTCGCTCGCGTGCTCGTCGTCGTAGGCGGCCAGCGGCGCGACCGTGCGAGCCCGCAGCTGCTCGAGCTCGCTCGGATCCCTGAGCAGCACGCCGATCAGCAGGCGATAGGTGTCCTCTTGACCGGCGAGCGCCGCGTCCGGAACCGCCGATAGCTCCGCCAGCAGCATCGCCTCACGCACCGCCTCGCCCAGCAGCGCCGGCTCCCGGCGTGGGGCCGACACGCCGACGAGCCAGCCCGCCCGGCGCAGCCTCTCCGCGAGCCCGGAGGCCTCACCCCCCGAGTCGGGTGCCACGAGGCCGACCACGCGCCCGGGCGCCACCGAGGCGAGGAGCCCGTCCTCGCCGTCGACGATCTCGGCGCCGCCGATCCCGCAGATCGCGACCGCGCCGCCGGCCAGGTCGAGGCCGTGCCGGCGACCCGCCTCGACGAGCGCGTCGACGTCCGCTGGCGGCCCATCCAAAAGCGCCGCAACGACGTGCCGCGGCTCATCAACAGCTATCAGCCGGACGATGGCCTCCGCGGCTGCCGCCAACTCGTCGTGCCGATCCGCCGGGACCGCCTCGACGGGCCAGACGACCATCGCACCCGACGACGGGCAGATCACCGCCACCGGCCGCCCGAGTGCCTCCGAGGCCGAACGGGCGACCCGCTCCAAGCCGTCGCCGGCCATCGCGTCCGAGACGATGGCCAGCGACGTGGGGGGCAACATGCTCGCCGTGGGTGTCCTCCGGTCGTCAAGCCCTGGAGGGCGCCGGAACCCGACCCGGATCGCCGCCGGCGAGGCCGGGGATCCCGCCCGGATACCCGAGCGACGGGACGTCGGACGGGTACACCTCGTGGCCGTGCTCGGCGACGTCGCCGATCTCCATGTTCTTCTCGGACATCCGCAGCGGCACGAACAGCCCGACCAGCTTGAGCAGCACGAACGTCACGCCGGCCGTCCAGCAGATCACCCACAGCGCGGCGAGGAACTGCCACTTGAGCAGGTTGATGTTGCCGTGGACGAGCCCGGCCACCGCGCCTCCCGCGATCAGGTGCCCGTGCGGGCCGGTCTTGTAGAACAGCGCCATGTTCGGGTCGGCGAAGATCCCGACCAAAAGGCCGCCGGCCACCCCTGCGAACCCGTGCGTGTAGACCACCCCGAGCGTGTCGTCGACATTGCGGAAGGGCCGCAGTCGGCTCAGGTAGTTCAGGGCGAAGTACACGATCGTCGAGGCGATCAGCCCGATCGCGATCGCTCCCCAGCCGTTGACGTAGCCGGCCGCCGGGGTGATCGCCACCAGGCCGGTGATGCACCCGTTGACGCCGCCCAGCAGCGACGGCTTGCGGCCGGTCAGGTAGTCCCACCCGACCCAGACCATGAACGCCACCGCCACACACAGGTTGGTGTTGAGCACGGCCGCCGAGGCCGACATGTTGGCCGCATAAGGGTCGCCGCCGTTGAAGCCATTCCACCCCATCCACAGCAGGCCCGCCCCGACCGCGACCATCGCGACGTTGTTCGGCGCGTCGATCTCGCGGTCACGCTGCAGGCGCGGCCCGATCACCGCCGCGGTCACGAACCCGGCCACGCCGGCCGACAGGTGGATGACATACCCGCCCGAGTAGTCGACCGCGCCATGCTGGGCGAAGAACCCGCCGCCCCAGATCAGGAATGCGTCGACGCAGTAGACGCACGTGATCCAGAGCAGGACGAACGGGATCCACGCCTTGAAGTTCACGCGCCCCAGCACCGACCCGAGCGCGAGGCACGGGGTGATCGCGGCGAACACCAACTGGAAGTAGACGAGCGCAGAGTTCGGGAACGCCATGCTCCCGATCAACGGGATGTTGGCCTGGTGCTGAAGCTCCGTGTGCGACAGCACCGGCCCGGGCTTCCCGACGAAGTTCCCGAAGAAGCCGCCGTGCGAGATGCCGTGGAACGGCGAGCCGAAGCCCATCTTGAACCCCCACAGCACCCACACGATGAGAACCGTCGCGAACGAGGCGAAGGTCAGCATCATGCTGTTGATCGACCAGCGCTTCTGCATGACGCCGCCGTAGAGCACGGCCAGGCCGGGAACGCTCATCAGGCCGACGAGCGTCGCGGCGGTCATCTGCCAGGAAGTGTCTCCTGCGTTGAGCCAACTCGGTGCTTCGACTGGCAAGTGAATCTCCTTGTGCTCGGGTACGTCGCCGAGGCCCTGGCGACGCCAACTTGCCGGGCAGTGTCGTCCGAGGCCGATCCAGCGACCATGTCCCCACGTCCAGCAAATGGATAGGGGGTCTGGACACTTGGATAAGCGGACCCCGCAAGCACCGGATTTACGGCCGATTTGGGGCCGCCTGCGGCGGCGTCCATGGGGCCGGGCAGCCCCGTCCGGTCAGGAACCGGGCCCCGGAATTTGCCCCTTCGGCGCGACGGCCCTACGACTGCGCGCCGACCGGCAGCCCGGCCTTGCGGCACTGCACCGCGAGCGTCTGCGCGGCCTGATGCGTGTAGGCGCCCGGCGCGTTGAGCGACCCGCACGTGTGGCGCGCGTTGGCGCCGCACTCGTGCACCTGCTCGGCGCCGACCACCCCCGGGATGTTGGCGTAGATGCAGCCGTGCCCCGAGCTCGGACCGGAGCTCGTGAACGAGATCACCAGCACCACCGCGAGCGCGGCGACCACGCCGAGCACGCCGCCCACCATCCATTTCTCGCGCCTGGACAGGCGGTACGCAGGGGCTCGCTCGGAGGGCATGATCAGCACGCCGCAGGAGTGTAGGCGGCGGCGTATGCCACGATCGAACGGACTTGATCCTGCTGGCGCTACTCCACCACGTTCCCGCCGCCAACATCGACTACGCGGCGCTCGCACTGGGAGCGTTCGCCAGCTGGGCCGGGGTGCCCGGACCCGGCGAGCCGCTGCTGATCGCCGCGGCGATCGTGGCCGCCCAGCACAAGCTCGATCTCACGCCGGTCCTGATCTGGGCCTTCGTGGGCGCCGTCGCGGGGGGCGTCGTTGGCTGGTTGGTCGGCCGGATCCTGGGCCGCAGCGTGATGATCGCGCCCGGGCCGCTGCGCCGGCTGCGCCTGAGGGCGGTCGAGCGCGGGGAGGAGGTGTTCCAGCGCCTCACGGTGATCGCGATCCTGCTCGCACCCTCGTGGGTGGCCGGCATCCACCGGGCCGGGACCGGGGTCTACCTGATCACCAACACCGTGAGCGCAGCCGTGTGGTCGGTCGGCATCGGCTTGGCGGCGTATTACGCCGGGCCGCCGGTGATCGATGTACTCGGCGACGTGGGAACCGCGACTGCGATCGGCCTCGTCCTGCTCGTGGTGCTGGCGATCGGGCTCGAGCTGACCCGTCGACGCCGGCGCGCTGTCTAGAGGTTCGTCCCCGCGAACGAGACGATCTTGGCCGGGACGGTCGGCGAGCCGACATCCAGCTGGACCGAGGAGTGCGGCAGGAGCGGGAGCGCGCGGGGATCCTGCCTCCAGGGCTTGCCGTTCAGGAACGCGCTCACCTTGCCCTTGGCGCCGGCGACCTGCGTGCGGCTCAGGGGCTGGTGCCACTCGTCGAAAAAGTTGCCCAGCGTGTAGATCCGCTTGGTGGGGGACTCGATGTGGATCACGCCGTCCGAGGCGTGCGTGTGCAGCCAGTAGATGCACTGCTGGGCGCCGTAGAACGGGCCATAGGCGGTTTGCTGGGCGACCGGCCCGAGCATGCCGATGGCCCCCGGCAGCGAGCGCGGCTGGCCGTTCACGTACACCTGCAGGTGAGAGTGGATGTGGTACGCGAGCTGCTCGACCGGGGCGCACTGGATCCCGTCCACGGTGGCGCCATCACCCTGGGTGGTGGTCGAGGCCGGGGCGAGCTCGTGCCCGGCCTCGAGCGGGATCGCCTCGGGGCCGAGCTTCTGGCCCGTCGCCGCCTGGGCGGTGGACGTCGTGCTCGTGCTCTTCGCCGTGGTGGTGGTGCTCGCGCTTGCCGCGGGGCTCTGCGAGCTCGAGCTGCTGCTGCTTGCACCACACGCGGCCAGCGCGCACCCGACGATCAACGCCAGGAGGGGGGAAAGGTGCCGCACGCGCATCGCAGCGGCCAACGGTAGCGGGCGACGGGCGGTGGTAAGTTGCGCTCGGATGAGCCAGATCGCTGAGCTGCCGATGACCACCGCGTTCGAGCTTCCGGGCCTGCGCGTCAGCGAGAACCTCGGCGTGTGCTACGGCCTGGTGGTGCGCAGCATGGGCGTGGTCGGAGGCGTGGCCGCCTCATTCAAGGCGCTGCGCCGCGGTGAGATCTCGCAGTACACGCAGCTGCTCGAGGACTCGCGCCGCCACGCGATCGACCGCATGGTCGACAACGCCCGGCTGCTCGGAGCCGACGCGATCCTGGCGGTGCGCTTCGACTCCTCGGAGATCGGCAATCAGTTCACCGAGATCGTGGCCTACGGCACCGCGGTCAAGGTAGCTCCGATCGACTAGCCGGCCGTGCTGCTCGGCGACGCCGATCGCGAGCTGTTCTACGAGGCGCTGAAGCGCCATCACGCCGAAGGCCGGATGGACCTGGCAGAGCTCGAGCGGCGAGTCGGGATCGTCGCCGAGGCCCAGACCCGCGAGGCCGCGGCCGAGGCGATGGCCGGCCTGCCGCCGCTGGCGGAGCCGGCGCCCGAGGCGCGCCGGCCGCGCTGGGGACGCGGGCACGGCGAGGCCGAGAAGCCCCAGCCCGACTGGCAGCCGACCAGCGAGCGCTTCCGCGATCCCCGCACGCGGGCCGTGCTGCGCGTGTGGGTGGACCCGGGCGGGGCCCGGCACTACGTCGCGGAGTGAGCGGTAGCCCGCTGCGCGGGCTACCGGGTCGACTTCTTGACCGCG
>DATIEI010000129.1:0-3431 GCA_035455845.1 Solirubrobacteraceae bacterium
GAGTCGGAGGCGGCGCCGGAGACCCAGGAGCGCCGGCGGGGCATGTTCCGCCGGCTGCGCGAGAACCTGCGCAAGACCCGCCAGGCGCTCACCTCAGAGATTCAGGCCACGCTGTTCGAGGACCTGTCAGACGAGACGTGGGAGCGGCTCGAGGAGGCGCTGATCTACGCCGACGTGGGCGCGCGCACGACCGCGCAGGTGGTCGAGCAACTCGAGCGCGAGGCGACCGAGGGTGGGATAACCGGGGGAGAGGCGCTGAGCGCTCGCCTCACCGAGCTGCTCGCCGACATCGCTCGCACCGGCAATGACCGCATCGACCTCCGGCACAGCCCCACCGTGATCCTCGTCGCCGGCGTCAACGGCACCGGCAAGACGACCACGGTCGGGAAGCTCGCATGGCACCTCAGCAAAGAGCTCGGCCGGTCCGTGGTGCTCGGCGCCGGCGACACGTTTCGCGCCGCGGGGGTCGAGCAGCTCGAGATATGGGCGCAGCGCGCGGGCGTGGCGTTCGTCAAGGGAGCGCCCGACGCCGACCCGGGTGCGGTGGCGTTTGACACGATCGCCGCTGCCCAGCGAGACGGCGCAGACGTCGCGATCATCGACACCGCCGGCCGCCTGCACACTCAGGACAACCTGATGGCGGAGCTGTCGAAGGTCCGGCGGGTCATCGCCAAGCAGATCCCTGAGGCGCCGCACGAGACGCTGCTGACCGTCGACGCCACCACCGGGCAGAACGGCCTGCGGCAGGCCCGGCTGTTCTCCGAGGCGGTCGAGGTCGACGGCCTCGTGCTGACCAAGCTTGACGGCACCGCCAAGGGCGGCATCGCGCTGGCCATCGCCCACGAGCTCGGAATCCCGGTCAAGCTGATCGGGATCGGAGAGCAGCTCGAGGATCTCCGGCCGTTCGACGCCGACGAATTCGCCCGCGCGCTCGTCCAGCAGTAGCCCTGTACGCAGTACGCTGAGGGCCGATGTTCGACTCGCTCGCCGAGAAGCTCCAGGCCACGCTGGCCGATGTCCGCGGTCGCGGCACGCTGACCGAGGACGACATCAACGCGGCGATGCGCGAGATCCGGCTCGCCCTGCTCGAGGCCGACGTGAACTTCAAGGTGGTCAAGAGCTTCACGAGCGCGGTCAAGGAGCAGGCACTCGGTGCGGACATCATCGGCAAGCTCAACCCGGGCCAGCAGGTCGTCAAGATCGTCTCCGACCAGCTGACCGAGTTGATGGGCGGGGCCGCGCGCGAGCTCTCGTTCTCTTCCCGGCCGCCCACCGTCGTGGTGATGGCCGGGCTCCAGGGATCGGGCAAGACCACCGCGACCGCCAAGCTCGCGCGCTATCTGCGTGAGCAGCATGGCTCCTCGGTGGCGGTTGCAGCCTGTGACGTGTACCGCCCGGCCGCGGTCGATCAGCTGATCAAGGTCGGCCGCCAGGCCGGCGCCGAGGTCTATGAGCAGGGCACCGACCGCGATCCGGTCAAGATCGCCGCCTGGGCCCGGGACCGCGCTCAGTCCGAGGGCAAGGACGTGCTGATCGTCGACACCAGCGGCCGCCTGCACGTCGATCAGGAGCTGATGGCCGAGCTGGCCAACATCAAGAAGGCGGTCAAGCCGCACGACGTGCTGCTCGTGGTCGACGCGATGACCGGGCAGGACGCCGTTCACGTCGCCGAGCAGTTCGCCGAGGTAGTCCAGTTCGACGGCGTGGTCATGACCAAGCTCGACGGGGACGCCCGCGGCGGCGCGGCGCTGTCGGTCAAGGCGATCACCGGCAAGCCCATCCTGTTCGCCTCCACCGGCGAGAAGCTTGACCAGTTCGAGCGCTTCCACCCCGACCGCATGTCCCAGCGGATTCTCGGGATGGGCGACGTGATGACCCTGATCGAGAAGGCCGAGTCGACCTACGACGAGCAGCAGGCAGCCGAGCTCGAGCGCAAGCTGCGCAAGCAGGAGTTCGGGCTCGACGACTTCCTCGACCAGATGCGACAGATCCGGAGGCTGGGGCCTTTGCAGTCGCTGCTCGGGATGATCCCCGGCATGGGCAAGGAGCTGCGCGGGGTCAAGGTCGACGAGAAGGAGTTCGACCGCATCCAGGCGATCATCCTGTCGATGACGCCCCAGGAGCGCCGCCACCCCGAACTGATCAAGGGCTCCCGGCGGCTGCGCATCGCCCAGGGCTCGGGCACGAACGTGCACGCGGTCAAGCAGCTGATCAAGCAGTTCGAGCAGATGCGCAAGGTCATGCGCCAGGTCGCCCAGGGCAAGATGCCCGACCTCGGCGCGCTGATGCGCCAGGCGCGATAGGGGGCGGTCATGCACGTCTGGCACCCCTGGGCGGGCAGACGTGCTCGGTCGGCGTGAACGTGGTGTATGGGTCGCGGTTCGCGAAGGTTCCTCAAGGGTGCCAGACGCGCACCGGCCGCCACCTGGGTACCCGACGGCCCAACCCCACGCTCGACCCTGCGCCCACGCCGGGTGTGGCTTTAGGTGCCCTCCGGCCGTACTGATATGGGGAGAAGTCGGCCCATGTCTGGGTTGGGGGTCTGATCTTCACGGTTGGGTCGCGGGGGCGCTGGCGGGGCGGCACGGGCGGAAGGTCCAGTCTGGTCGACTGCTGGGTCAGACTGATATTCGAGGGCTTGGTTACCTCAAGACCCGGTATTCGTCGCGGCTCGCCATCTAACGGCGGGCGCGGCCGGCCATGGCCGGATGCCCATAGTACGGTCGCGAGCCTCGCGCGACGGTCGTGGGCCTTCCTGGGTGCTCGTGCGCGCCTCGGCAGCGTCCCGGGCGCGATCGTGGGGGTGCTGCTGTCAGGCATCGAGTGTGGCGGCCTCCCAGAGGAATCCGGCGAGTTCGCGCGCGACGGCGATCGCGACCACGCCGGCGGGCTTTTTGCGCTCGCTGCGAAGGTGCTGCCAGCGCTCGTGCAGCCGCCGTTGCGCGCGCTAGGCGATCTCGATCACGCGAGGGTCCTGACCGTCTTGGCGGCGCGCGAGTGTCGGCCCGATCGCGGGCTGGCGGGTGTAGTGGTGGGCGGCTTCGACCAGTAGTCGGCGGGCGTGTCCGGGGCCGGCCTTGGTGATCGCGCCTTGGCGGCGCTTGAGGTCGGAGGTGTGCTCGGACGGGGCGATCCCGAGAAAGCCCGAGACGAGCGCTGGCCTGGGGAAGCGGTGAAAGCTTCCGATCTCGGCGCACAGCCCGGCGGCCGACAGCGTGTCGATCCCGCGAAAGCAGCGCAGCCGGGCGATCACCGGTGCGTGCGAGCTCTCCGGGATCTGCTGCTCGAGCACGCCGAGCAGCGTGCCGCGCCGGCCGACGAGCAACTCGACCGACGCGCAGTAGTCGGCAAAGCTCGCCTGCGAGCAAGCGTCCTCGAACGCGATCGCGCGCAGCCATCGCAGATGCCGGGCGCTCCTCGCCTGGGCGTCC
>DATIEI010000130.1:0-16211 GCA_035455845.1 Solirubrobacteraceae bacterium
GAACCCGTGGCCGGTACCAGCGCGACGGACACCCGCGCTGCGGACGCGCGCGCTGCGGACATGCGGGCTGCGGACGCGCGGCCGGCGGACGCGCGGCCGGCGGACGCCCCCACGACGGCCGTCCCCACCTCGTCGACGAGCAGTTCCGCGACGACGGCCGGTCCCGCCGCGACGACGACGCGTCGCCGCTCCGGTGGTCTGCTCGGCCGCTTCCGCCGGTAGCAACTGCCCCCAGCGCGCCCCGGGAGGGACCCCGGAGCGCGCCGCCCCTCTGCGATGAGCACCGTTTGGACATGCCCGCCGGTGGATCCTTGTCCCAATGGCCAATGCGGTGCGCCTCACGCTCGCGCACGATGTCGGTCCCGTGAGCTCGAATCTGATCGTCTCCTACGACGGGACGCCCAACGACGACGACGCGCTGGCGCTGGGCAAGTTGCTGGCCCGCACCGGGGCCAGCCTCGCCCTCGCCTACATCCGCCATTCCCGCGAGTTCGACCCGCGTCGCGAGGAGCTGGCCCAGCACGACGCGGAGCGCCGCCTCGAGCAGGGGGCGGCGTGGCTGGAAGACCCGGACATCCCGCGGCACGTGGTGTTTAGCGGTTCGACCGGAGAAGGGCTCGAGCAGCTGGCCGACGCCGAGCACGCATCGGTGATCGTGTTCGGCTCGGACTACCGCACTCCGCCGGGCCGGGCCGAGCCGGGCACCACCGCCCAACGGCTGCTCGAGGGCGGTTCGGTGGCGATCGCGGTGGCAGCGGCCGGACTGCGCACCCAGTCCGATTCCGGCATCGAGACGATCGCCGTGGCGGGGCCCGGTGCAGATACCACCGCGCGCGACACCGCGGAGGCGCTGGCGGGCAAGCTGGGAGCCGAGATCGTCGATCTCGGCCCTCCGGTCGACCTGATCGTCGTGGGCTCACAGCCCGGTGCCTCGTCGCGGCGGATCACGCTGAGCGGATCGACTCGGACCTTGCTGAACACCGCGCGCGGCTCGGTTCTCGTGCTCCCCTCGGGGGCGGCGATCGACTTTTAGACAGCGCATTGACCGTCCACGCAGCGCCTCGGACCGCTCCGTCGGTCACACTTTTGGCCGTGACTGGGTCGTCTCCGGAAGAGATCTCGGGAGTCCGGCTGGGCGTCGGACAGATCGCGCTCGCGCCGGCCGACGGGATCCTCGAGCCCACCGACCAGGTCCGGAGCTCCTACCGGTTCAGCGATCCCGCGCTCTCCGAGCTACCGCTGGAGAAGCTGCTCGACGAGCTGCTGAACCGGGTCCAGGAGGCGCTGGAGGTCGACACGGTGGCCATCCTGCTCTACGATCCGGAGGCCAACCAGCTGGTGGCGCGAGCGGCCAAGGGGATCGAGGAGGAGGTCGAGCGGGGTGTCCGGCTCCCGCTCGGACAAGGCTTCGCGGGCCGGATCGCGGGTGAACGCGTGGCGATCTTCATCGCCGACGTCGACCACGCCGACATCCTCAACCCGATCCTCCGCGAGAAGGGGATTTGCTCGCTGCTCGGCGTCCCACTGATCGTCGAGGGCAATCTGATCGGCGTGATGCACGTCGGCTCACTGACCCCGCGGACGTTCGGACAGGCCGACCTCGCCGTGCTGCAGCTGGCGGCCGCCCGGGCGGCGCCGGCGATCGAACGCGCCAGCCTGTTCGCTGCGCTCGAGCACGAGCACCGGGTCTCGGCCGCGCTCCAGCGAAGCCTGCTCCCCAAGCGGCTGGTCGAGGTCGTCGGCGTGGACGTGGCGGCTCGCTACCTGCCCGCCCGCGAGGAGGTCGGTGGCGACTGGTACGACGTGATCGAACTTCCCCGGGGCAAGGTCGGCGTGGTGATCGGCGACGTGGTCGGCCACGGGATCGCAGCCGCCGCCCTGATGGGCCGCCTGCGCACGGCCCTTCACGCCTACGCGATCGAAGGCCACGGCCCCGGGCGTACGCTCGAGCTCGTCGATCGCTTTGTGCAGTCGCTCAGCGAGCCCGCGATGGCCACCGCGGCTTATGCGGTGTTCGACACCTACACCGCCCGGGTCTGCTATGCGAGCGCGGGCCATCTCCCTCCGATCGTGATCTCCGGCGAGGACGCGCGCGCGGTTGAGCTCACCCCGGCGCCACCGCTCGGCGCGTTCCCCTACGGACGGTGTCCCGAGCACGAACTCGACCTGGCGAGCAGCGAGATGCTGTTCCTGTACACCGACGGCCTGGTGGAGCGGCGCGCGATCCCGCTCAACCAGGGCATCGAAGTGCTGGCCAGCGCGGTGGCCGGCGCCCGGACGCCGGAGGCGGCTTGCGTGCTCGCGATGGCCGAACTCGTGCCCGACGCGGGCCTGCGCGACGATGCGGCGATCGTGGCCCTCCAGAACAGCCTGGTCCCAGCCGAGCTCCACCTGCGTCTTGCCGCTCAGCCCAAGACGCTGGCCCACGTCCGGCGGGTTCTGCGCCGGTGGCTGATCAGCCGGGGGGCGGACGAGGGGGATGTGGCCGAGGTGACGATCGCGGTGAGCGAGGCGTGCGCCAACGCGATCGAGCACGCCTACTCACCCGCTGAGGCCGCCTTCGAGCTCGACGCGACCGGGGACAACGGAGAGGTGACCGTCGCCATCCGCGACAAGGGGCGGTGGCGTCCCCCCCGGGGCTCGAACCGGGGTCGCGGCCTGTCGATTATGGTCGCGGCGATGGATGATGTGCAGATCGACCGCACGGACACCGGGACGCAGGTGGTGATGCGGAGGCGCCTCCGGCACAGATGAGCTTGGCCGACGTACAGATCACGCTCGCGCGGCACGCGCTGATCGCCCGTCTCAGCGGGGAGATCGACATGTCGAACGCGGAGGAAATGGGCGCCACGGTGATCGGGGCCACCCCGAATGAGGCGTCGGGCGTGGTCCTCGACCTATCCGCCGTCGAATACCTGGACAGCGCGGGCATCTACGTCGTCTTCGGCATGCGGGCCAGCCTCCAGGCCCGTGGGCAGTCGCTGATCCTCGTCATACCGCCCGAGTCGCCCGTCTACGATGCGCTGCGGCTGTCCGGGGCGGAGCGGCCGGGCAAGATCGCCGAGACGGTCGACGACGCCGTGAGCACGATCCAGCGAACCTCTGCGGCGGAAAACTAGCCCTCGCTCACGCGCGCTCGAGCGCGATCTCCTCCCACTCGCCGCACCGCCGGTATCCGACCTCGGCATAGATCTTGTTCGAGGTCGGATTGGCCAGGTCCGTGAACAGCATGCAGCGGTCCGCACCGCCGTCCAGCGCGCGCCGGCTGACCGCCGCCACCGCACTTCCGGCGTAGCCCCGGCGCCGAAGCGGCCGCGGCGTGTACACCGGCCCGATCCGCACCACGCCGGCCACGGCGGGATTCACGCCAACCAGGGACACCGGCTGGCCGTCGTCCCACACCAGCAGTCCCTCCTGGCGCAGGCGGGCGTCGACCATCTGCCCCGCCTGGGCCGCTCCGACCAAGCGGGCCTCGGTCACGAACTCACGCGTCCATTCGACGAGCAGGTCGCGCTCGCCGGGCCGGGGCAGGCGCAGCATGCCGGGAGCGGGCCGCGGCGGGTCGTGCACCTCCGAGAGGACGTGCATCGCCTCGCTGAACGTGCGCCGCGATGTGCCACCGGTACGTCTCTCCCAGGCCGCCGCGATGGCTCGCGCGGTCTCCGGCACGCTGCTCAGGCCGGCAACGTCGGGATCGACCTCGAGCCAGCGGTCGGTCAGCGACTCGGCGTCGGCGGGCTCGAGCGGACTGGCCAGCAGGGGCCAGGGCGGCGTGCGCATGGCGGCGAACGCCACCTCGTCCTCTGCGGTGATCCCGATGGCGAAGATCGGCGGAGGATCGCGGCGCGAGCCCTCGAGCACGGTCATGAGCACGGTCGCCAGCACGTTGCACTCGAGGCTGGCCGACAGCAGCCGCTCGGTGCGCTCGGCGAACTCCTCAGCGTCCGAGGTCAGGACGTACCGCAGGCCCGGCATCCAGCGACCCTACAGTCGCTGGACGACCTCGTCGAACGGCTTGCGGTCGGCTCGCTCGATCCACTCGACCGCCTCGTGGCGCAATGGGTCGCGGGTGCGCGCCGGATAGCCGAAGGTCAGGACGATCGTGGGACGCTCGCCCTCCTCGAGGTCGAGTAAGGCGCCCACCGCGTCGGGGTCGGGCATCCCGTTCGGGCAGGATCCGATGTGTTCGTTCCAGGCGGCCAGCATCATGTTCTGGGCCGCTCGTCCCGCGTCGAACGCGGTGGGGCCGCGGCCACGCAGGGCGATCACCACCACGAGCGCGGCGCCGCGCACGTTCCCCGAGGCGTAGACCGACTCGGCGAGTCGCTCGCGTAGCGACGGGCTCTCGACGACGATGAACCGCCAGGGCTGTCCGTTGCGCGAGCTCCCGGCGATCCGGCCTGCCTCGAGGATCCGCTGGACGGCGTCGGCCGGGATCGGCCGCCCGGCGTAATCGCGGACCTCGCGCTTGCTCGCCACCGCCAGGAAGGTGTCCACGGCGGGAAGACTAGGGCCTAGCGCTCGCCGGGCTCGGGCTCCGGTCCCGGCTGGGGCGCCGGCTCCGGACCGGGCCCGGGGGCGCGCTCGGGCTCGGGGGCCTCGTCGGGTCCGGGGTCCGGGGCTATCGGGTTGGCCGGCTCGTCGGGTCCGGGGATCCTCGAGGGCTCCTCGGGAGCGGCCGGAGTGCCCGGGTCGGGGACGGCCGGAGTGACCGGCGCGCTGGGGACGGCCGGAGTGGCCGGAACGGTCGGTTGGGGAACTTCCGCGGTCGTGGCCATGGGAGACCCCTACCCACCGTCGGGGGTCGCTACCCCTTGACCACGCCCACCGGTCTGAGCCGCGCCACGCGGGCGGCCAATCCGGCCCGCTCGACGATCTCGACCACCCGGTCGACGTCCTTGTACGCCTCGGGCGCCTCCTCGGCCAGGCCACGCGCCGACAGCGCCCGCACCACGATTCCGGACGCCTCGAGTCGCCGGCGCAGCTCCCCGCCGTCGATCAGCTTGCGTACCGCCGTCCGGGACATCTGCCGCCCGGCCCCGTGGCAGGTCGTGCCGAACGAGCGGTCCATCGCGGCGGCTCGTCCGGCGAGCACATAGGAGGCCGTGCCCATGCTGCCGGGAATGAACACCGGCTGACCCGACCCAGCGTACTCGGGCGGAATCTCGGGATGGCCGGGTGGGAAGGCCCGCGTGGCGCCCTTGCGGTGTACGCACACGGTCCGGCCGCCGTGCTCCTCGAGCTTGGCCACGTTGTGCGCGACGTCGTAGACGGTGCTGGTGCCTTGCGCGGCCTCCTTTCCCAGCACCGAAGCGACCGACTCGCGCACACGGTGAGCCAGCGCGGCGCGATTGGCCCAGGCGAAGTTCGCCGCTGCGGCCATGGCGCGCAGGTAAGCCTGCCCATCGGGCGACCCGATCGGGGCACACGAGAGCTGGCGGTCCGGCAGCTCGATTCCGTAATGCGAGAGCCGCGCGTCCATGCGCTTGACGAAGTCCGTGCAGACCTGGTGGCCGAGGCCGCGCGAGCCGGAGTGGCTCAGCACGGTCAGCTGCCCCAGGCGCAGTCCGAAGTCTTCGGCGGCCTGCGGCTCGTAGATCGCCTCGACGCGTTGGAGCTCGAGAAAATGGTTGCCCGAGCCGAGCGTGCCGATCTGGCCGGCACCGCGCTCGCGTGCGCGGGAGGACACCGCCGCCGGGTCCGCGCCGTCTAGACAGCCGCCCGACTCGGTGAACGAGAGCTCGTCTTCGGAGCCGATGCCGAGATCCTCGAGCAGAGCGCGCGGTCCGAGCGAGAGCACCCGCTCGAGGTTGCCGCCCCGGAGGCCCTCGCGCGCCCCGCGACCGCCCGTGCCGACCGGCACGTTGCGCGACAGCTCGTGCACCAGGCGCTCGCGGCGGTCGCCGAGCAGCTCGTCGTACTCGAGCGGCAGCGCGAGCAGGCGCACCCCGCAGTTAATGTCGTAGCCGACCCCGCCGGGCGAGATCACGCCCTCTGATGCGTCGGTCGCCGCCACGCCCCCAACCGGAAACCCGTACCCCTGGTGGATGTCGGGCATGGCCAGGGCGGCGTCGAATGCCGGGCAGCGTGGCCACGTTCGCCAGCTGTTCGAGCGAGCGGTCCTGCTCGATCGCAGCGAGCAGCTCGGCGTCGGCGAACACGCGGGCCGGGACGCGCATGCCCGGCACGGTGCCGACCGGAAGCTCCCACAGCTCGTCGCCGATCCGCTGCGCCTCAGACATCGAGGATCACGCGAGCGACGTACCCATCGCCCCTGGGGGCGAACTCGAGCCGGTGATATGTGACCGCTTTGACCAGCGGAGGCGGCGCGTCGAGTACGCCTGACACGGTGGCATTGAGCCTGCCGGCTTGCAGGTCGAGGTCGTCGAGTCGCGTGGCCACGAAGCCCTCCGACTCGGCCAGGAAAACGAGCTCCTCGATCCAGGTCGCGAGGAGAGCCGGCCGGTCTCCGGCCCCGACCGACACCGTGCGCACCGCATCGCCCGAACCCTCGATCCCGAGCAGCTCGGCCAGCGCGCGCACCGCCTCCTCGAGAACCTCGCGCTCGCTCGCGGCTTCGATCTCGAGCTCGACCTCCGCGGTGTGGTCGACCCAGCGGTACATGGGTCAAGGCGGCGCCAGGATGATCTCGGCCAGCCGATTCGCCTGCTGGACGTGGAGGAGGTGGCCGGCGTGCTCGACCATGACCAGCGCGGCCCCGGGAATGTGTCCCGCCAGGCGCCGGGACGCGGCGATCGGCACCACGTGATCGCCGGTGCCCGCCACGATCGTGGTCGGCGCATCGATGTCTCCGAGCCGCTGCTCGAGGCCCGGCAAGTCGCGGACCAGGAAACGCTGCTCGCGCACGAACGAGCGCCACGCCGCCGGCGCCAGCAGCATGCGGCCCGCGGCGCGCAGGTAGCGGTCATCCAGCGCGGTGGCCTCGGCCACCCAGCGGCGCAGCGGCCGGGCGCCCAGGACCAGTCCCCCGCCGGCCATCGCCCCGACACTGGCCAGCCAGCCGACCACCGGCGCGGCGAGCAGGTAGTCGACGGCGCCGAGGCAATCCGTGTTGGCGGCCGGGGAGACAAGGACGAGCCGGCCCACACGCTCCGGTCGCGTGCACGCGAGCCAGGCCGCCACCGCAGCGCCCAGGCTGTGCCCGACCACCGTCGCGCGTGTGAATTCTGCCCGGTCGAGAGCCGCGCACGCGGCGGCGGCGTTGCCGGCCAGATCGGTGACCGGCGTTCGGTGGTCCCACCCCGGGCGGTTGATCGCGATCGTTCGCACGGCGTCGCCGAGGATCGCGCGCAACGGCTCCCAATCCGCCGCCGCACCGGGTTGGCCGTGGAGCAGCAGAACGGGATCGTTGGACACGGCGAACACCTGCGACCGGGCATACTAGAGCGGTGACGTCCGCGCTCCTGTCCGACGCGCTCGGCCCGGTGCGCGCCGATCCGGCGCGCGCCGCGATCCTGTTCGACATCGACGGCACACTGGCTCCGATCGTCGAGCACGCAGCCGACGCACGAGTGCCGGAGCACACGCGCCAGCTGTTGATCCAGATCGCGCGACGCTACGGGGTCGTGGCGTGCGTCAGCGGTCGCCGCGCCTCCGAGGCGCGAGCCATGGTCGCGATCGGCGCGATCTCCTACCTGGGCTCGCACGGCGCCGAGGTCCTCCGAGCCGGCTGGACCGAGCCGGTGGTCGATCGGGAAGTCGAGGATTGGGCCGAGCGGATCCATGCCTTCGCTCGCGAGGCCGAAACCGCCGAGCTGCGCCGGCTCCGGGTGCGCCTCGAGGACAAGGGCCCGATTGTCGCCTTCCACTGGCGTGGCGCGCCGGACGAGGAGGCGGCGCGCGCGGCCATCGACACGATCGCGGCGCGTGCCGAGACCGCCGGTCTGCGCACCCATTGGGGACGCAAGGTGCTCGAGGTCCGGCCGCCGGTGAGGATCGACAAGGGAGCCGGGATCGCCTCGTTCCTGGCCGACACCGATGTCGACGTGGCGCTGTACGTGGGCGATGACCGGACCGATCTCGACGCGTTTCACGCGCTCGTGCAGATGGCCGACGAGGGAAAGATCTCCAAGGCCATCCGGGTCGGAGTGCGCTCGGACGAGGGCCCGTCGGAGATCACCGCCGAGGCCGACGTCGTGGTCGACGGAACCGCCGGCGTGACCGAGTTGCTCGCGGCGTTGGTCGCCGACTGAGGGAAACGCGGAGCGGTGCGGTTCGCGGACTTCCTGCGCACGACGGTGCTGGCCAGCGCCGGCGCCGCCACCGTGCTCGCGGCGCTGACCGTGGCCGGCGCCGCCGGGGACAGCAACGACTCGCTTGTGCCGTTCTCGGCCGGGTGGTGGGTCGCGGCCGGCTTGATCGGGATCTGGCTGGGGCGCCGCGCCGAGACCTCGCCGCCGATCGCCTCGCTGCTGGCCAGCGCCCGGACGCAGACCACGCTGCCCGAGGTAAACCCGGCGCGCACGATGCTCAACCGGCTGTGGCCGCTGCTCATCTCGACCGTCGGCGCCGGCGCGCTCGCCTTCGTGGTGCCCCAGCTGCCGGCGGTGGCGACCGGCTTCGCGATCATCTGGTCGCTGGGCTGGCGCCGGCAGGCCTCAGCCGTGCGGGCGATCGAGCAGCGGGACGGCGCCCGCTTCTATGTGGCCAAGACCTCGCCTCTTAAGCCAATTCGCCTGGTCCGCACGCCGGGGTTCCGCTCTAATCTGTTCGAGTTGAACGGGGCGTCGGGGCATTCCCGCGCCCGTCCGCGTGCATGATCAGCCCGGCCTACATCCCCAGCCCGTCGAACAACGGCTTCTACATCGGGCCGCTGTTCGTGCACGCCTACGGGCTGGCCTACGTGCTCGCGGTCGCGGCGGCGATCTTCGTCACCCGGTGGCGCTGGCGGCGGGTCGGGGGCGATCCCGACATCTGCTACGAGGCGGCCGCCTGGGGCTTCCCGGCCGGGCTGATCGGTGGTCGGATCTACTTCCTGATCACCACGCCGAGCCAGATCCCCCCGCACTGGTGGGGTCCTTTCGCGATCTGGAAGGGCGGCCTGGGGATCTGGGGCGGGATTCTCTGCGGGGTCCTCGGCGGCCTTTACATCGTGCGCAAGCGGCTGACCCGGGGCGATGTGCTGCGGTTCATGGACGCCGCCGCGCCCGGTCTGCTCGTCGCGCAGGCGATTGGGCGGATCGGCAACTACTTCAACCAGGAACTGTTCGGGAAGCCGACGACGCTGCCGTGGGGACTCAAGATTTCTCCCGACCATCGGCCGCCGGGATTTGCGACGCACGTGGCGTTCCAGCCCACGTTCCTGTACGAGATCATCTGGAACCTGGGTCTCGCCGGTTTCCTGATCTGGCTCGGAAACCACCGCCGGATCAAGCCGCCCGGGTTGCTGGCGCTGTACGTGGCCGGTTACTCGGGCTTTCGCATGTTCGAGGAGAACCTGCGCATCGATTACTCGGTCCACGTGCTGGGGATGCGCCTGAACTTCTGGATTGCCCTGCTCGTGTGCCTGGCCGGGCTGGCCTGGTTCGTGTGGCTCCAGCGCAACGGGACGACCGAGCCGCTCCCGCTGGACGGGCCGAAGACCGACGCGCGCCAGTTCGTTCGCGCCGGCAAGCCTGCGGGTCCCTACCGCAAGCCTCCCGCGCCGACCTATGGGAAGTCAGGCGCGCGCCCGGCGCCGCGCTCGGGTGGGAGCGGGTCGCGAAGACGCTAGGTCGGTGCGGTGTCGGGGGCGGAGCGCCTCGACACTGGCCCACGGCTGCGTATTGACCACCTGCTCGGCGTTGAGCCAGGCCCGGCGGGCGGTGGCGATCCCGTAGCGCGCGACGGCGAATCCCGTGGTCCGGTGTGAATCGGTGTTGATCACGATCGGCACGCCGGCGCCGGCCGCCGCGCGGGCGTGGACGTCGTTCAGGTCACGGCGGTCGGGGTTCGAGTTGATCTCGAGCATCGTGCCGCTGCGGGCAGCCGCGTCGATCACGCGATGCACGTCGAACGCGTAGGGCTCGCGCTTGCGCAGCTTGCGGCCGGACGGGTGGCCGAGGGCGTCGACGAGGGGATGCTCGATCGCCTTGACCATGCGCTCGGTCATCTGCTCCGCTGGCATCCGCAGCGAGGAGTGCACCGAGGCGATCACCCAATCGAGCTCGGCCAGAAGCTCGTCGTCGTAGTCGAGGCTGCCGTCGGGCAGGATGTTGACCTCGGAGCCGGCGAGGAGGGTGAGGCCGTCGATTTCGGTGCCTTTGATCCGGGCGATGTGCTGTGCCAGCGCCTTTGGCGAGACCTCATCGCCGAACCCGAAGCTCGCGGAATGGTCTGTGATCGCGAGGTACTCGTAGCCCGCCGCTTGTGCCGCGAGGGCCATCTCCTCGATCGAGGCCGTCCCGTCCGAAGCGGTGGTGTGGCAATGCAGATCGCCTCTCAGGTCCTGCTGGGCGATCAGGTCCGGGAGGCTGCGCTTGGCCGCCGCTTCCAGCTCACCCCGGTTCTCCCGGAGCTCCGGCTCGATGTAGCTGAGGCCGAGCAGCGCGTACACCTCGTGCTCGGTGGCGCAGCGATGGGTCTCGCCGGTCGCGTCGTCGAGCACCCCGTACTCGGACACGTGCAGACCCTTGCGGACCGCGGCGTCGCGGAGCGCCATGTTGTGCTCCTTTGAGCCCGTGAGGTGCTGGAGCAGGTTCCCGAACTGGTCAGGCGCGACGATCCGCAGGTCGACCCGGATGCCGGTGTGGGTGCGCAGCTTGACACCCGCCTCGGTGGGCGTGCCCGCTGATTCTGTGAGGTCGAGGTTCGCCGCAGCCTGCGCGAGCGCCAGCGGGTCGGAGGCGGTCGCGATCACGTCGATGTCCTTGACCGTGTCGGCCATGCGTCGGGCCGAACCGGCCAGCTCGACGTGAGTCGAGGCGGGATGGTCTCTCAGTGCTGCGATCAGCGGGTCAGCGATCGCGAGTGCCTTGTCGAGCACCACCCGGGTGGGCTTTTCGCCGGCGCCGGATAATCGAAGGCTGGCGAGGATGGCCTCTTCGGCCTTCGGGCCGAAGCCCTTGAGCCCGCGGATCCGCTGCTCCTCGGCGGCGGCCTTCAGGCCCTCGAGCGAGTCGATCCCGAGCTCCTCGTAGAGCCGGCGCGCCCGCTTGGGCCCGAGCCCGGGCAGGTGGGTCATCTCGATCACGCCGGGCGGGAACTTCGCCCGCAGCTTGACCGTGGCGGGGATCGCACCGTCGTCGGCCAGCTGGATGACCTTCTCCTGGATGATCGCGCCGACGCCCGGCAGCTCGGTGGCACGCCCCTGGCGGGCCAGGCCGAGCACGGAGACCGGCGACTCGCGCACGGCCTTGGCCGCGTTGCGGTACGCCACCACACGGTAGATAGCGGCGCCGTCGAGCTCGGACAGGTCGCCCAGCTCGTCAAGCGCGGCGGCGATCTCGCTGTTAGTCACGTCGGCCATCCAGGTACGTAACGTATCGGTCCGCCACCCCGTGAGGGGGGACCGGCCGTTCGGCTTTACAAGGGGGGCGTGGGCGCGGGTACGGCGTCCCTCGGGCGCAGTGCCATTGAGCACGACCCACGGGACGCCGGACCGGCGTCACGCCCACCCCACCCGCTATACTTTCTGAAGTAACCCTCGCACAAGGAGCCCCCATGGCCAACGTCGCCGACGTAACCGACAACAACTTCCAGGCCGAGGTCCTCGAGTCCGACAAGCCAGTGCTGGTCGACTTCTGGGCTCCGTGGTGCGGGCCGTGCCGGATGGTGGCGCCGGTGGTCGAGGAGATCGCGCAGGAGCGGGCGGGCGATCTGAAGGTCGTCAAGCTGAACATCGACGAGAACCAGAACACCGCGATTCAGTTCAACGTGATGTCGATCCCGACGCTGATCCTGTTCCGCAATGGGCAGCCGGCCAAGACCGTGATCGGCGCGTATCCCAAGCGGAAGCTGGTCGAGGAGCTCGAGCCGGCTCTGGCTGGCTAATTCGCTGGCGCGAATCAGCTTGCGAGTTTGGCTAATTCGCTGGCGCGAATCAGCTTGCGAGTTCGCCTGGCGGCGAACTCGGCCTAGGCTAGGGCCACCCCGATCCACAGCTTGCGCCCGTCGATCGTGACGGGCTCCGATTCCTCGCCGTCGAGCGGCTCGTAGGCGACCTCCACAGCGAGCGTCTCGCCGGCGATGTAGCGCTCGTGTGCGCGCGCCGCGGCGATGAGCTCCTCGTCGCCGTCGAGGCTCAGCACGATCCGGTCCGTGACCTCGAGCCCGGCTTCCTGGCGCGCCAGCTGGACGGCGCGGACGATCTCGCGCGCCCAGCCCTCCACCCGCAGCTCGTCGTCGATTTCGAGCTCGAGCGCGACCGCGTGTGAGCCCTCGCGCTCGACCTGGTAGCCCTCGAGCGGCTTCATCGCGGTCTGGAGGTCCTCGGCGGTGAGCTCGTGGTCCTTGCCGTCGACGCTGATCGCGACCTTCCCACCCTCGCGCAGGCCGGCGACCGCCTGGGCGGCATCGAGGCCCGCCACGGCGGCGGCCACAAGCGGCATGTGCTTACCGAAGCGCGGCCCGAGCCGGCGGTAGTCCGGCTTTAGCTCGACCTCGGCGAGCTCGTCCGCCTCCGAGACGAACCGCAGCTCCTTGACGTTGAGCTCCTCGCGGACGATGTCGGACATCCGCTCGATCGCCGCGCGCTCCTCGCCGGTGGCCACGACCACGGCGGCGCGCAGCGGCTGGCGCACCTTGAGCTTGGCTTGCCCGCGGGCAGCCAGGCCGAGGCGAACGGTCTCGCGGGCGATCGCCATCGCATGCTCTAGCTCGACGTCGCGGCCGCCTGCGGTCGGAAAATCGCACAGGTGGACGCTCGGCTCGGCGCCATCGAGGTTGTCGTAGATCTCGTCGGCCACAAACGGACAGAACGGCGCGAGCAGCCTTGCGGTGGTGGTCAGGCAGGTGCGCAGCGTCGCGAACGCCGCTGGGTCTCCGTCCCAGAAGCGCCGGCGCGACCGGCGCACGTACCAGTTCGAGACCTCGTCGATGAACGACTGGATCGCCCGGCCGGCGACTGTCGCGTCGAAGTTGTCCAGGCGGTCGCGGACCACTTCGATCGTGGCCTGCAGGCGCGACAGGACCCAGCGGTCCAGCTGGTTGTCGCTCGGGACGCCGGGCAGGCTCTCCGGGTCGATTGCGTTGGCGTTCGCGTAGAGCACGTAGAACCCGTAGGTGTTCCACAGCTGCAGAAGGAACTGCCGAACCGCCGCGCCGATCGTCTCGAGCGACAGGCGGTAGCCGTCCCACGGCTGCTTGGAGGTGAAGAAGTACCAGCGCAGCGCGTCGGCTCCGAAGCGGTCGATCACCTCCTGGGGGACGACCGTGTTGCCGAGCGACTTGGACATCTTGCGGCCTTCGTCGTCCAGGATCAGGCCCAGGCAGACCACGTTCCGGTATGAGGACTGGTCGAACAGCAGGGTCGAGACCGCCAGCAGCGAGTAGAACCAGCCGCGGGTCTGGTCGAGCGCCTCGCAGATGAAGTCGGCCGGGAAACGCTCGCGGAAGTGAGCCTCGTTGGCATGCGGGGCGTGGTACTGGGCGAACGGCATCGACCCGGAGTCGAACCACACGTCGATCACCTCGGGCACGCGCTGCATCGGTTCGCCGCACTCCGCGCACGCGAACGTGGGATCGTCGACGAACGGGCGGTGAGGATCGGTGATCTCGGTGCCGGCGCGCTTGTTCAGCTCCTTCAGCGAGCCGATCGCGTGCGTGTGGCCGTTTTCGCAGCGCCACACCGGAAGCGGCGTGCCCCAGTAGCGCTCGCGCGAGAGCGCCCAGTCGACGTTGTTCTCGAGCCAGTTGCCGAAGCGCCCGTGCTTGACGTGCTCGGGTGCCCAGTTGACGGTCTCATTGGCCGCGAGCAGGCGGTCCTTGACCTGGCTGGTCGCGATGTACCAGGACGGCTTGGCGTAGTAGAGCAGCGGCGTGCCGCAGCGCCAGCAGTGGGGGTAGGAGTGCTCGATCCTCTCGTCCTTCAGGAGGCGACCGCGAGCCTTCAGGTCTTCGATCAGGTCGGGATCGGCGTCCTTGACGAAGCGTCCCGCGTACGGCCCGATCCGCTCGTCGTAGGTTCCGTCGAGCCTGACGGGGTTGATCACGTTCAGGCCGTACTGCTCGCCGAGGCGGAAGTCGTCCTCGCCGAACGCGATCGCCGTGTGCACCAGGCCGGTGCCGTCGGTCGCGGTGACGAAGTCGGCCGATAGCACGGTGTGGCCCCTGGCGCCGTACTCGCTCGCCGGGATGAACGGGAACGGCGGCTCGTACGCGGCGCCCTCCATGTCGCGGCCGGGAAACCGGTCGAGAATATGTGCGGCTTCGCCGAGCACCGCCTCGACCCGGGCCTCGGCGAGCACGTACACGTGGTCATCGCCGGCCGCGGTCGCCCTGACGTAGGTGAGCTCCGGATCGATGGCCACAGCGGCGTTTGACACCAGCGTCCACGGGGTGGTGGTCCAGACCAGAAGCTCGTCGTCTGTATGCAGGGGGTACTCCGGGTCGACGACCGCTAAGCGCACGTAAATCGACGGGTCGAGGACGTCGCGGTAGACGTCGGGCTGGCCGAGCTCGTGGCTGGACAGCGTCACCTGGTCGCGCGGGCAGTAGGGAACTACCTTGAGCCGCTCGTACAGCAGGCCGTTGTCGTGGATGGTCTTGAGCGCCCACCACACCGACTCGATGTAGCCGGGATCAAGCGTGCGGTAGGCGTCGTCGAGGTCGATCCAGAAGCCGATTCGCTCGGTCAGGCGGTTCCAGTCCTGGACGTGGCTGAGTACCTTCTCGCGGCAGCGGGCATTGAACTCGGCGATCCCGAACCGTTCGATGTCGTCCTTGGTCGTGAAGCCGAGCTCCTCCTCCATGGCCAGCTCGACCGGAAGCCCATGGCAGTCCCAGCCACCCTTGCGCTCGACGAAGAACCCGCACATCGTGCGGTAGCGCGGAAAGATGTCCTTGAACACCCGTGCGAGAACGTGATGGAGGGCGGGCGGCCCGTTGGCCGTGGGCGGCCCTTCGTAGAAGCCCCACCTCGGGCCGTCCTGCCGGCGCCGGATCGACTCGGCGAACACGTCGCGCTCGCGCCAGCGATCGAGCACGCGCTCCTCCAAGTCGGGGAACGAGACGCGCGGATCGACCGGACGGTGCGAGTATGCGGAGCGGTCCGCCGAGGCCATGGCGCAGGATTCTAGGAGGCGGCCCGCGCCGGGCCGGCTCGCTATCGCGCGGTGACCGCGGGCACGGGCAAGGGCACGGGCACGGGCGCGGGCGTCGTGCGCCTGCTGTGGTGCGTTTCCAGGGCCGCGATCAGCAGGTCGCGTGCGGCGAGGGGCGTCTGGCCGAGGCGGCGTACGGTGCTGGCGCCGGTATCGGGCACCGCCCCGCGGTAGTCGAAGATCACCGCCTGGTTCGCGACCGAGCGCACCGAGTAGACCAGCCGCCCGAGCGCGTCGAGCGAGATGCCCCGGCCGGCCAGCACCACCGCGCGGGGGTCGAGAGCGGGCAGGGCCCGGACCAGACGCGTGGGGGTGATCGCGGTCGAGAGCGAGAGGGTGCGGATGCCGGCGCGGCGCAGCATCAGCTCGAGGGCCTGGGAGTACAGGGCATCGAGCTCGAGCGGCGAGGAGGCGTCGAGCACGAGGACGCCGGTGGACCGGGTCGCCGGCGGCACCAGCCGCTTGAGCGCCGAGAGCCAACCGGTGGCGTAGCGCCAGCCGAATTCGTAGTCGGGCGTACTGGCGCCCTGATCGGCATGGGCGGTCACGCCCTCGAGCAGGACTTCCTCGATCGTGCGCTCGACGGAACGCAGCGCGAGGCTCTCCTCGAGCAGCCCGTTGGCCTTGTCCTCGTCGAAGTCGGCGAACGCGGCGGCCAGCCGCGGGCCCGACGACGGGCCTTCGCCGCGCTGGCGAGCCAGCGCGATCGCGCTCGAGACGTTGTGGGTCTCGGCGAGGGTCGCGCGTAGCGATTCGATCTCGTTCAGCGCGTACTGACGGTGGCCGCCGGGCGAGCGGCGGGGACGCGGGAAGCCATACCGGCGCTCCCAGCTGCGCAGCGTATTTGGGCTGACGCCGAGCATCACGGCGGCGGCGTTGGTTCGGATCCCGCTCATGTCGCTGCAGTTAACGGGTTTCGGGTGGGACGCCGCAAGGCGCGCAACGCAACCT
>DATIEI010000131.1:0-3901 GCA_035455845.1 Solirubrobacteraceae bacterium
TAGATCATCGGACAGCCGTTTGCGCGCGCGCTCTTCGGCTTCGACGGCTTGCGCCACGAGGCGGCCGCGGGCATCGCCGAGGTCGAGGATCCGCTGTCGTCGGCGGTTGAGCAGGCTCGAGAGCAGGACGGCGGCGCTGCCGACCCAGACGACGTACAACCCTTGCGCGAGCGTCACATCGACCCGTTTGGTTCCCTGAGTGGCTGGGTGAGTGAGCGCGACGAGCAGGTACACGACGCCGGTTGCGATCGACACCGCGGCGGTCCGCCGGGGTGCGACGAGCAACGCGGCGGCAAGTGGGACGGCGAGGAACGCCGCGTGGAGCTGGGAGAAGGCTCCGCCTGACTCGTAGGTCAGGGCGCCGACCAGGAGCAGATCGGACGCCAACACCAACCCGACCGGGATCCCCGGGCCGCGCGGCCGCCAGGCATCGGCGAGCACGACGACGCTGTACACACACGCGACGGCGAACACAAGGTCGAACTGGCGCGTGCCCACGGTGGGGTGGGCTACGAGCCGATCACCCGCGAACACGATCGGCAACAGCAACACCCGCAGCAGCGCGAGCGCACGCGCCGCCACCCGGTGATCGGCCCGCTCCGCGGCGGGCTCAGCGCCAGCTGCAAGGAGGCTCCCGTTGCCGCCTGCAACCACTGTCATTCGAGCATCCCTCGGCGCATAGCCTCCGCCACCGCGGCCGCGCGATCGTTGACCCCGAGCTTCTCGTAAAGACTCTTGAGGTGCGTCTTTACCGTTCCCGTGCTGAGATGCAGCTGCCGGCCGATCTGCGGAGCCGAGGCCCCGTCGGCGACTAACGACAGGACCTGGCGCTCGCGCGTCGTGAGGTTGGGCTCATCTCCGCCGGCGTGTGCCCGGATCTGCTCCACCAAGCCGGGTTGCAGCGTTGGCGGCACCACGACCTCGCCGCGGGCGACCGCGCCGATCGCGTCACACACATCGCGCCGGTCTGAGTCCTTGGACAGAAACGCCCGTGCGCCCGCGGCGAGCGCCTTGAACACGATCGCGCTCTCCACGTACGCGCTCAGCATCACGACTTTCGTCGGAAGCTCCTCGCGGGCGAGGGCGGCCGCCACCCGCAGGCCGTCGAGACGGGGCATCTTGATGTCCAGCACGGCCACGTCCGGCCGGAGCTCCCGGATCGTCTCGAGCGCGGTCGGCCCGTCGGCGGCCTCGCCGATCAGCTCGAGCTCGGGCCGCTCCTTGATCCGCCGGGCCAAGCCGTCGCGAAACAGCGGATGATCATCGGCGATGACCACACGGGTCCGGGTGGTGAGAACCATTGCATGTATGTACCACCCCAAGCTCCCGGTCGTGGCGCCCGCAGGCCGGCGTCAACGCCCAACCGCGGCCGGCGCGGCGGACGATCCCCCGGCTAGCCAGGCCCGACAGGGCCTGGGAGACCGACGGTCTCCGCGCCGCGACGAGCTCGGCCAACACGGCGTGGGTGAGCCGCAGGTCCAACAGCACCTCGTCCCTACCGACCCGGCCCCACCGGCTGGCAAGGTGCCAGAGCAGAAGCAACAGCCGATCCTCAACTCGCGGCTGGTTGACGATCGCCAGCTGCACGGCCAGGTTGTGCGACCGGCGAAGCGCCCGCTGGACGAGCACCGTGGCGAGCTCCGGATACCGACCCACGTGCCGTTCGACGAAATCCCGGTCCAGCAGCGCGACGCGCAGCGGCAACAGCACCGAGCACGCGCTCGCCACCGGCAGCACCGGCCACACCTCGTCAGCGGTCGAGGCGCTCAACAGATCGCCCTCGCCCAGAAGCTCCAAGCCGCACCGTCCCTGCAACGAGACCCGAGACGCCGCCAGTCCCTCGAGGACCAACAGGCCGATCCCGTCGCGGCCGTGCCTCGAGGCTTCCCAGCCCCAGGAGCCGACCGCAATCCGCGCCGTCCTCGAGGTGCACTCCTCAAGCGCCCGCGTTCGCCGCGGCTCGGGGATCGCCTCAGCGAGCTCAGGGTCCTCGCGGAGCAGCGTGCATACGCTCCCGGGGGAGATCCTGGCCCGCTTCCCGTTGAGCGGTAAACAGCGGCCGTCGGTCTCGCTTCCCGGTGCTACGTGGAGCTGTGCTGCTGCTTGCGCTGTCATCGCGACGGACTCGGTGGCCAACGTTCATGGGTCACGCGCACCCGGCCGTCGATCGAATGTGGGACACGGTCGCCGAAGCCCCTCTCGGAACGGACACCCCCGTCGGCGATCGCATGCCACGCGGTGATCACCGCGTCGCAGATCTCCCACCGAGAGACGTCCTTGCTCAGCGGCCCGACCGCGCCGAGGGCGAGCGCGCGCGTACGCTGAGCGCGGTCCGGCACCGCGGCCAGCAGCACGACCCGGGTAGTCGGGCGGGGCTGTTCGCACGACAGTCGCTGGCTGATCGCGAACCCGTCAAGCCCGGCAAGGCGAACATCGAGCACCGCCACATCGGGACGCTCGCTGAGAATCAACGACAGGGCGACCAACCCGTCATCCGCCACCGCTCCCAGTCTGAGCATCGGATGCGTAGCGATTGCGCGCACCAGGCCACTGCGGTAGTGCTCGTGCCCGTCGGCGATCAGGACTCTCGGCCGGCCCGGATACTTCACCCGCCCATCCTCGCTCCCCCGTCGGGGGATCACATCGGCCAGGCGGGGGAAGGAGGGGGGTAGCCGGGCTCCTCCGATCGGCGGTCGCCCGATTGGCCGCACCGGGGCCGGCATCGTGGAGGTCAGATCAATCGGTGCTGCTCGGCCTCGATCCGCCAGTCGCGCGCTGAATTCCTCCGCGGCGGTGAGGTCGAGGTCGCCCAGCAGCCCTTACACGGCTCGGCGCTCAAGCTCGAACCAGACATGGCTGCTGCCCCGGTGGATTCCCCACCGGCTGGCCAGCGCATCCACGATGTACAGGCCATGTCCGCCAACCGTGTCCAAGCCGCGCTCGCGAGGTACCCGCTCGAAGCCGTCGCCTTGGTCGGTGACATCAACAGTCAGGCGGCTTTCGTCCAGCAGCGCGCTCACCTCTATGCGGCCGCGACCGTGAATCAGGGCGTTGGTCACCAGCTCACTGGTCAGCAGCATGGCGTCCTGGAGCCGGTCGGTGTCGAGCTCGGGCGCGAACCTCTCGACTAGTCGGCGGCGCGCGATCCCGGGCGTGTGGGACGTCGGGAGGAGCTGCAGCTCGAGTCGGGTCGGGGCATATCCGGTCATCGAAGCACAGTTTCAGGCGGCCGCGGGCATCATGCTCGCGGCCGCGTGCTCCTCCGTGCCCGTGTCGGCCAGGCCGGGCCGTCGGCCGCTGTCGCCGACGGTTCCCTCGGTCGCCCTCTCTGTCGTCCCTCGCGTCGGGGGTGTGAGGGCCGCGCTCGGTTTGGGTCCGTCCGCCGGCGAGCGAGCTCGTCGCGGATAAATGCCTCGAGTCGAGCGGGCGCGTTCACTCCACCCCCAGCCCCGCCCACTCATCCTCGCTCAGGTGAGCCGCTGAGTCGATCAGCTCATTCCGGACGTCCGCCGACTTCGCTCCCGCCTCGAGCCGAAGCGCGGTCTCATCCCGCAGACAATCCAACAAACACTGTGGCATCGCGACCAGTCCGAAATGCCAACGGCACGATCACGCACCACCGCATCCGTCCAAGTCTCTCCTCGTCGACACGGGCCCATTGCCACGTATCAATCGGCGGATACCCGCCGCGGCGCTCTTCCAACCTTGGAATAGCCACCGTGCCCAGCGAGTTGAACGGTTGTGATGGGTTGCGCCGTTCCCAGATCGGTGGCATCGGCGACCGCGTTGCCATCGATCTTCTCGATCAGGTCGCCGGCGCTGATACCCGCCTTACTGTCCGGACCGCCGGGTTGGACGGTCACGACGACCGCGCCGGGTTGGCTTGACCCGCTGGCGATTC
>DATIEI010000132.1:0-8712 GCA_035455845.1 Solirubrobacteraceae bacterium
TGTGCTGGCCCGGTAGCGACAGCGAGACCTCGATCCCCCGCCAGTGCAGGCGCGACCCGTGTGGGGACATCGCGGTGTCCGTGGCGTCGTAGGCGAGTGCACCCGGCGGACACAGCGCGCGCAGCGCCGGCCGATCCCAGACCACGGCTCCCGTCGTGGCCCGGCCCATGAACTCGCGGAGCGTGGCCTCGAGATCGAGCCGCGAGCTGTAGGTCGCGTGATGGTCGAGCTCGGCGTTGGTGAGCACCGCGATGTCCGGCTGCAGCGCCAGCAGCGAGCGGTCCGATTCGTCGGCCTCGACCACGATCCAATCGCCTTCGCCCCAGCCGGCGTTGGCGCCGGTGCTGCGCAGCTCTCCCCCCACCACGTAGGCGGGATCGAGCCCGCAGGCCCCAAGGATGTGCACGAGCATGGCGGCGGTGGTCGTCTTGCCGTGCGTGCCGGTGACGGCCAGACAGCGGCGCAGCGCGGCGATCTGAGCCAGCAGCTCGGAGCGATGCAGCTCACGCCCGGCCGCCGCGCGTCGCTCGGGGTTGTCCGGGGGTACCGCGGTGGAGAACACCACCTCGGCGCCGGCCGGGACGTTCTCGGCCCTGTGCCCGAGCGCCGGCTCGATCCCCTGCTCGCGCAACCGCGCGGTGTAGCTCGACTCAGCGCGGTCGGACCCGGTTACCGCCGCGCCGAGCTCGCGGGCGATCAGCGCCAGGCCGCTCATGCCCGCCCCGCCGATGCCGACGAAGTGAAGCCTCCGCGCGGACCAGTCCTCTGCCGGCCGGTTCACTCCTCGCGCTCGAGTACGACCACGGGGATGTGCCGCCCGGTCTTGCGCTGGTACTCCGCGTAGGCCGGCCAGCGCTCGGTCATCATCCGCCACAGGTCGGGCTTCTCCCCGGCGGTCGCGGTCCGGGCGCGTGCCTTGAACCGGTCGCCCCGCACCTGCACGGTCACCTCCGGCTGCTCGGACAGGTTCAGATACCAGGCCGGATGCTCCTCGGCGCCCCCCTTGGACGCCACCACCACGTGGTCCTCGCCGCGCTTGCCGTAGATCAGCGGCGTGGAGCGCGGCTCGCCGCTGCGCCGACCGGTGGTCGTTAGGATCAGCACGGTTGTGCCCTGCCAGTCGTGTCCCTCGGCGCCGTCGGTTTGCAGATAGCGCCTGACGTGCTCCTGGCCGAACAGCATCCCTCCACCTCGATTCGCAGGTTTTCGGATGCGAGGCTATACAAAGCGTGCGCACGCCGCACTAACGCACTCTGCCTGGTAAGGCTCTGAGCGATGAGCAGGGGATGCCTTCGTCGATTTCCGGCTGCGATGTGGGTTGCCGGGATCCTGGCCCTCATCGGAGCGGCCGGGCTGGCCAGCTGGCTGAGCGCGCCGGCGGCCGCGAGTCGCGCGCCGCTCGCGCACCAGGCGGGGGCTCAGCAGTGCCCCGACCCCTACCCGGCCACCCGCGATCCGTCGAATCCGCTTGACCTGCCCACCGCACCCGGCGCAAATCCGCTGAACGGCGCGCACTTCTTCGTGGACGGCCCTCGCCACGGCGAGGCGGCCGGCGCGATCGCCCAGCTGATGGGCAAGGACCCGACCCGGTACAAGGACGGCGACACGTGGGCGACGTTCAAGGCCCACCTCGCGAAAGGCCGCCTGCACCGCAAGATGGCCCACAACCACAAGCTGGCGCGCAAGGTTCGGCTGCTCGAGAAGATCGCCGATCAGCCCGAGGCCCAGCGCTTCAGCCTGTACTCGGCCGGCGGAGGCCCCGGTGCGATCTTCGCTCAGGTGCAGAAGATCTTCTGTCACAACCTGACCGCCGATCCCGGGTCGATCCCGATCATCACCACCTACTTCCTCTACCAGGCCGGCTACTGCGAGACGAGCAGCGAGATCGTCGCCCACCGCCCCACCTTCGAGCGCCAGGTCAACGAGATGGTGCAGGGGATCGAGAACCGGCCGGCGGTGATGCTGCTCGAGCTCGACGCGGTCGGTTCCTCTAGCTGCATGGCCCGCACCGGCGCCCTTACCGAGTGGGAGAACGACATCCGCTACGAGATAGGCGCGGTCTCATCCCTCCCTCACGCGGTCGTCTACATCGAGGGCGGCTACTCGGACGGCGCCAATCCCTCCTACACCGCTCGCGTGCTGAACGCCGTCGGCGTGCACAACATCCGCGGGTTCTACACCAACGACACGCACCTGCAGTGGACCGCGAACGAGATCCGCTGGGGTCTCAAGGTCGCGCGCTTGACCGGCGGGGCGCACTTCATCATCAACACCGCCGACAACGGCCATGGTCCGCTGCTCAACCCCCACCCGGTCAAGCAGGGGATCGAGGATCTGTGCAACCCGCCCGGGCGAGGCGCCGGCATCCCGACCACGACCGACACGGGTAACCAGGCGATCGACTCCTTCATGTGGGTCCACGTGCCGGGGACGAGCAGCGGCAAGTGCAACGGCGGCACCGCGTCCGGGACCTTCTGGTTGGCCCGCGCACTGACCGAGGCGCGTAACGCCAACGCCCAGCTCGGGCCGCACTATAAGAGCCGCCCGTATTAAGCCAGCCGGACGGTGACGACCTGGCCGGGCTCGAGCTCGGTGGTTTGACCGGCGAGGTCGGTCTCATCCAGCCGCACGAGTGACACGTTGAAGTCGCCGTCAATCCTGAACTGCACGCGCGCGTCGCTCGGGTTGAAGCAGCGCAGGATCAGCCCGTTGCCGTCCTCGGCGCCCTTCAGGCACGAGAACACCACGTCGCCTTCGATCGAGAGCGGGGAGTCCAGTTCCGTGCCGGCGGGGGCGAGTACGAACGGGTGCCGGTAGTCCATCGAGGCTCGAAGCAGCGCGGTCGCGTCGAGCGTGTCCGCGCCGGGCAGCAGCGCGTACTCGAGCTCGTGACGTCCCAGGCACTGTCCCTCGGGAGTGGAGAGCGCGGGCCCGGCCCCGAGCGGGCGGGTGGCGATGGCCCCGGACGGGCGCGAGATAAGCCCCACCGCCCGCAACAGGGTCAGGCACAGCTCGGGGCCGTGCTCGGCGAGGCGGGCCTCGTACTCGGGCAGCCCCTTCGTGAGCAGCGCGAGCGGACCGAGCGCGACGACACCCGACGTGTGCTGGGTGGGATCGGGCGGCTCGATCCACTCGGTGCGCGGCTCAGGCCGGTGAAGCGGACGGTCCACGAGCGCGAACTGCCCCTCGGCCCTGACCTGGCCGTTCTCGGTGTCGACCGGGAACACGGCGCGCAGCCGATGGTCCCGGGTGCGGTTCTCGATCGTGGTGTGAAACTCGACTCGCCGGATGCCGTCGATCAACCGCACAACGGTGGTGAGCGAAAGCGGCCCCGCGATCCGGAGCTCGAGCTCGGAGATCACCGGGCCGTCGCTGAGCACTCGGAGCGCGGCCGTGTCCGAGCGCCAAACCGGCGCGTCCGGGACCGGGCAGAAGTTGTAGAGATCGCCCATGTCGGGCTCGTCTTCGAAGCGGTGCAGGCCCTCGAAGCGCCTTCCGCTCGGCTTGTCGAAGATGCTCAGCGTGCCGTCCGGCCGGGCTTCCACGCGCAGGCAGTCGCTTTCGATCGCGCTGCCCTCGCTCGGTCGCCTGGCTGCTGCCGGCGTCAGCTCGATCGTGCGGGTACTGAACCCTTCGAGCTCGACCACGAGCGGCTCTGAGTCCGGGATCGACACCAGCGCGCGCCGGCGCTCGGGGAGTGGGTTCGCCACACCGATGCTCTCCACGCGATCCTCGCCGGGGAGTGCGCGGCGCTCGAGCTCCTCGACCTGCCTGTCCAGGAGCGCGTAGCGGACGAGCATGTCGCGGTGCACCTCATCACACGAGCAGCCGCAGATCGAGTCGTGCGGCTGGCAGCGCAGCAGCTGGCGCCAGGCCAGCCGGAAGTCGGAGACCGGGAACGGCGCGCCGGTGCGCAGGCTGTGCAGCGCGCTCAGCGTCTCGGCGTCCAGCAGCCGCTGCTCCGCTCGTTCATTGGCTTGCTTGAGATAGAGCCGAGCCGAGTTGACCCCGCGCAGGATGTTCTGCACGCGGCTGCCGAGCAGCTCACCGGCGTGGACCGGCCGGTTCTGCCCTTGTACCGCGTCGACGTAGTCGCTGTAGCGGGCGATTCGGAACTCGCTCGACGGGAGCCGGGCCTGTAACTCCGCGCAGAGGACCGGCAGGTCCCGTCGCACCGGGAGGTGATCGTCGCCCGCGCACAGCAGCATCTCGCCCCCGCCGGTCCGCTCGAGGGCGGCTGCGAACTCTCCGATGATCGCCTCGATCCGCGCCTGGGCGTCGGCCGCGTCGGTGACGTGTCCGAAGTTGCCGTAGTTCGGGAGCTGCTGGCAGGCGAGCACCTCGCTCCCGTCGGGTGCGCGCCAGCGAAACACCACACCGAGCTCGTCGAGCTCGTCGCCGAGGCCGCGCGAGAACACGAAGCTCGCGATGCCGAAGCCGGCCAGGATCTGCGGAAGCTGCAGCGGATGCCCGAAGCTGTCGGGCAGGTAGCCCACCGGCGAGGTCTTCGCCCCGAACCGCTCGCATACGCTTCGACCCATCAGCAGGTTCCGCACGAGCGACTCGCCGCAGACCAGCAACTCGTCGGGGAGCACGTAGCTCGGTCCGACCTCGAGGCGACCCGCGGCCAGCAGCGCCCGCAGGCGCGCCTCCTGCTCCGGGCGAGCGTCCAGGTAGTCCTCGAGCACGATCGCCTGGCCGTCGAGGGTGAACGAGGCGAAGCTCGGATCTGTCTCGAGCACCTCGATGAGCTCGTCGACGACCGCCGCGAGCCGGAGGTGGAACGCCTCGAATGGCAGATACCACTCGCGGTCCCAATGGGTGTGGGGCACGACGAAGAACCGCATCGGCGGCATTCTTACGGGAGCGATGCCGCGTACGCCCGCGCCTCCGCGTACACCCGGGCGAAGTCCGCCGGCTTGTAGTGCGCGTTGAGGCCGCTCGGGTTCGGCAGCACCCACACCGGCCGGCAGCCGATGAGCTCCTCCTGAAGGCCCATGCCGGCGCGCGGGCGCGCGAACGCCGCGCGGTAGGCCGTCACACCCACGACCGCCACCAGCCGGGGCGCCCACGCGCGTGTGGTTTTCTCAAGACGCTCGGCGCCGGCCCGCAGTTCGGGCACGGTCAGCTCGGACGCCGCCCGGGTCGGACGCGAGACGAAGTTCACGATGCCGATCCCGAACGACGGCAGCGTCCCGTCTTCGTGCGGCGCCAGGAGGCGCGGCGTGAAGCCCGCGGCGTACAGGGTCGGCCAGAACCGATTGCCCGGCCGGGCGAAGTTGTGGCCGACCTCGGCCGAGCGCAGCGACGGGTTGATCCCGACGAACAGGACGTCCAGCCCCGGCCCACCGATGTCGCGGAGCTGAGGCAGGGGTCAGCTGCCCCGCGCCGCCGCCAGCACCTCGTGCGCGATGTCTCGCGCGGCGTTCGGCCGCGCCAGCCCGGCCGAGGCGCGCGCCATCGCGGCGAGCCCACTCGGGTCGGCGAGCAACCGCCCCACCTCGCCAGCCAGGCGCGCGGGCGTGAGCTCGGCGTCCGGGATCACCACGGCCGCGCCGGCCCGCTCCATGAAGCGCGCGTTGGCCGTCTGGTGATCGGCGGTGGCGTACGGATACGGAATCAGCACGGCGGGCTTGCCGTGGGCGGCGATCTCGAAGATCGAGCCGCCCGCGCGGGCCACCACCAAATCGCTGGCCAGCAGCGCCTCGCCAAAGCGGGAGACGTAGCCGCGCAGGTCGTAGTGCGATCCGGGCGACTGGAGGTCGTGCAGATCGCGCTCGCCGGCGGCGTGCAGGACGTGGAAGCGCGCGCCCGCGAACGCCTCCACCGCGGCGCGGTTGATCGAGCGGGCGCCCTGGGAGCCGCCGAACACGAGCACGCAGGACTCGCCCAGGCCGATCCCGAAACGGGCCCGGGCGGCGGGCCAGTCGGTGGCGGGCGGGGGCACGGGCCGCCCGGTGAGCACGTAGCGCGCCCCGTCGAGCCCCTCGATCGGGAAGGCCAGGCACACCCGCCGGGCGAATGGCGCGAGCAGTCGGTTGGTCAGCCCGAGGTGGCTGTCGGCCTCGCTGAGCACGAGCGGCACACGCGACGCCACGGCGGACAGGCCGACCGGCCCGGCCACGTATCCGCCGGCGCCCAGCACGGCGCTCGGCCTGACCTGCTTGAGCACCCGCCGGGCCTCCCGCACCGCGCCGGCGGCGATCAGCCCGGCCCGCGCGGCCTTGACCGGGCTCCGGCGCGGCAGCGGCGCGACCCGCAGCCTGCGCAGCTCGTAGCCCGCGTCCGGCACCAGTTCGAGCTCGGCGCGGTCGCCTCCGACGAAGACGACCTCGGCGCCCTCAGCCCGCAGCGCGTCGGCCACCGCCAGCGCCGGCACGACGTGCCCGGCGGTCCCGCCGGCGCCGATCACGATCCGCGGCGGTGTCAACTGGGGAGTTCCGGACGACTTTCAGTCGCGCCCCGGGGCGCGCCACGTTCAACACGAGGCCCACCCCGGCCAGCAACACGCACAGGTTCGTCGGCGCATATGAGATGAACGGCAGCGGCACACCGGTGAGCGGGGCCAGCCCCAGTACAACGAAGATGTTGAGGGTTCCTTGGCACAGGATCAGCGAGGTCAGCCCGGTGGCGAGCAGCTTTGCATACCGATCCGCGGCGCGGCGCGCGGTCCTGAGTCCTGCGTAGGCGAGCATCCCGTACAGGCAGATCACCCCGAAGATGCCGAGCACGCCAAGCTCCTCGCCGATCACCGCGAGGATGAAGTCGGTCTGGGCCTCCGGCAGGTAGTAGATCTTCTGCACCGAGCGGCCCAGCCCCACGCCGAACAGGCCGCCCGATCCGAGCGCGATCTGCCCCTGCACGGCCTGGTAGCCCGGCCCGGACTTCGTGGCGTTCGCCCATGGGTGCAGGAACGAGGTCAAGCGGGCCCGCTCGTAGGGCTGGGCAATGGCGAGCAGGATCACGCACAGAGCGACAATCCCGGCCAACGCGGCCACGTAACGCATCGGCATCCCGGCGGCGATGAGCAGCGCGGCGATGGTGAGGGCCACCACGATCGTCGTTCCCAGGTCGGGCTCGACCACGATCAGCAGGCAGGCAGGCCCGGCGACCACGGCGATTGGGGCCACCGCCTGGCGGAAGCTCCGCATGCGCTTGGGATGGTCGGCCAGGTACCGGGCGGCGTACAGCACCATCGCGAGCTTCATCACCTCCGAGGGCTGGAACTGGATCGGGCCGGCGGCGAACCAGCGACGGGCTCCGTTGACCTCGACGCCGAAGCCGGGCACCATGACGAGCAGGAGCAGCGCGAACGAGCCGAACAGCAGGATGGTCACGAGCCTCGGTGTGAAGATCTCCAGACCGTGCCGGGACAGCACGTGCATGGCCACCAGGCCGACGCCGACGAAGAGCAGGTAGCGAACGAACACGCCCGCCCCGTTGCCACCACGGGCCGAGAGCACACCCAGCGGCGAGGAGGCGCTGTAGACCATCACCGCGCCGAGCGCCAGCAGGCACAGCGTCGCGGTCATCAGCATGCGGTGCTCGAGCGGTGGGGCAACGCGTCGCGCGGCCGGACGGGCGCGTCCCCGCGTCCGGGCCGCCGCGGCGGTGGCCATCAGGCGGCCTCCACGAGCGCGCGGAAGTGCTCGCCGCGGGCCTCGAAGTCCGGGTACTGGTCGAAGCTCGCGCAGGCCGGCGAGAGCAGCACGACCTCGCCCGGTCCGGCGAGCCCCCGGGCGAGCCGTACCGCATGCTCGAGATCCCCGGCCTGGCGGAGCGGCACCCCGGCGGTTGCGAGCGCCTCGGCCAGATCGCCGGCCGCCTCGCCGATCAGGTACACGGCCCGGCAGCGCTCGGCCACCTCGCGGGCCAGCGGCGAGAAGTCCTGCTGCTTGCCGCGACCGCCGGCGATCAGGTGAATCCCGCCGGGGAAGGCGCGCAGGGCGACGATCGTGCTGGCCACGTTGGTCGCCTTGGAATCGTTGACCCAGCTCACGCCATCTCGGACGGCGATTCGCTCGAGGCGGTGGCGGACGCCGGCGAACGTGCGCAGCCCCGCGGCCACGGCCTCCGGCTCGACCCCGCGGGCGAGGCAAACCGCCGCTGTGGCCATCGCGTTCTCAACGTTGTGCGCGCCCGGGATCGCGAGCTCATCTGTGCGCAGCAGCGGAGTCTCGCCCCACCACATGTGATCGGAGCGCTCGGACAGATCGGGGCCGGGACCCGGGCCGAAGGTGATCCGCCGCGCGCAGCCTCCGAGATCGTCGACCCCTTCGAGGCCGGCCGGCGCCACCGCGACGTCGTAATTGCCCTGGTTGGCGAAGATCCGCAGCTTGGCCGCGACGTAGTTCGCGTAGGTGCCGTGGCGATCGAGATGGTCCGGGGACAGGTTGAGCAGCACGGCGGCCTCCGGCGAGAACGCGAGCGTGTCCTCGAGCTGGAACGACGAGGTCTCGCAGACGACGGTGGCCTCGACCGGGAGGCCCGCGCCGAGTGCCAGCGACGACGCGGCCGTGCCCACGTTGCCGGCGACCGCCACGGGCAGGCCGGCCTCGCGGTGCACGTGGCCGATCCACTCGGTCGTGGTGGTCTTGCCGTTGGTACCGGTCACGGCCACGAATTCATTCCGGACGAGCCGCCAGGCCAGCTCGAGCTCACCGAGCACCGCGATCCCGCGGTCCCGCGCCGCGCTGATCGCGGGCGCGTCCT
>DATIEI010000133.1:0-5909 GCA_035455845.1 Solirubrobacteraceae bacterium
GGTAGACCGGGCCCAGGTCGACATTGGCGTCGATGAAGCGCAGGCTGATCGTCTCGTTGACATGGGCCTTCTGGGTGGCTACCCACCACAGCCCCAGCGAGATCGCGATCGTGACCGCAAGCTTGGTCCGCGCCCGTAGCCCGAGCGAGCGCCGCTTGACGATCTTGGTGTAGTCGTCGGCGAAGCCGAGCAGCGCGCAGGCAATGGTGGCGCCGAACACCCCGAGCGATTGCGCATCGCGGGTGGACAGAATCAGGAAGGGGATCGCGAACGCGAGCACGATGATGATCCCGCCCATGGTCGGCGTGCCGGCCTTGGTCTTGTGACCCTCCGGGCCTTCCTCGCGGATGTTCTGGCCGAACTCGCGGCGGCGCAGGAACTCGATGAACTTCGGACTGAGGAACAGGCAGAGCAGCAGTGACGCCGTGCCCGCGATCAGGATGCGTCCCGAGACCGAGCCCATCAGGCGCTCGCCCCGCTCGACACGCCGGCGGTCTGTCGCGCCGAGAGAGCGCGGCATACGGCCTCCAGGCCGACCGCGAGCGAGCCCTTGACCAGCACCACGTCGCCGGGGCGCACGAGCTCGGGCACGAGATCGGCGGCCGCGGCGGCGTCCGGCACCGAGCGCACCTCGCCGTCGTAGCGCTCGGCCATCGCCGCGGCGCGCGGTCCCACGGTCACCAGCAGCTCGACGCCCGATCGGGTGGCCTCCTCGCCGAGCTCGAGGTGGAAGTCGCGCTCGGTTGGCCCGAGCTCGAGCATGTCGCCCAGCACCGCCACCGATCGGGCGCCGTGCGTCCGCGTGGCGGTCTGCTTAAGGTCCTCGAGGGCGGCGCGCGTCGACATGGGGTTGGCGTTGTAGCAGCCATCGATCAACGTCACGCCGCCGGGCAGGGCCACGTGCTGCCCGCGGCCGGCCGTGAGCTCGAGCCCGACGCGGCCGCTCGGAACCACCCCGACGGCTAATGCCGCGGCGGCCGCCGGCAGCAGGTTGCGGCGTAGGTGCGCCTGGCGGAACGGCACCTCGAGAACGAGCGGGCGGCCGGCAAGGTCGATCTCCACCTCGTCCTCGTCTCCGGAGCGTATTAAGCGGACGTCTCCGGAGTCCCCGAACGTGATCGTGGTCAGATCGGTCCGCCAGTGAGGCTCGAGCAGGGGCTCGCCGGCCGGCAGGACCGCGGTCCCCTCGGGCTTCAGCGCCGCGATCAGCTCCGCCTTGGCCGCGGCGATCGCCTCGATCGTCCCCAGCAGCTCGAGGTGCACGGGGCCGACGCTGACGATCACCCCGACGTCAGGCTCGGCGACCGCGGCCAGCTCGGCGATCTGGCCGGCGCCCCGCATCGCCATCTCGAGCACCAGCACCTCGGTGTCGGAGGGGGCGGCCAGGATCTCGAGCGGAACGCCGATCTCGGTGTTGAAGTTGGCCCGCGAGGCCACCGTGCGGCGGTGCGGCGCGAGCAGGGCCAGCAGCAGGTCCTTGGTCGAGGTCTTGCCGGTGGACCCGGTCACCCCGATCACCTGGACGTCCAGCGCGCGACGCCACGCGGTGGCCAGACGCTGAAGCGAGGCCAGCGGATCTTCGGACGCGAGCAGCGCACCGGGGACCGCGCAGCGAGCCGCCTCGGCATGCTCGGGGGTGGTAAGCACCCCCCAGGCGCCGGCGGCCAGGGCGTGCGGGGCAAACCGGCCGCCGTCCACGTGCTCGCCCGGCAGGCCGACGAACAGCGATCCGGGCCCGGCCTGGCGCGAGTCGATGACGACCCGCTCGGGACCCCCGCCGGTGGGTGGCGGGGAGACGAGCCGGGCGCCCGCCGCCCCCGCGACTTGCTCGGGTGTCCAGGTCCTCATGCTCGGTGTGGGAGAGTACTTATCGGATCGGCCGCTCAGCGGGCGGTCAGCACGCCAGCCAGGGCCTCGCGCGCCACGGTGACGTCGTCGAAGGGAATCTTCCGCCCGCCCTCGAACTCCTGGCCCTGCTCGTGGCCCTTGCCCGCGATGACCACGACGTCGCCGGGCCGCGCGCCGGCGATTGCGGTGGCGATCGCGCGGCGCCGGTCGGCGTCGTGCTCCACCCCATTCCCGGCGCCCGCCAGGATCTCGCGGATGATCGCCTCGGGATCCTCCGAGCGCGGATTGTCCGAGGTGACGATGACGCGATCGGCCAATCGGGTCGCGATCTCCCCCATCATCGGGCGCTTGCCCCGGTCGCGGTCCCCGCCGCAGCCGAACACCACGTGCAGCCGGCCATCGGTGAGCTGCCTGGCCGCCCTCAGGACGTTCTCGAGCGAGTCAGGAGTGTGGGCGTAGTCCACCAGCACGGCGAACTCCTGACCGGCGTCGACCGGCTGGAAGCGACCGGGCACGTGTCCTGCGGTCTCGATCGCGGCGGCTGCGGTATCGATCGGGACGCCCACGGCCCGCACGGCGGCCAGCGCCCCGAGCACGTTGTAGACGTTGAACCGGCCGGGGAGCGGAGAGCTCAGCTCGATCTCTCCGTCCGGGCAGTGCACGATGAAATGCGATCCCATGAGATCTGTACGAAGGCCGGTGCCTCGGTAATCCGCCTCCCGGTCGACGGCGAACGTCACCGCGTCCGGCAACTCGGCCGCCAGGCGGGCGCCGTACGGATCGTCGACGTTGACCAGCCGGTGTCGAGCCCGTCCGGGCTCGAACAGCCGCCGCTTGGCCGCGTAGTACTCCTCCATCGTGCCGTGGAAGTCGAGGTGGTCCTGGGTCAGGTTGGTGAAGATCGTCGCGGCGAAGTGGATCGCGTCGGCCCGGTGGAGCTCCAGCGCGTGCGAGGAGACCTCCATCGCGCAGGCCACGTCGCCGGCGTCGAGCATCTCCCGGAACGTCCGCTGCAGGTCGATCGCCTCGGGGGTGGTGCGCTCGACCGTCCGTTCGGCACCCCCGATCACGCTCTTGACCGTGCCGAGCAGTCCCGCCTGGCGCCCGTCGGCCTCGAGCAGGGCGTGAACCAGGAACGCGGTCGTGGTCTTGCCGTTGGTCCCGGTGACGCCGACCGTCTGAAGGCTCGCCGTTGGATCCCCGTAGAACGCGGCGGCCGCCGGCGCCATGGCCGCCCGGACGCTGGGAACCTTTATTTCCGGAACGCCCAGGGACAGGGGCCGCTCAACGACGAGCGCCACCGCGCCGCGGGCGATCGCCTCGGGCGCGAACTCGTGGCCGTCCCGGGTGAACCCGGGGACGCAGAAGAACAGCGTCCCGGGCTGCACGAGACGGTTGTCGTAGGCCAAGCCGGTGATCTCGAGATCGCCGGCGCCTGCGGCAGCGCCGGTAATCAGTCGGTCGAGCCGCATTTGGGTGCACTAGTCGACATCGAAGGAGAGCCTACTGGCGGGGTAACCCGGAAACGTGTGGTGGACGTGACTCGACCCGACACACGAGCATGTTTCCGCTAGCCTCGAATCGATGCCGTTGACCCAACTTTCCACGTTCAGCAATGAGGATGCTCATGCGTTTTACGAGAAGTTCTCGCTGGCGGTCGGTGAGCGCGATTGGCTGCAGCCGAATCTTCGTCATGAGCAACTCAAGCTTCTGATACGCCAGCTTCTTGACGGCCGGCGGGAGCTTCGTATCGCCGATGTCGGCTGCGGTGCCGGCACGATGACCGACTATTTAACCCGCTTCGGATCCGTGGTCGGCATCGACTTCAGCCGCGCTGCGGTCGAGGCGGCGAGTCGATGCGCCCCCGATCCGACATTTGTGCCCGGCGGCCTGGAGGCATTGCCCGACGGAACCTACGACCTGATCACGCTGTTCGATGTACTCGAACACATCCCGCGTAATGACCGGCCACAGTTCATCGCCGAGCTGCGCACGCGTCTCGCCCCGGATGGCCTGCTGTTCTGCTCGATGCCTCATCCGGCTTTCACTCGGCGTCGCAGGCAACTTCACGATCCCGCGCTCCAGATCATCGACGAGGAAGTCGAGCTGGGCGATGTGATGACCGAGGCCGCGAGTGCGGGGCTTCAGCTGTTGAAGTTCACCGCATACGACGTATTCGGCGGAAGCCCCGAATACCAGGCGATGGTGTTCACGCCGACTCGAGCGCCGGGCGGCGCTGCTTCACTGACCAGTCGTGAGTTGCGGCGCAGAGAGCGGGTGTTGGGGCAGCGAAACGTGCGGCGCTTGCGTCGTGTGTGGCTGGCCGCACGGGCCGCGCGTCACGGGCGGCTGCAAACGGCGTACTGGTTCCTCACTGCTCCGGTTCCGCACGTCAGGTCCTAGTCCGGCCGCGATCGCACGCCGTCTTCAACGCCATCCGCCACGACCTCGTCGTACAGCTGTTCCAGTCGTGCCGTCCGCTTCCGGATGTCGAACTGGGTCTCCACCATGCGGCGCCCGGCTCCACCGAATCTCGCCGCGAGATCGCCGTCACTGATGATCCGGGTCAGGTGCCCCGCGAGCACTCGTGTGTCTCCGACCGGCCCGAGTAACCCGGTCTCGCCCTCGACGACGGCCTCGGGGATCCCGCCCGCGGGATAGCTGACTACCGGAAGCCGAGCCGCCGCTGCCTCGAGGCACACGGTCGGCAGGCCCTCCGTCCGTGACGGCAGGCAGAGCGCGATGCTGGCTGCCATCGCGTTTTTCACGTATTGCGGTTCACGGGCGCCGACGAAGCTCGCTTCCACCCTCCTCTGCTCGGCTAGGCGCTCGAGCTCGGCCCGCTGTGGACCGTCACCGACAATGAGGAGCGGCGGCGCGTCACTCATCCCGGACAGAGCCTCGAGCAGATCCGCGCACCCCTTCGAGGCTATGAGTCGACCGACGAACAGCAAATGCTTGCCCGGCCCCCTGCGCGGCGAATCCGGACCGACCGGGATCCCGATCGGCTCGACGGCGATCTTCCCCTCGGGCGCCCCGGCCTCGACCAGCTTGCTGCGGATGAACTTCGATACGGCAACGAGGCGTGCGGCTTTGTGAAACAGCGGCGAGTAATCGACGCCCAGAGTCGTCTGTGGCGTCGTGGCGTCGTAGCCGTGAAAGGTGACGACGAGCGGCCGCCGCGCCAGCCAGGAGGCCCGTGCGAGGCGCGTCCCGTCCGGGCCGAAGTGGGCATGCACCAACGAGGTGGAGCGCAGGTGGCGGTGCAATCGAATGCTGGTTCCGAGTTGCCAGTACAAGCGCCGATCGACCCGGTGGCTGAGGGCTGGATTGCCCTGCACCGTGAAATCCGGAGTGACCGCGAGCGTACTCGAGCACCTGCGGACACCCGAGAGAACCGCCAACCACCGGCGCATCGCACTGATCTGGTTCGCGATGAATGTCTCGGAACCCGGAAGAAGCTCCTCCCGCCAGACACACACCTGACGCTGTCCGTCAGCCATTGTGTACCGCCGCGGTCTGAAACGACAGGGTCCGATCAACCCGGTCCAGAAGCCCAGGCATGATCGACTCGTCGAACTTGCGCGCGAAAGGAGCGCCCGCGTCCATGGCAGCCTCGAGTGCGGTCTCATCCAGCACTCGAGGATGGGGCGTTGCGTCGGTGTCCCAGCTCAGCCACGAGATGGGCTCGCGCTTGACCTTGACGTCGTCGCTGCTCGCCAGCACGGTCTGAAAGTACGCCTCGTCGGGCACGAGGGTCCTGACGAAGTAGTTGCGGAGGGGGCTGACATCAGGGCTGTCGACGCAGCGCGCACAGGCGCGCCGGGAGAGCGCCATCCATTGCGATCCCTTGTAGACCGGAATGGCCTGCGACCACGGTCCGCGGCGGCGGCGAAAGCCGAGCACCCAGCCTTCCTCGCGCGGGAGCTGGTGGAGGACCACGAGGGCCTGAAGCGGATACAGGCACTTGAACCACAACCGGCGCATCGAGCGCCTGATCAATGGTGGGATTCGTGAAAGCACGTGCAGTCGCGGAAGCCAGTACCAACGGTGCGTGTAAC
>DATIEI010000134.1:0-2733 GCA_035455845.1 Solirubrobacteraceae bacterium
AATACGGGCTTTGCGGGCCGTGCGCGGATCGGCTCGCCAGGCAGCGTGACCCGGTTCTTGAGCGCGACGCGCAACACCGTGGAGGGCGAAACGAATACCTGACCGGTGTAGGAGCCGCGATGCGCGAGCTTGCGATGCGAGCGATCGACCCACCCCCAGGTCTCGATCAGATCGAGGATCGCCTGCTCCTCCCAGTCCAGGATCCCGTGGACCGCGCCGCCGCCGGGATCGCGGTCCTCGAGCGTGCCCGTGTCCCGCAGCCGGGCGCGCCAGCGGTGCGCGCGCACGTCGGCGAGGTCGAGCACCCGGCACGCCCGTGCGTGCGCCCACCCGTCGGCGACCGCACCGTCGATCAGCCCCAGCAGCTCGAGCTTGACCTCCGCGCTCACGCGCGCGGGGATCGGGCCGAAAAGCCCGAGCGCTGCTTTCCCCGGTGAAGCGTGAGCTCGATCGCCATCTCCTTCAGCGCCTCGGAGAGTCGGTCGTTGTCCGCCAGCGCCGCCTCCAGCTCGACCTGCTCGGGCGACGGCATCCGTCCCGGCTTCGAGGAGGCGAACGCGGCCAGCGCCGCGTCCCTCGCAAGCTGTCGGATCCGCACCACCGTGCTCACGTCGACGTTCCACTTGCGTGCCGCGTCGGACTGCGAGAGCTCCTGCGAGGTGACCTCCAAGAAGATCTCCCACTTCTCTTCCGGCGAGAGCAACCGCCGCTGTTTGCGCTTGCCGTTCTCCACGCCAGTTCATGGCGCTGATGACGATCGCCCAGCACCACGGCCGGCCCGGCACCCCGACCGACCAGGTGTGTGTTTCATAGTGCACCTCCTTGGTGCGGTCGTGGGTGTTCTCGTTGGTTGAGGGGGAGGCCTTGCTGTCGGACGAGCCGCGGGTCGCCGGGCGCGGGCGGGTCGAACAGTCGCTCGTTCTTGTCGTTGGCTTTGTGGCTGGTGAGCAGGCCGGCGGTGTGCCAGTGCCTGATCGTGGTCGGGTGCACGCCGAGCTGCTCGGCGATCTCGCCAGTCGTGAGGAGACCGCGGGCGCGCAGCCGAGCGGCGTGACTGGCGAGTCCGTGGTTGCGGCGGTGGTCGGTGACGGTCCGGGCGGTGAATGGCTGACCGGTGCCGGTGCGGTGACCGTGCTGATCGAGCAGGGCGGCCGCTTCTGCGTCGGTGTGATCGTCGAGGAGGCGATCGAGCATCTTGATCGTGTCGGGGCTGGTCTGGCGTTGTTGCCAGGAGGCGAGCGGGATCGGGATCGTGAGCGTGTTGGTCTGCCCGCCGCGGAAGCGGACGTGCAGCTGGATGTTCTCGGCGCGGTTGAAGGTGACGTCGGCGATCAGCAGGCGGGCGATCCGTTTGCGCTCCCGGTCCGGGGTGGCGGGATCGTTCCAGAGTCGGGGGAAGTCTGAGGCGAGCTGCCGGATGCGGGTCTTCGCGCTGTCATCCAGCGCGGCTTGGGCACTCGCACGCTCGTATTCGTCTTGCGCGGCTTGGAGCTCCCTGAGCGCCTGGTTCCAGTCGGCCTCGAGCGTGTCCGCGACGAGCCGGTTGTCGGGGTCAACGGAGAGGTAGCGGCGGCGGGCGAGCCCAGCCCGCTGGCGGGCGCGCTCGACGTGGCTTTGGCGAAGCTGGTCGGCCTCGGTCGCACGCGTATCGAGCTCGGCTTGGACGGTGAGCGCGACCTCGAGCGCGAGTGGGGTGACGGTGTCGAGCAGCAGCCGGCCGATCGTCTCATCGACGCCGCTGCCGGGGATCACCAGGCAGCGAGCGCTGCCTGTTTGGATCGTCTCGCCGACGCATTGGTAGTCGGGCACGAGCTTGCCGGCGCGTTGGTGATAGCGGACGGTCATCCGGCTGCCGCAGCGTCCGCAGACGGCGAGGCCTTGCAGCAACGCCGTGCCCTCGCGGGCGGGGCCCGCGGTGCGCTCTGAGCCGTGCGCCTGGGCGTTCTGCGCGAGCGTGCTGAGATTCTGCTCGTACCGCTCGAAGGTGATGTATCCGGGATGCGCGTCGCGGATCACGGTGTCCCACTGCTCGCGCGGGACGATCGTGGTCGCCGTGCGACCGTCGGGGCGGCGGCGGTGTCGGTGGCGGCCATACACGAACGCGCCGGCATACCGGGGGTTGTGCAGTACTTGCAGCACGCGCGAGTGGCGCAGCGGCGTCCAGACCAGCTCGCCCTTGCGCTCGCCGGCGTGCACCCGGGTCGGGAACAGCAGCCCCTCGCGGGCGAATGCCTGCACGACCGCGCGGGCCGACCCGGTCCTGTGGAAGGTGTCGAACAGGTGGTGCAACGCGCGCTGCACGCCGCTGTCGGGATCCAGCGCGACGTTCCCGGTCGGGTCGTATTCGAGGCCGACCGGCAGCTTGATCTGTAGCTCGCCACGGCGGGCCTTTGACAGCTGCCCGCCCCTGAGCCGGGCGCGGATGAAGTGCAGCTCGGCTTCTGACATCGTGCCTTTGAGCCCGAGCAGCAGGCGGTCGTTGAAGTCGCCCGGGTCATACAGGCCGTCCTCGTCGCAGATCAGCGTGTCTGACATCGCGCAGATCTCAAGTAGCCGATGCCAGTCCGCGTTGTTGCGCGCCAGCCGCGAGACCTCGAGCCCGAGCACGATCCCGGCGTTGCCCATCCCGACCTCTGCGACGAGCCGCTTGAACCCCTCCCGGTCAGCGGCCGAGGCGCCGGACTGGCCCTGGTCGGTGTCGATCACCACGATCCGCTCCGCCGGCCACCCCAG
>DATIEI010000135.1:0-5140 GCA_035455845.1 Solirubrobacteraceae bacterium
GCTCGACCGGGTGATGGCCGTCAACGTCCACGGCGCTCTGCTCGGTATCCAGGCACTCGCCCCGCTGATGCCGTCGGGCGGCTCGATCGTCAATGTCAGCTCGGTCGCCGGACTCGTCGGCTATCACGCGGTCGGCTACACGATCAGCAAGTGGGGTATCCGAGCCCTGTCGCGCGTGGCCAGTATGGAGCTGGGTCCGCGCGGCATCCGCTCCAACGCGATCTTCCCGGGTTTCATCGAGACCCCGATGACCGCGACGGCCCCGGAAGCATTCCGGGAAGCGAACGTGGAGGCGACGCCGTTGGGTCGCGTTGCCCGAGCCGAGGAGGTGGCGCCGCTGGTCGTGTTCCTGATCTCTGACGAGGCGTCGTTCATCAGCGGCGCTGAGATCGCCATCGACGGTGGCCAGAGCGCGCACGGCGGCGCCAAGAGCCTTTCGGATGCCGTCCTCCGGGAGACGGCCACCCAAACCAGAGAGGAGTTACCCGATGCCAACGGTTGAGACCGTCCGCGGTCCGGTAGATGTCGACGAGCTGGGCACCACGCTGATGCACGAGCACGTCTTCATCCTGCAGCCGGAGGCGCTCCAGAACTGGGGCCATGCCTTCGGTCCCAGCTATTGGAACGAGCAGGAGCGCCTGGATCATGCGGTGGCCAAGCTGAGCGCCGTGCGCGACGCCGGCATCCACACCATCGTTGACCCGACGGTCCACGGCCTCGGGCGCTACATCCCGCGCATTCAGGAGCTGGGCACGAGAGTCGACCTGAACATCGTGGTGGCGACCGGCGTGTACGCGTTCCTCGAGCTGCCGAACTTCCTCGCGTACCGTCGGGTCGAGGCGATCGCCGAGTTGTTCATCCGCGAGATCCGGGAGGGAATCAACGACACGGGAGTGAAGGCGGCGTTCCTGAAGTGCGCGGTCGAGCGCCACGGTGTGATCGGCGACGTCCCGCGCATCCTGGATGCGATCGCGATGGCGGCGATCGAAACCGGGAAGCCGGTCATGGTTCACACCAACGCGGCGGCCCGGACCGGACTCGATGCGCTCGAGACGCTGACCGGGCACGGGGTGAAGCCCGAGCGGATCGTGATCGCCCATGCCGGAGACAGCAATGACCTCGGCTACCTGCGCGCGATGGCCGACACCGGGGCCTGGCTTGGCTGCGACCGCTTCGGCATCGAGCACTTCAACCCGCTGGCCGACCGGATCAGGACGCTGCTCGCACTGCTCGGCGAGGGGTACGGCAATCGCGTGCACCTCTCGCACGACGCCGCGTGCTTCTACGACTTCATGGTCGGCGACCCGGCGTTCGCCGACGAGAAACCCGATTACCTGCTGATCACCAACCAGGTCCTCCCGGCGCTGCGCCAGCAGGGCGTGACGCAGGTGCAGATCGACGAGATGATGATCGCCAACCCGCGCCGGTTCCTCGCCGGCGCCGAGGTGGCTTCGGATCCCGACGCGGTGAGCGGGGTCAGCGCTCCGGCCGGGTGACCTCAGTCCCGGGCCGGTTCGTAGGTGGCGAGCAGCACACCCCCGCTCGTGGCGACGCTTTCGGTGAGCCGCAGCGAGTTGGAGACCATGCAGCCCGAGCTCGTCGAACCCGACCCGGACGATCTCGTGCATCAGCGCCGTGCCGAGGCCTTCGCCGCGCGGCCGTTTCCAGGTCCCGCTGGAGCTGGCGCCGGTCAAGCAGCCCGCGGAAGTCCCATGGGCCCGACCGCTGGAACAGCGCATCGGCCGAGGAGATCCACGAGAGGAGCGACTCGCAATCCTCGAGCTCGAGTGCGCGTAGCCGCAGCGCTACGGCAGCCCGGCGTGGGGGACCTCGACGGGGACCGTCAGGAGGACCGCCTCGCGCGACTCGCGGCGATTGGTCTCGAGGAAGTCGGGCGCGGCGCACAGCAGCAGGGTGCGCCCGTCCTCGCCGCCCAGCGCGCAGGCGAAGCAGCCCAGGCCCTCGGGGGTGCGAATCTCGTCTACGATCTCGCCGCGAGGCGCAATCCGTATGCAGCGGGCGCCGGCCTCGTCGGCCGACCAGATGTGGCCCTCCGCGTCCAGGGTGCAGCCGTCCGGCCCGACGGTCATCTTCGCGAGCATCTCCTGCAGCGGACCGAGTTCGGGGGTCGGCGCCAGCTGGGCCCAGACGCGCCGGTCGGTCAGGGAGCCGTCGCGCTGGATCGTGAACGCGGTGTAGCGACAGCCGGCGGTCTCTCCGACGATCAGCGTGCCGCCGTCCGGGGTGATCACCGAGCCGTTCGGGAACATCATCTCGTCGGCGGCGAGGGTCGCCGTGCCGTCGGGATCGACGCGCATCAGCGGCGCCAGCTGTGGATCGGCGAACGCCATCAAGTCGAAGCCGAAGCAGCCAACCCATGCGCGGCCACTTGTGTCAACGACCATGTCGTTGAGCGGGCTCTCGGTGAACGAGCCGAGGTCGGCATGCGTGGAGACCCTCCCCTCGTCGTCACGTCGCAGGATTCGCTGGTCTTTCATCGAGACGATCAGCAGCGAGCCGTCAGGGAGCCAGCCCAGCCCCGATGGCTGGTTCTCGACCTCGACCACAAGCTCTTCGCTCCCGTCGGTACCGACCGCGTAGACCGCATGTCGATAGAAGTCCGACACCCACCAGCGCCCGCCGTGCCAGCGGGGCCCTTCGAAGAAGCCCCCGCCCTCGAGCAGCGGGGTGAGCGTCCGATCTGGCATGCGCAGACCCTACGCGATCGGGCTCGGGTCGGGTGTCCGGCGAGGGTGGTTACATCCAGGCGTGAGCACCAGTACCGACTGGGTGGCCTGGCACCGCGACTACCAGGATCCCGCCTCGGCACTCAGCCGTCGCCTGCGTGTGGTCCAGGATCAGCTCCGCATCGCGCTCCCGATCCGCCCACGGGAGCCGGTCCAGGTGATAAGCCTGTGCGCCGGGCGGGGAGACGATCTGATCGAGGTGCTGCGCGACTACCCCTACGCCGGCCTCGTCCGGGCCCGGCTGGTCGAGCTCGATCCTCAGAACGTCGACGCGATGCGTGCGGCCGCTACGGAGGCCGGCCTCGAGCTGGACATCGTGCAAGGCGACGCGGCCGAGCCGACGCTCTACCAGGGCGCGGTGCCGGCCGACGTCGTGTTGCTGTGCGGCGTGCTCGGCAACGTGTCCGAGCCCGACGCGCGATTCACGATCTCGTCCCTGTCCCAGGTGTGCCGGACCGGCGGGACCGTGATCTGGACGCGCAGCCGGCGGGCTCCGGATCTCACGCCGCGGGTGCGCGGCTGGTTCGCCGCATCCGGATTCTCCGAGCTCGCCTTCGTGGCTCCCGGCGATGCGCTGTGGAGCGTGGGGGCCGCTCGCTTCGACGGCAAGCGTCAGCCGCTGGGCTCGCGCCGGTTCTTCACTTTCCATTGTTAGCGGGCCAGATCCGCGCGCACGAGAATGCGAGCGTGCGTCTGCGTCGGCGCCGCAGTTAGTTACCAACTCAGTGCTATGCCACAGGCGGTGTGCGGGCCATTGCCGTAGCCGAGCGCCCTCGGAGGAGATCATGCTGCTTGGTGAGGTTGTGGAGCGCCTGAGCGCCTGACTCCGGCAAGCCGGGAGAGGAGGTGAGGTCATGTCGAAGAGCGCAACGCACAGCGCTTGTGCCGGGCATCGCTACAACTGGTGTCCGAACTGCCACGAGTTGTGGGGTGCGGCGTGGATGGCGGCTGCACGCGTGGATCGCTGCCCGACATGCGATCGTCCTGTGCTGACGTACATCGGACGTTCGCCTTACGACGACGTTGGGCCCGGCGCGGACGACGCGCCAGAGCGTCCAAGCCGCTATCAGGGTTCCAGGCCGCCCGGATTCGCATCGCTGGGCCAGCGGACCGCCTGAGGTCGGCTACAGGGGATCGGCGTTGACCTACGTGTTTGTGGAGCATCCTTCCTCGCTCGAGCACGACACCTCGGCGTATGGCGCGGTCGAGCCGACCATCGCGCATCCCGACCAAGCCGGCCGGATGACCGCGATTGACCGCGAACTCTCGGCGCGAGGCTGGTTTGGGTTCGAACGCGTGAGCGCGCCCGCGGTTGATCGTTCGGTGCTGAGCGCTGTCCATCCCGAGGAATATGTGGCATCGATCGAGGAGGCGTGCCTGTCGGGCACGACGCTGCTGGACAGAGAAACCGTCGTGAGCGAGCGGTCGTTCGACGCGGCCCTTCATGCCGTCGGCGGCGCGGTCCGGATGGTCGATCTGCTCCTCGACGGAGGGGTTTCGGCCGCGTTCAGCTCGCACCGGCCGCCGGGGCATCATGCTCTTCCTACGCGGGCAATGGGCTTTTGCCTGTTCAACAACATCGCGGTCGCGGCTCGCCATGCGCTTAATGCGCGACGGCTGGAGCGGGTGATGATCATCGATTGGGATGTCCACCATGGCAACAGCACCAATCACGTCTTTCACGCAAGCCGTCAGGTGCTGTACGTCTCGATCCACCAATCGCCGTTATTCCCCTGGACCGGTCACCCGTCCGACGTGGGTGAGGGCGACGGCGCAGGCTATACGGTCAATCTCCCCGTCCCGCCGGGGTCCGGCGATGAGGTCTGGGTTTCGCTCATCGAACATGTCGTCGTCCCGCTCGCTTACTCATTCGAGCCCCAACTCGTTCTGATCTCGGCGGGATATGACGCCCACCGCGATGATCCCGTCGCGGACTGCGCCGTCACGGAGGAGGGCTTCGCGGCGATGACTCGCGCGATCACTCGCGCGTGCGCGACGCTCGGATCGCCGCTCGGTGCCGTACTCGAAGGGGGATACGCGCCCGGCGCACTCGCACGCTCGGTGGCAAGCACGCTTCAGGCGTTGTCTGGTGAGCCGGGCGCTGAAGCTATCTCCTCACCGGTCGCGCACGTCACGTCGATCGCGCGGCATGCACGCGGCCGACTCGCCGAATTCTGGCCGCGGCTCCGTCGCTGACGCAGCTGAGCATGCGCGGGCCGCCGCGACCGCGGCTTGCCCAAACGAGATTCCCCCGTCGTTGGGCGGCAGCGTGAGCGGAACCAGAACCTTCAGACCCAGCCGTCGGAGTGTCGAGGCAGTCGCGCCGACGAGCCGGCGGTTCTGGAATACGCCGCCGCTCAGCACGACCGAGTCCAACCCCTCCGCTCTCGCCA
>DATIEI010000136.1:0-14202 GCA_035455845.1 Solirubrobacteraceae bacterium
CTACCTCCCATGGCTCGCCGCGCTGGCCGCCAACGCCCCGTTCTACGAGGGACGGGACACGGGCCTCGCCTCGGTCAGGGCCAAGATCGGCGAGCTCCTGCCCCGCCAGGGCGTCCCGCCGGTCTTCGAGAGCTGGGAGGCGTACGCCGGCGCGCTGGCCTGGGGCGCGACGACCGGGGCGTTTCCCGGCGCGAGCAGCTGGTGGTACGAGCTTCGGCTCCATCCCCGGTTCGGAACGCTCGAGCTGCGCGTGCCCGACGGCCAGACCACGGTCGGCGACGCGGCCGCGATCGCCGCCGTAGCGCAGGCGCTGTTGGCCTGGCTGGCCGAGCGCCACGACGGCGGCGACCTCGGCGCACCGATTCCCAGCTGGCGGATCGAGCAGAACCGCTGGTGGGCGTGCCGCGACGGTGTGGACGGTGATCTGGCGGATCTGGATACCGGCGCGATGCGCCCGACCCGAGAGCGCTTGCGCGAGCTACTCGACACGCTCCGGCCGGTGGCAAGCCGTCTGGGCGCGACCGACGAGCTGGCGCGGGCCTGCGAGCTGATCGAGTGCAACGGCGCGATCGCCCAGCGCCACGCGGCCGCGCGCGCCGGCATTTCCTCGGTGCCTGGCTGGCTGGCCAGCAAGTTCTTGGAGGCTGGAGCCTGGGTACATTCAAGCTCGTAATGAGACGTCTCCCATCGCCCCGAGGACCGGCCACCGACCGGCTGATGGCCGCGCTGGCGCACCCCCCCGGAAGCCTGGATGCCGGTGCGCTGCCCCGGTTCGACGATCCGCTGGCCGACGAGGACCTTCAGCTCGCGCTGTACCTGTGCTACGAGCTGCACTATCGCGGCCTGCCCGGCGTCGACGATCGGTGGGAGTGGGATCCGGGGTTGCTCGACCTGCGCCGCAGGCTGGAGCACGAGTTCGAGCAGGGGCTGTTCGACGCCGTTCCGCCTGAACGCGATCCTGTGGCGGCCGACGACATCGACCTCGCCCTGCGGGCGATCGCGGATCAGGACGGCCCTTCGCTCTCCTCCTACGTCAAGATCAGCGCAAGCCTCGAGGAAATCCTCGAGTTCGTCGTCCACCGATCCGCCTACCAGCTCAAGGAAGCAGATCCGCACTCCTGGGCGATCCCGCGTCTCTGGGGTGCGCCCAAGGCCGCCATGATCGAGATCCAGAGCGATGAGTACGGCGGCGGGCGCCCCGAGTGGATCCACGCCGAGCTGTTCGCCCGGGCCATGCGCGCGCTCGGGCTCGATTCCGAGTACGGCGCATACCTCGAGCTGATTCCGGGTGTCACGCTGGCCACGGTCAACCTGATGTCGCTGTTCGGCCTGCACCGGCGCTGGCGGGGCGCCATCGTCGGTCATCTGGCCCTGTTCGAGATGACCTCCTCGATCCCGAACCGTCGGTATGCCGAGGGACTGCGAAGGCTCGGGCTCGACGGCGACGCGACGCTGTTCTTCGATGAGCACGTGACCGCCGACGCGGTACACGAGGCGATCGCCGCGGTCGACCTGGCCGGAGGCCTGGCCCATCAGGACGCGACGCTGAGCGCGGACATCGTCTGGGGTGCGCGCGCCCTGGACCATCTCGATGCGCGGTGGGCCTCCCATGTCCTGGAGCGTTGGGGCGAGGGGCAGAATTCGCTGCTGGCCGAACTCCCCGTCCATGAGCACGACGTCGTTGCTGCATCACGCTGATGTCCGACACCCCCACGATGTCGAGTTCGCCGGCCGACACCCAATCCGAAGCCCAGCCTCTGCGCCGGATCGGCCTGGTCGTCCATCCGAGCCGGAGCGTGGATCGCCCACTGAGCCTGGTCAGGGAGTGGAGCGAGGAGCATGGCGTTGAGCTCACACAGGTCCCGGCCGCCTATAGCCAGCGGCGCGTGGCCGGAGAGGGCGATCCCGGCGACGCAGAGCTGATCGTGTCGATCGGGGGCGACGGCACCACCCTGGCCGCGCTGCGCAGCGCCGCGATGGCACGGCGTCCGGTGCTCGGAATCGCCTGCGGGAGCCTAGGCGCGCTGGCCACTGTGGCCGTGCCCGACGTGACTCGCTCGCTCGAGCGCTTCCGCCGAGGCGAGTGGCAGCCGCGCCGCTTCCCCGCTCTGTCGGTGACTCGCGCCGACGGCGAGCCGCTGTTCGCACTCAACGACGTCGCGGTGGTCCGCGCGGGTGGCGGGCAGGTACGAGTGAGCGCCCGCGTGGACGGCAGCCTGTACGCGCGGATCGCCGGCGACGGCGCGCTCGTGAGCACACCGATCGGCTCGAGCGGGTACACGATCTCGGCCGGCGGCCCGTTGCTCGCCGGCGGGCTCGACGGATTCGTGTTCACCCCGCTCCCCAAGCATGGCGGCTTCGCTCCGCCATTGGTGATCCCGGCCCAGTCCGTGCTCGAGCTCGAGGTCGGAGCCGGCTTCGGGGGGGCACGGCTCGAGGTCGACGGTCAGGTGATGGCCGACCGGGCGCACTCGCTGAGCATCCGCTGGCGGGAGGATGCGGCCACGATGGTGGGCTTCCCCGATCAGGAGACCCTGCCGGCCGGGCTGCGGCGGCGCCGGATCATCGTCGACAGCCCGCGCGTGGCGGCTGACGTCGACAGCGAGAGCACCTGCCCGGAGTGACGATCAGGCCCCACTCCCGGTGCCCCACGAAGGAACGATCAGCCCCCACTGCCCGGGGCCCGGAACCCGATCAGCTTGTGGGTTCCGTCGCACAGCGGCCTGAGCTTCGACTTGCCGCAGCGGCACAGCGCCACGGCGTTTCGCGGCCGGGCGACCGGCGACCCATCGGGCCAGGCGAGCTCGACTGGGCCGCGGACGAGCAGCGGGCCATCGCGGTACGGGGTGATGATCACGGTGTCCTTGCCGGGCATCGGGACGCCCGTACCCGTGATCAGTCGCTTGACTCAGGCCCCGTCCCCGGAAACGCCACGGTCACCCGGAGTCCGCCCTCCGGCCGCGCCTCGGTCCGCATAGCGGCGCCGTGGGCCTCTGCGATCGCCTGGACGATCGACAGCCCCAGGCCGAGGCCGAGGCCGTGGCCGTGGCCGTGGCCGTTCTCCCCTGCGCGGTAGAACGGCTTCACCAGCTCGTCCAGCTGAGCGGGCTGCACCACGGGCCCCGCGTTGACGACCTCGACCGTCGGGGACGCATCCCGCTGCCCGGTCCACGCGGTGATCCACCCATCGGGCTGGTTGTAGCGCACCGCGTTCTCGACCAGGTTGGCCACGAGGCGCTCGAGCATCGCCCGATCGCCGGTGGTGTGAGCCGCGCCCAGGTCGGTCTCGACGCGCAGGCCGTCCGCGGGCACCGCCTGCACCACCTCGGCGGTGATCTCGCGCAGGTCGACCGGCGAGCGCGATTCCAGGCCGCGCTGGCTGCGGGCCAGCGTGAGCAGCGCCTCGATCAGCCGTTCGTGCGACTCGCTCGCGGCGAGCACGCGCCGGCAGGTGTCCTGCAGCGAGTCGACCGTGGGGTGCGGATCGGCCAGCGCCACCTCGACCAGCGTGCGCTCGACCGTGATCGGGGTGCGCAGCTCGTGCGACGCGTTGGCCACGAACCGTCGCTGGGACTCGAACGCACTCTCCAGCCGGCCCAGCAGCCCGTCGAATGTGTTCGCGAGCTCCTTGAGCTCGTCGTCGGGACCTTCGAGGGCCAGACGTTCGTGCAGGTTCCGCTCTGAGATCCCCCGCGCCCGGGAGCTCATCGTGCGGACCGGGCGCAGCGCCCGGCCGGCCATCACCCACCCGAGCCCGATCGAGGCCAGGGCCATGATCGCCAGCGCGAGACCGGAACGCGTGAGCAGCGAGGAGAGCTGCGCGTCCTTGACCTGGTTGATGCCCGCGTTGGCCTTGGCCTGGATCCTCTTCAGCTGGGCCGCCTGCGCCGTCGTCAGCCGCTTGAACGTCGCGTCCACCTGGCCGGCGTAGGCCTGGATCCCGACGACCGGCGCGCCGGGGTTCTTCTGCTCGAGCACGACACGCGGGTCGTTGACCCCGGGTGGCAGCGACGGCAGCTTCCCGCCTGAGACAGCGCGGGTGACGACAAGCGAGCGAGCCGCCTGCGTGGTGCTGTCGCGGGCGACCAGTCCGTAGGTGATGGCCAGCAGCGCCGTGCCGGCGATCAGGAACAGCAGGCCGTAGAGCATGGTCAGCCGGAGCCGGATGGTCCGGCGCGGAAGCCAGCGCCGCCTAGATCCGATAGCCGGCACCGGGCACCGTCTCAATGATCGGCGGGTCTCCGAGCTTGCGGCGCAGCCGGCTGATCGTGACCTTGACCACCGCGGAGAACGGATCGACGGCCTCGTCCCACGCCCGGGCCAGAAGCTCCTCGGGCGAAACGACGGTGCTGCGCGCCGCCAGCAACAGCTCGAGCACGGCGAGCTCCTTCGCGCTCAGATCGAGTCGGCGGCCGGCTCGCTGCGCGATGCGCCGACCCGTGTCCAGGGTCAGATCGCCGCTGCGCATCACCGGGGCCAGCGCGGGCTGGGAGCGCCGGGCCAGCGCGCGGATGCGCGCGATCAGCTCGGCGAACGCAAACGGCTTGGGCAGATAGTCGTCGGCGCCCAGGCTGAGCCCGGCCACCCGATCCTCGATGCCGGCCGACGCGGTCAGCATCAGAACCCGGGCCCGGCCGCCCTGCTCCACGAGCGTCTCGCACACCCGATCGCCGTGCACCCCGGGCAGGTCGCGGTCCAGCACGATCACGTCGTAGTCGTAGATCGCCGCCTGCCTGAGACCCGTCGCGCCGTCGAGCGCGATGTCCACTGCCATGCCCTCGCGCTGCAGACCAAGCGCGACCGTCTCGGCCAGCTCCGCCTGATCCTCGATCACCAGCACTCGCATTCGCCCTCGCGCCTCACCACCGAATGGTGCCAGGGAGCATGGTCGGGGGCCGGTAACGCAGAGGTAACAGCCCTCGTTCCTGTCGTGTTACGCCCGGTTTCGTACCACTTGGCTCATGCGACGACTCCTCATTCTCACAGCGGTTCTCGGGCTGTCAGCTTGCGGGTCCTCCCGGCCCAACAGCGGAGGGTCAACTGCGGCCCAGGACAATCCCGCCGACGCGGCCAAGGCCCTCGAGTTCGCGAAGTGTATGCGCTCGCACGGAGTCTCGAACTTCCCCGATCCAACGGGCGGCGAGCTGCGGCTCCAGGTCCAGAAGACACCGAACAGCACATCGGTGAACGGCGCCGAGGTCAACGGCCCGGCCTTCCAGAACGCCATGCAGGCGTGCCATTCCTACCTCCCGAATGGGGGCCATCCCTCGGCCGCCCAGACCGCCAAGGCCAAGGCCCAGGCGCTGGCCATGTCGCGGTGCATGCGCTCGCACGGCGTCCCGGACTTCCCGGACCCCAAGTTCCAGACCGGACCGGGCGGAGGTTTCGGTATCCGGATCGGTGGGCCGGGCGTCGATCCGAATTCCCCGGGGTTCCAGGCCGCGCAGAAGGCGTGCGGGAAGATCTTCGGCGGCGCATTCAAGACCGCAAAGGCCCCCGGCTAGCCCGCCCGACAAAACGCCCACTCGCTCGGCCGCACCCGCCGACTGGGCAAATCTGCGCACCAGAGCCGACAGAACTACCGTTCGCCCCAGCCAGGACGTCGAGTGGGCAAAACGCCGGGATCCGGTAACGGCCGGCTATCCGGCCAGCCGTTCCCAGCGCTCGTACAGCTCGTCGACCGCGCGCTTGGCCTGCGCGTGGCGCGCGGTGGCGTCGGCGGTCCGCTGCGGGGTCGACCAGGCCGCGGGATCGGACAGCTCCTCCTCCAGCGCGCGCAGCAAGGCCTCGGCCGCCTCGATCTCGCGCTCCAGCCGCTGCTGCTCGCGGGCGCCGGCGGTGGGCTTAGCAGCGGCCGCCTTCGACGGACGCCCCGGGCGCGCCGGCTTCGCGGCCGGCTTGGCCACCTTGGCCGCCGCTGCCACGCGGGCTCGCTCCTCCCGGGCGCGGACGTACTCCGGCCATCCCCCCAGATAGCTGTGCAGCGTCCGTTCCTCGATCGCCACCGTGCGCTTGCCCACCGCGTCGAGCAGGGCCCGATCGTGCGAGACCAGCAGCACCGAGCCGGTGAATTCGTTCAGCGCCTGCTCTAGCGCCTCCCGGCTTTCGAGATCGAGATGGTTGGTCGGCTCGTCGAGGATCAGCAGATTGGCCCCCGACTGCACGAGGATGGCCAGCGACAGTCGCCGGCGCTCGCCCCCGGACAGAACCTCCATCGGCTTCTCGGCCTCCTCGCCCGAGAAGAGGAAGCGGCCGAGTAGTCCGCGCGCCTTGTTCGGGGTCAGGCCGGTCAGATGCGTGGTGGCCTCGAGCACGGTGCGGGCGGTGCCGACCGAGAGCTCCTCGGTGTGCTGGGAGAGGAAGCCAAGCTTGACGTTGTGCCCCGTGCGAAGCTTGCCGGTGACGACCGGGCCAGGCCCGGAACCTGTCCCGTTCAGCTCGCGCCGTCCGGCCAGCGTCTCGATCAGCGTGGTCTTGCCGCCGCCGTTGGGGCCGACCAGCGACACGTGCTCGCCGCGTTCCAGCCATAGCTCAACGTCCTCGAGCAGCACCCGGTCCCCGACCGCGACCCGCCCCTCGAGAAGCTCGAACACCACCCGGCCGCTGCGCTCGGGCGGCTTGAACGAGAACTCGAGCCCGGCCCCGTCGGCCGGACCGCGGGACAGCCGCTCCATTCGAGCCAGCTTCTTGGCCCGAGACTGGGCCTGGCGGGCCCGCGTTCCGGCCCGGAACCGGGTGACGAACCGCTCGAGGCGCTCTATCTCGGCCTGCTGGCGCTCGATCGCCCGTCCGAGCGCCAGGTCCTGTGCGGCCTTCTCGCGCCGCCAGGCGTGCCACGGCCCGGCGAAGGACTTGCTCCGCCCGCCCTCCAGCTCCAGCACCGAGGTCCCCACTGCCTCCAAGAACCACCGGTCGTGGGCGACCAGGACGATCGCGGCGTCGAGCGCAGCCAGGTGGGTCTCGAGCCACTCGAGCGACTCGATGTCCAGGTGGTTGGTGGGCTCGTCGAGCAGCAGCAGGTCGGGAGCCCCGGCCAGCGCTCGACCCAGAGACGCCCGGGTCAGCTCGCCGCCGGAGAACGTCTCCAACGACCGATCAAGATCCGCACCGTCGCGAAAGCCCAGACCGTGCAGCGAGGCCAGCGCCCGGTCGCGCCAGCCGTACCCGCCGGCGTGCTCGAGCCGCGCCTGCGCAGCGGCGTAGCGCCCAAGCGTGGCCTCGTCGTGAGCGCCGCCGGCCATCGCCTGCTCCAAAGTTCCCAATTCCTGCTCGATCGTCACGAGCTCCCGCGCGCCGGTCAACACGTACTCACGCAGCGATAGCCCACGGTCCCGCGGGGGGCGTTGATCGTGCAGGGCGATCTTGACGTCCTTGGCCAGCACCAGCTCCCCGAAGTCGATCGAGGCTTCGCCCGAGAGCATTCGCAGCAGCGTGGTCTTGCCGGCGCCGTTGCGCCCGGACAGGGTCATTCGATCGCGGCGCTCGAGCTTGAACGAGATGCCACGCAGGAGCGGCTCGCCGGCGATGTCCTTCCCCAAGTCAGATGCGATGACCACGGCCATGTCAGTGACGGATGGTATGGCGCCCCCGGCCAGTGGGCTCACTAGGATCGGAGGCGCATGCCGAAGCGCGCCTGGCCACCGGTCCCCCCGATCGAGATGCCGGCGGCGCGCACGCTGATCGTCCCCGGCCGCGGCGAGCTGTTCCTCCGGGATACCGGCGGGGGCGGCCCGGCCGTGATGCTCCTGCACGGCTGGATGGCCGACGCCGACCTGAACTGGTGCGGCGCCTATGGCGATCTGGCGGCAGCCGGCTACCGCGTCCTGGCCATCGACCACCGTGGCCACGGCCGCGGACTGCGGCAGATGAACGACTTTCGCCTGGCCGACTGCGCCGGCGACGCCGCCGCGGCGCTGAACCAGCTCGGCCTGGCGCCCGCGCTCGTCGTCGGCTACTCGATGGGCGGCGCGATCGCCCAGCTCATGGTCCGTGACCACCCGGAAACGGTGGCCGGGCTCGTGCTGAGCGGCACCGCGCAGCACTGGCAGGACACGCGCACCCGCAGGGCGTTCAAGGCTCTCGGCGCGCTGGGACTCGCCCTTTCCGTCGCGCCACGCGCCACCTGGAGCGCGGCATTTCGCCGGGCCGGCCTGCGCGACTCCCCGGAAACCGCCTGGGCCCTGGCGGAGATGATGCGCCACTCAGCGCACGACATCGTCGAGGCGGGGAGAGAGCTCGGCCGCTTCGACTCGCGGCCGTGGCTGCGGCCGCTCCCCGTTCCCGCGGCGGTCGTGCTCACGACACGCGATGAGCTGGTGTCACCCGGCAAGCAGCGCCAGCTGGCAAAAGCCCTCCAGGCGCCCGTGTTCGAGGCGCCGATCAGCCACCTCGAGATCACCAGCAACGGGCAGGCCTACAACCCGGCCCTGCTGCAGGCGCTCGCGGCGGTCGGTGGTCGCGAGGCCGTCGCCGCGGCCTGACGCGGTACCCTTTCAAGCAATGCGTCGCGCCCGGATCATCGCCACGTTCCTGACCGTCGCGCTAACCACGCTGGCGTTCGCCGCACCGGCATTCGCCACCGCGCACTCCGGCGAGGGATGGTTCGGCGAGACCAACGACGTGGCGATCACCAACGCGATGTTCCTGACGATCATCTTCTTCCCCACCGTGATCGTCGTCTTCTCGCTCATCCAGTGGCGCCTGGACAAGCGCAAGCACGCGCGCATGGACGCCGCCAAGCGCCGAGCCGCCAACGCCGACTGGCGTGGCGGCTGGTAACCGGAGCGTCGAACAGTCGTCGAAACCAACATGGCCGCGTTCGAAAAGCGGCCCGTGCAGCGGTAACCTTTCTGACCGGTTACGGGCGTCCAGTCGCGCCGCAATAGCAGGGGGCAGCTCACTGGAGCTAATCAAACGGAGGCGCAAGCAATGGCGAAGGCTGGGGTGGTAGGACAGAAAGGTCGAAGCCGCGGGGCTCCCACCGGCAACGGAGCTGCCGGCAAGCCGACCAAATGGGCTGCGGGCAAGGGAACCAGTGGCGCCCGCAACGGCCGTGCCCTGCTCGACGACCCTGCCGTTGCCCGGCTCGAGCACGCCATGCACCTCGCCGCGTCCGGCGACTTCAGCGTCCGCCTGCCGGCACGGCGTAAGGACGACATCGGCCGGCTCGAGGCGGCCTTCAACCAGATGGCCGCACGCAACGCCGCGCTCGAGGCCGAACTCGTCCGCGTGGCCGAGATCATCGGCCGGGAGGGCCGCATGACCGAGCGCGCCCGCCTTCACGGCGCCACCGGCGGGTGGAGCACCGCGGTCGACTCGGTCAACGGCCTGATCGACGACCTGGTCCGCCCGACCACCGAGGTGGCGCGCGTGATCGTCGCCGTGGCTGAAGGTGACCTGAACCAGAAGATGGCGCTCGAGATCGAGGGCCGGCCGGTCAAGGGCGAGTTCGCCCGCATCGGCACAACGGTGAACTCGATGGTGGACCAGCTCTCGAGCTTCGCCGCCGAGGTGACCCGCGTCGCCCGCGAGGTCGGCACCGACGGCAAGCTGGGCGGTCAGGCCCGCGTGCCGGGCGTCGCCGGCACCTGGAAGGACCTCACCGACTCGGTCAACTTCATGGCCTCCAACCTGACCGACCAGGTCCGCAACATCGCCCAGGTCACCACCGCGGTGGCCAACGGCGACCTCAGCCAGAAGATCACCGTGGACGTCAAGGGCGAGGTGCTCGAGCTCAAGAACACCGTCAACACGATGGTCGACCAGCTCTCGGCGTTCGCCGACGAGGTCACGCGCGTGGCCCGCGAGGTCGGCACCGAGGGCATCCTCGGCGGCCAGGCCCAGGTCCCCGGCGTGTCCGGCACCTGGAAGGGCCTGACCGACAACGTCAACTTCATGGCCCGCAACCTGACCGACCAGGTCCGCAACATCGCCCAGGTCACCACCGCGGTGGCCAACGGCGACCTCAGCCAGAAGATCACCGTGGACGTCAAGGGCGAGGTGCTCGAGCTCAAGCGGACGGTCAACACGATGGTCGACCAGCTCTCGGCGTTCGCCGACGAGGTGACCCGCGTGGCCCGCGAGGTCGGCACAGACGGCAAGCTCGGCGGCCAGGCCAAGGTGGAGGGCGTGTCCGGCACGTGGAAGGGCCTGACCGAGAACGTGAACTTCATGGCCTCGAACCTGACCGACCAGGTCCGCAACATCGCCCAGGTGACCACCGCGGTGGCGCAGGGCGACCTGTCCAAGAAGATCACCGTGGACGCCCGCGGCGAGATCCTCGAGCTCAAGGAGACCATCAACACGATGGTCGACCAGCTCCGAAGCTTCGCCGCAGAGGTGACCCGCGTGGCCCGCGAGGTTGGTACCGAGGGCGAGCTGGGCGGCCAGGCCGAGGTCGAGGGCGTGTCCGGCACCTGGAAGGGGCTGACCGAGAACGTCAACCAGATGGCCTCGAACCTGACCACCCAGGTGCGCAGCATCGCCACCGTGACCACCGCCGTGGCCAACGGCGACCTGAGCCGCAAGATCAACGTCGACGCCAAGGGCGAGGTGGCGGCGCTGGCCGAGACCATCAACCGAATGGTCGACCAGCTCCGAAGCTTCGCCGCCGAGGTGACCCGCGTGGCCCGCGAGGTCGGCACCGAAGGCATCCTCGGCGGCCAGGCCCAGGTCCCCGGCGTGGCCGGAACCTGGAAGGACCTGACCGACAACGTCAACTTCATGGCCCGCAACCTGACCGACCAGGTGCGAAACATCGCCCAGGTGGCCACTGCGGTGGCCAACGGCGACCTGACCCAGACCATCACCGTCGATGCCCGCGGCGAGATCCTCGAGCTCAAGCAGACGCTGAACCGGATGGTCGCGCAGCTGTCGAGCTTCGCCGCCGAGGTGACCCGCGTGGCCCGCGAGGTCGGCACCGAGGGCAAGCTCGGTGGTCAGGCCGAGGTCGAGGGCGTGTCCGGCACGTGGCGGCGGCTGACCGAGAACGTCAACCAACTGGCCGGCAACCTGACCACGCAAGTGCGCGCGATCGCCGAGGTGTCGACCGCGGTGACCCAGGGCGACCTGACCCGGTCGATCTCGGTCGAGGCCCAGGGCGAGGTGGCCGAGCTCAAGGACAACATCAACCAGATGATCGCCAACCTGCGCGAGACCACCCAGCGCAACGCCGAGCAGGACTGGCTGAAGACCAACCTGGCCAGCATCTCCGGGATGCTCCAGGGCCAGCGCGATCTCGCCGCGGTCACCCAGCTGATCATGAGCGAGGTGACGCCGATGGTGAACGCGCAGCACGGCGCGTTCTTCCTGGCCGAGCCCGGTGCCGACGGAGAGCCCGAGCTCGCACTGGCCGCGTCGTACGGCTATACGCCGAACCGCAGCGAGCTGCCCAGCACGTTCTCGATCGGTGACGGTCTGGTCGGCCAGGCCGCGTTCGAGCGCAAGACGATCGCGCTCACCGACGTGCCGCCCGGCTACATCAGGGTCGGGTCGGGGCTCGGTGACGCCACCCCGGCTGACGTGCTGGTTATGCCGGTGTTGTTCGAGGATCAGGTCCTCGGCGTGATCGAGCTCGCTTCGCTGCGGCCGTTCTCAGAACCGCACCGGGACTTCCTGGACCGCATCGGCGAGACGATCGGCGTGGTGCTCAACACGATCCGCGCGAACATGCGCACCGAGGAGCTGCTGACCCAGTCGCAGAGCCTGACCCAGGAGCTCCAGAAGCAGTCCGAGGAGCTCCGCGAGACGAACGACGAGCTCCAGGAGAAGGCCCGACTGCTCTCCGAGCAGAACCGCGACATCGAGATCAAGAACGAGGAGATCGAGATGGCACGCCGCGGCCTGGAGGAGAAGGCCGCCCAGCTCGCCCTGGCCTCGAAGTACAAGTCGGAGTTCCTGGCCAACATGTCGCACGAGCTGCGCACCCCGCTCAACTCGATGCTGATCCTGAGCCGGCTGCTGGCCGAGAACGAGGACGGCTCGCTGTCCGAGCGCGAGGTCGAGTTCGCCCGCACCATCCACGGCGCCGGCAACGATCTGCTCTCGCTAATCAACGACATCCTCGACCTGACCAAGATCGAGGCCGGCCGCCTGGAGCTCGACCTCGCCCCGCTCGCGCTCTCCGAGGTCTACGAGGACGCCGACCGGGCCTTCCGCCATGTGGCCGAGCAGAAGGGCCTGAACTTCAACGTCGAGATCGACCCGTCGCTTCCGGCCTCGATCGTCTCCGACGAACAGCGACTCGGCCAGGTGCTCAAGAACCTGCTCTCGAACGCGTTCAAGTTCACCCACGAAGGCGGGGTGACGCTGTCGATCGGCTACCCGGCCGACCGCACCGCACTGCGCAACGACGCGCTGCGCGCCGCCGAGCAGGTGATCGCGTTCGCGGTCACCGACACCGGCGTGGGCATTCCTGACGACAAGCTGAACCTGATCTTCGAGGCCTTCCAGCAGGCCGACGGGACCACCTCGCGCAAGTACGGAGGGACCGGCCTGGGCCTCTCGATCTCGCGCGAGATCGCCCGCATGCTGGGCGGCGAGATCCAGGTCGACTCGACCGTCGGGCAGGGCAGCCGGTTCACACTGTATCTGCCGCTGACCGAGGGCGCCGCCGACGTCACGCTCGAGTCCCGCACCGACGGGACCGGAGTGTCGTCCGTCTTCCTGCACCGCGGCACCGCGGAGTCGATCGACGATCAGCTGGCCGACGAGATCGACGCGCTCGAGCGGGGCGACCGTGTGGTGCTGGTGATCGACTCAAAGTCAGACCGCGCTCGATCGATGGTGCAGGCGGTCCGCGAGCGCGGCAGCAAGGCCATCCTGGCCCGCCGAGCCTCGGCTGCCCTCGGCCTGGCCCGAGAGCATCGTCCGAGTGCGGTGCTCCTGGCCGGCGATCTCCCCCGGTTCGAGTCCGTGCTGGGCCAGCTCAAGAAGCATCCGGACACCCGCCATCTGCCGGTCGCGCTGGTCGGAGACGGCGCTGTGCGCGTCGACGGTCTGCGGGCGGGAGCCGCGGCGTTCATCGACGACCCGGTCGAGCCGATCGGCCTGGACACCGCGCTGGCTCGGCTCGAGCGCCTGGCCCAGGGGCCGGACCGGCGGATCGCGCTGATCGCCGAGGACGGCGGACTGGACGAGGCGACCGCCGGTCTCCTGTCCGGCGACGAGAACATCGTGCTGGAGCAGCTTGCCCCGTCGGGTGCGCTCGAGGTGCTCCGTACGGGTGAGTTCGATCTGGCCGTGGTCGCGATGGGACGGCCGCGTTCGGGCGCGTTTGCACTGGTGCGCGAGGCGGCCACGGACACGGCGCTCCGCGAGCTCCCGCTGATCGCCTATGTCCAGGGGTCCCTGTCCAAGACCGATCGAGCCAGGCTCGACGCGCTGGCCAAATCCGCAGTGATCATGATCGCCGACTCGGCCGAGCGGCTGGTCGACCGGGCCGCGCTGTTCCTGCACCGTGCGGAGGCGACGCTGCCATCACAGACGCGCGAGATGCTCGGTCATCTGCGCACCGGGGACGCGCCGCTGCACGGTCGCAAGGTGCTGGTGATCGACGACGACATCCGCAACGTGTTCGCCCTCACCTCGACGCTCGAGCAGCGCGGCATGAAGGTGGTGTTCGCGGAGAACGGCCGCGAGGGCCTCGAGCGGCTGCACCAGCACCCCAACACCGACGTGGTGCTGCTCGACATCATGATGCCCGAGATGGACGGCTACCAGACCGCGCGCGCGATCCGGGCCATGCCGCGGTTCGAGCACCTGCCGATCATCTCCCTGACCGCCAAGGCGATGAAGGGTGACCGCGAGAAGGCGATCGCGGCCGGCGCATCCGACTACATCACCAAGCCGGTTGACGTCGATCAGCTGCTGTCGATGATGCGCGTGTGGCTGGACGCGTAAACACACCCAACGCGTTCGGCGACACCGAGGCGATGGCGGACCTGACCGCGGTCGACTCGCTGCCGATCCTGCTCGTCGACGACCAACCCGAGAATCTGCGAACCCTGGTGGCGGTGCTCGAGCCCCTGGGCTATCCGCTGGTCACCTCGAGCTCCGGTCATGGAGCGCTTCGGCTTCTGCTCGAGCGCGACTTCGCGATGATCCTGCTCGACGTGCGGATGCCGGGGCTGGACGGTCTGGAGACGGCTCGACTGATCAAGGAGCGGACGCGGACTCGGGACATCCCGATCGTGTTCCTCACCG
>DATIEI010000137.1:0-13720 GCA_035455845.1 Solirubrobacteraceae bacterium
GGCTCGAGCCCCGCGCTGGCCAGCGCCCGGGCGCCGGCATCGGCCAGGACCTGCGCGGTGGTCGTGCCGGGCGGCGGGTGACGCGTGTATGGGGACTCTCCGCAGCCGGCGATCACCGCCGGCGCCGCGGTCACCACGAGACGTCTCCGGGGGCGCCAAGCGCCGGCGGGGCCGAGCGGTAGCTGGCCGGCGTGCGCGACATCGTGATCGGGTTCCGAGTCAGCGGCGTGGCTGGCCCGTCGCCGTTGGCGATCTCGACCACCGGATCGAGACCCAGCTCGCGGGCCAGCCGGAAGGCGGCGCCCACGTCGTTGACCGGTCCCGCCGGCACCCGGGCGGCGGTGAGCAGCTCGCTCCAGTGATCTGCCGGCTGCTCGAGCAGCGCCCGATCAAGCTCCTCGCGCAGCTCCGCGCGATTGGCCACCCGGTTCGTGTTGGTGGCAAAGCGGGCATCGTCGGCCAGCTCTGTCCTTCCGATCGCCTCGCACAAAGCACGAAACTGGCGGTCGTTGCCGACCGCGATCACGAGCTGGCCGTCGGCGGCGTCGTACAGCTCATACGGCGAGATGCTCGGGTGGGCATTTCCCATCCGGTGCGGGACCACGCCGCCGGCCGTATAGGCCGAGGCCTGGTTGACCAGCGCCGCGAGCAGCGAGGCGAGCAGGCTGACCTCGACCTTCTGTCCCTTCCCTGAGCGATCGCGGTGGCGCAAGGCGGCGAGGATCCCCGATGTGGCGAACAGGCCGGTCAGGATGTCGACGAGCGCCACTCCCACCTTCTGGGGGTCGCGATCGGGCTCGCCGGTGACGCTCATCAGGCCGCCAAGCGCCTGGACGAGCAGGTCATAGCCGGGCAGCCGGGCCCCCTCGCCGGGGCCGAACCCGGTGATCGAGCAATAGATGAGGCCGGGATTGCCGGACTCCAGATCCTCGTAGGCCAGCCCGAGCTCGGCCATCAGTCCCGGGCGGAAGTTCTCGACCAGGACGTCGGCGGTGCGGGCGAGCTCGCGTGCCCGTTCGAGGTCGGCGGCGTCCTTGAGGTCGAGGACCACCGACCGCTTGTTGCGGTTGACCGACAGGAAGTAGGTCGCCTGCCCGTGCGCGTCGAATGGCGGGCCCCACGAGCGGGTCTCGTCGCCGCCGTCGGGTCGCTCGACCTTGAGCACCTCGGCGCCGAGGTCGCCGAGCATCATCGTCGCGAACGGCCCTGCGAGCACGCGGGAGAAGTCGAGGACCTTCAGCCCGTCCAGCGCGCCTGGGGCGGCGTCGTCGCCGGCCGTCACCGGCTCGGGTAACCCGCTGTACACGGCATCGTGGCTCGGCTAACCTTAGATCCTCGAAAATCGAAGGTCAAGAGAAGGAGCCGAGCGCATGACCGCGACTGCACCCGCGCCGAAGATCCGCCCCAAGGACTTTCTCGGCTTTGATCAGCTGCTGAGCGACGAGGAGCGCGACATCCGCGACACGGTCCGCGCGTTCGTAACAGACCGCGTCCTGCCCAACGTGGGCGAGTGGTTTGAGGAAGCGACCATCCCGCTCGAGCTCGCGCCCGAGCTCGGCAAGATCGGCGTGCTCGGCATGCACCTCGAGGGCTACGGCTGCGCCAGCGCCAGCGCCACCGCCTACGGCCTGGCGTGCATGGAGCTCGAGGCCGGCGACAGCGGCGTGCGCAGCCTCGTCTCGGTGCAGGGTTCGCTGGCCATGTACGCGATCTACCGCTGGGGCTCGGAGGAGCAGAAGCTCCAGTGGCTGCCGCGGATGGCAGCCGGCGAGGCGATCGGATGCTTCGGTCTGACCGAGCCGGACGCCGGGTCGGACCCCGGCTCGATGCGCACCCGGGCACGCCGTGACGGCAGCGACTGGATCGTGCACGGACAGAAGATGTGGATCACCAACGGCTCGGCTGCGGACGTCGCCGTGGTCTGGGCCCGCACCGACGAAGGCCTGCGCGGCTTCCTCGTACCAAAGGGGACGAAGGGCTTCACCACCCAGGACATCCATCGCAAGCTCTCGCTGCGAGCCTCGGTGACCTCGGAGCTGTTGCTCGATGACGTTCGCCTTCCCGCCGACGCGATGCTCCCCGAGGCCAAGTCGCTCCGCGGGCCGCTGTCGTGCCTGAACGAGGCGCGCTACGGAATCGTCTGGGGGGCGGCCGGCGCCGCCCGGGCCTGCTTCGAGGCCGCGCTCGACTACAGCCTCGAGCGCCGGCAGTTCGACCGGCCGATCGCGTCATTCCAGATCCAGCAGCAGAAGCTGGCGTTCATGTCGCTCGAGGTCAACCGAGCGGCGCTGCTCGCCCTGCACCTCGGCCGGATGAAGGACGAGGGCCGGCTCGTCCCCGAGCACGTGAGCATGGGCAAGCTCGGCAACGTCAACGCAGCGCTCGAGGTCGCCCGCACGGCCCGCCAGGTGCTCGGCGCCAACGGCGTCACGCTCGAATATCCGGTGATCCGCCACATGAACAACCTCGAGTCGGTCGTCACCTACGAGGGGACGGCAGACGTCCACGCGCTGATGATCGGCAACGCGCTCACGGGGATCAACGCGTTCCGATGAGTGTCGTGGCCGTCTGGGAGGCATCGCGTCCCGCCACCACCGCGCAGCAGGTGCTCGAGAGCCTTCGCCGCGGGCTCGTCTCGGGCACGCTTCGGCCCGGCCAGCGCGTCAACCAGGAAGACGTCGCCGTGCGCCTGGGGGTCAGCGTGGCGCCGGTCCGGGAAGCCCTGCGTGTGCTCGAGCAGGAGGGTCAGCTCGTCTACCGTCCCCGTCGCGGCTACTTCGTGACCGAGCTGCGGATCGAGGATCTGGAGGAGATCTACGAGCTGCGCCGGATCCTCGAGGAGCGCCTTGCCCGGCTCGCCCTGCCGGTGCTCGACGATGAGGCCCTGACACGGGTCCGCGCCGCGGCCGAGGAGTGCGAGCTGGCCGGCGATTCGGCCGACGTGTCGCGAGAGCTCGCCGCCAACCGGAGATTTCACTTCGGGCTCCTGGAATGTGCCGACCAGCCGCACACGATGCGGATGATCCGGCTCCTGTGGGACTCGACCGAGGCCTACCGCGCGATCTACTACAACTCCCCGGCCGAGCGCCGCCGGGCCGCCAAGGCGCACAAGCGCATCATCGCCGCGGTGGCCGCGCGTGACGCCGATCGTCTCGTGGCCGAGCTCGACGCCCACCGTGACCGGGCACTCGCGGTGCTCCGGGACATCCTGGCTTAGGTCCGTTGGCTCACGGTCGCGCCACGCTCGACGGCGGCGAGCAGCTCGGCGCGCAGCGGATCGTCCGGCGCCACGAACACGGTCAGGGGTGCCGGAGTCAGTGCCACGTTCGAGAACGCAACCTGCACCATCTGAAGCCCTGAGTCGAGCGCGGTCTGAGCGGGAGTGGGATTCCTGCCTGGTGACTGCGCCCACACATCGAGCGCTGCATTGACCACCGCGACAACCGCGGCTGCACATGCGCAGGCAGTGACCCGCTCGATGTCGCACGCGATCAGGAAGGCGACGAGCCGCTCCTCATAGCGGCGATCGAAGACGCGTTCGAGATCGCGGAGGACCTCGCTGGAGCGCAGCAGGCGGTAGCGGCGGTGGTACAGCTCGGGGTTGTCGAAGAACTCCATCGCCGACCGCTTGGAGAGCTCGGCGACGTCCGATAGCGGCGCCCGGGAGGGAAGCCGGGCGTCGAGCCGCCGCTCCAGGTCGGCGATGCGGGCGCCGTGATCGGGGAACGCCGCCGACTCCTTCGTGTCGAAGTACCGGAAGAACGTGCGCGGAGATATGCCGGCCTCGGCCGCGATCATCTCGACCGTCGTCGCGGCCAGGCCGCGCTTCTCGAACAGCCGGACCGCGGCCTGCGCAATCTTCAGCTTGCGTTCTTGTCTGCGACCGTTGGCCTCTGGTAGTGTTGACACTGACTGTCATTCTATTGGCGGTCTGTGACAGCTGCAACCGAGGAGAGGGACCGTGTACGTCGAGGTGCCGGTTGAACACAGCGAGGCGCTCACCGCATTTCTCGCGCGTGAGCACCGATCGTTGATCGGGGGCGAACGGGTGGAGCCGTCCGGCGACGGCACGATCGACGTGCTTGATCCCGCGACCGCGCGCGTGATTGCGACGGTTCCGGATGCCACGAAGCGAGACGTCGACCGGGCCGTGGCCGCCGCGCGCGCCGCGCTCGAAGGCCCATGGAGCCGTGCGCTGGCCGTCGAGCGCCAGGACTGGATGCTGCGCCTCGCCGACCTGGTCGCCGAGCGGCGGGAGCAGATCGCCGAGCTCGAGGCGCTCGAGCAGGGCAAGCTGCTCGAGGTTGCACGCCAGATCGAGGTCGACATGGCGGTCGACTACATCCGCTACATGGCCGGCTGGGCGACGAAGATCCGCGGTGAGACGTTCGACATCTCGCCGAGGTTCCCCGAGGGTGTGAATTTTCACGCCTATACGCGGCGCGAGCCCGTGGGTGTGGTGGCCGGCATCGTCCCCTGGAACTTCCCCCACCTGATGTCGGTGTGGAAGATCGCCCCGGCGCTGGCCACCGGGTGCACGATCGTCCTCAAACCGGCCGAGGAGACGCCGTTGTCGGCGCTGCTGCTCGGTGAGCTGGTGATGGAGGCGGGCTTCCCGCCCGGAGTGGTGAACGTGATCACCGGTCTGGGTGAGACGGCCGGCGCAGCGCTCGTGGCACACCCTGGGGTCGACAAGATCACCTTCACGGGTTCGACCGATGTCGGTAAGAAGATCGCCAAGGCGGCATCGACGCATCTCACTCGGACCGCGCTCGAACTCGGTGGCAAGTCACCGGTTCTCGTGCTCGATGACATCGGCGCGGACATGGTGTCCGGCGGCATGGTCAACGGCCTCTTCTTCAACACCGGGCAGCAGTGCGTCGCGGGATCGCGTCTGTACGCCCCACGGGATCGGTTCGACGAGGTCGTCGAACGCGTCGCCGATATCGCTGACTTCCTCAAGATCGGCTCACCGTTCGATCCAAACGTGCACATCGGCCCGCTGGTCTCCCGCGTGCAACAGGAGCGCGTGTTGTCGTTCATCGAGCACGGCCAGGAGGCGGGTGGCCAGGTGGTTGTCGGCGGTGAGGCGCCGGACGCGCCGGGGTTCTTCGTCGAGCCGACGGTGATCGCCAACGTCGAGCAGCAAGCGCGGATCATGCAGGAGGAGATCTTCGGTCCGGTGCTGGTCGCCAATCCCTACGACGATCTCGACGACCTCGTACGCAAGGCCAACGACACTCGGTATGGACTCGCGGCGAGCGTCTGGAGCCAGAACCTGTCTCGGGTCCTCGAACTGGCGCCGCGCCTGCGGGCAGGCACCGTGTGGGTCAACACCCACTCGGTGCTCGACGCGAACATGCCGTTCGGAGGCATGAAGATGTCAGGCCTGGGTCGGGAGCACGGCACCGCCGCGATCGAGGAATACACCGAGCTGAAGACCGTCTGCATCGCGTACTGAAGGAGTTCGTTGTGTCAATCGCGACCTCACAACTAGACCGCAAGCAGTACCGCCGCCAGAAGCTGGCCCGCCTCCGCGCAAAGGCAGAGGCTCGCGCCGCCGAGCTCGCCGAGCACGCTCATCCGTTCGACCCACTCTCGCCCGACGAGCTCGAGCGGGTCGTTGACATCGTCCGGCGGCACCCCGACTACCAGTATGGAATGCGCTTCGGAATGGTGTCGCTCAAGGAGCCCGCGCGCTCCGACTCATCGCCGCCACGCTCGGCCGAGGTCATCCTCATCGACAACACGTCGCGCGGCAGCTTTCGGGTGGAGGTCGACCTCGACGCCGGGAACGTGGGCGACTGGCGGATGATCGACGGACAGCCGGCGATCGCGCCCGACGAATTCGCCGAGACCGAGCTTGCCGTCAAGATGGACGGACGCGTGCTCGAGGCGCTGCGCCGCCGGGGCCTCGATCTCGAGGAGCGCTCGCAGATCAACGTCGACCCGTGGTCGGCCGGTTACTACGACTCGCCCGACGAGCGCGACCGGCGAATCGCTCGGGCTCTGATCTACATCAAGCATGGGCTGGAGGACAACCAGTACGCGCATGTGGTCGACGGTCTCTCAGCGATCGTTGACCTGAACGACCAGGAGGTCGTCGCGGTCCACGACGACGCGGTGCTTCCGGTCCCGCAGCGGTGCGCGAACTGGGCGGCGAGCTATCAGGAGAGGTTCCGCACCGACATCAAGCCGCTCGAGATCAGCCAACCCGAGGGGCCGAGCTTCACCGTCGAGGGAAACCTCGTGCGGTGGCAGAAGTGGCAATTCCGGGTTGGCTTCACGCCACGCGAAGGGCTGGTGCTGCACGACGTCGCCTACGACGACGACGGGGAGCTGCGCTCGCTCTTCCATCGCATCTCGGTGGCGGAGATGACCGTCCCGTACGGGGACGATGCCTTTCTCCAGTACCGCAAGAACGCGTTCGACATCGGCGAGTACGGCGTCGGCATCCTCGCGAACAGCCTCGAGCGGGGGTGTGACTGCCTCGGCGAGATCTACTACTTCGATTCGTCGTACATCAACGCGTTCGGTGAGCTGATGCCGATTCCGAACGCGGTCTGCATGCACGAGGAAGACGACGGGATTCTGTGGAAGCACTATGACTTCAGGACCGACAAGACCGAGGTCAGGCGCTCGCGCAAGCTCGTCGTGTCGTTCATCGCCACCGTCGGCAACTATGAATACGCGTTCTATTGGCACTTCCGCCAGGACGCCTCGATCGAGTGCGAGATCAAGGCCACGGGCGTCGTCCAGACCGGGGCGCTTCCCGATGGGGAGACGTCGAAGTTCGGGACGATGCTCGAGCCGAACCTATACGCGGTCAACCATCAGCATCACTTCTGCGTGAGGATGCACGCCGCGATCGACGGCGAGCACAATCAGGTGACCGAGGCGGACACTGTCGCGGACCCGACCGGGCCGGCAAACCAGTTCGGCAATGCCTTCTATGTGAAGCGCACCACGTTCGAGCGGGAGTCGGAGGCGCAGCGCAACGTCGATGTAGCCGCGTCGCGCTACTGGATCATCCAGTCATCGCGGCGAAAGAACGCGATGGGTTACCCCACGGGGTACAAGATCGAGCCCGGCGAGTCAGCGCCGCCCTACGCTCAGCCCGGCTCGGGTCTGCATCAGCGTGCCGGGTACCTCTGGCACAACCTGTGGGTGACACGGTTCGACGAGTCGGAGCGCTATCCGGCGGGAGATTTTCCGAACCAGAACCCGGGTGGCGACGGCCTGCCTCGCTGGGTCGAGCAGGACCGGCCGATCAAGGACGAGGACATCGTCGTGTGGCACGTGCTGGGCCATCACCACATCCCGCGAGCCGAGGACTGGCCGGTGATGCCGGTGGCGAAGCTTGGCTTCAAGCTCAAGCCGGTCAACTTCTTCGACCGCAATCCGGCCCTCGACGTCCCGCCGAGTCCGCCGAAGCATCACGGTGACGACTTCTGCGAGCACTGCTAGTGCCGGGAGCGGCACCGGGGACGGGTGACGGCTCGGTCCGCCGTTACCGCTACGGGCCCGAGCGCGACCACTTCGGCGATCTGTACCTACCGGCAGGCGCCGGCCCGCATCCGGTCGCGCTGGTCATCCACGGCGGGTGCTGGCGGGCGTACTGGCAGCTCGACCTGATGGATGAGCTGTGCCGCGACCTTGCTTCGCGGGGGATCGCGGCGTGGAACATCGAGTACCGCCGTCTGGGTCAAGGCGGCGGCTGGCCGATGTCGCTGATCGACGTCGGCGCCGCGACCGACCTGCTGGATCTGCTGGCCTCGCGACATTTGCTCGATCTTGGTCGTCTGGTGGCGATCGGCCACTCGGCCGGAGGCCACCTGGCGCTCTGGACCGCCGCGCGGCACCGCCTGGCCGGCGATGCCCCAGGGGCCGATCCGGTGGTCCGTGTGTCGAGCGTGCTCGTCCTCGCCGGGATCTCGGATCTTCGTGAGGGCTTTCGGCAGGGCACCTGTGATCACGCGGTGTATGAACTGCTGGGCGGAGCGCCCGATTCGCTCCCGGATCGTTACGCCCACGCCTCGCCCGCCGAGCTCCTGCCGTTGGGCGTGCCCCAGGTTCTGGTTCACGGCAGCGAGGACGTCGACGTCGATCCCTCGATCACGGATTTGTACGCCGAGCGGGCCCGCGCTTCGGGTGATCAAATAGATGAGATACGACTTGACGGCTTCGATCATTTCGATGTGATCAACCCCAAGTCGGCGATATGGCACGCCGCGCTCGACGCCGTGCCCGCTTTCAGACGCTGATCACGGCGCCGTCGGTGGCGGCCTCGAGCTCGATTTCGCCTGCGTCAACGCGAGCGAGCATCTCCTCACTCATGTGGGTGATCACGATCTTCTTGCACTCGAGTTCGGGGCGATGCTGCATGAGCGTCTGGTAGTCGAGGTGCCCCGGTGCCTTGGTGTCGAAGAAGTTGCATTCGCACACGAACAACTCGGCGCCGCGGGCGATGTCCGGCAAGGTGTCGGTCCACTCGGTGTCGCCCGAGTAGGCGGTGACCCGGTTTGCGTACTCGACCCGGAGTCCGTGGGGTCTGGTGCCCGGAGTGTGCCGGACGGGGTACGCCGTGATCCGCGCCGGCCCGAAGTCCAGCGGTACGCGCTCCTCGAACTCGACGAACCGCGTCTCGAACGGTCGCTCGGCGGCCGGGGATCCGGGATAGAGCGCCTCAAACATCTCCTCGAAGCGCTGCCCCGTCCCGGCGGGGCCTGCGATCACGAGCTCCTTGGTCCGCTTGGCGAACTGCCCGTCGAGGATCAGCCAGGGCAGGCCGGCGAAGTGATCACCGTGGAGGTGGGTCAGTGCGACGTGTCCGATCGACGAGGGGTCGATGCCCAGGCGCTTGAGCGCGATCAGTGCGGTGGCACCGCAGTCGAGCAGCAGCGGCGCGGTGCCGTCGGCTTCGAGATGGAGACAGGCCTGGAACCGTCCGCCGCTCGCGAACGCATCCCCTGACCCGACGAACGTGAGCCGAGCGGTCAAAGGCGCTTCTCGAACCAGTGGTCGGCGAACGGCTCGTCGTTGAACGGCTGCACCTCGACGTAGCCCACCGAGCGATAAAGCGCCATAGCCTCGACCAGCGTCGCGCTGGTCTCGATCGTCGCGAGCGACGCGCCGGCGCGGACCGCGTCACGTTCGAGCTCGGCGAGCAGCCGTCGGGCGATCCCGAGGCCGCGCGCGTTCTCGGCCACCCACATGCGCTTGATCTCCGACGGCGCTCCCGGATGGTGCTTCACGCCACCGCACCCGACCGCGTCGCCGTGACGGTAGGCGACGAGGAACAGGCCCGCGGGCGGGGTCATCTCGTGCGGCTCGGCGGACACGCCCTTGGCCGGATCAAAGCCGCGCTCGGAACGTCGGTTGAGCTCCGCAACATACGCGGCGATGCACCGCTGGGCGTCTGGTTCTGCTGGGTCGACGGGTCGGACGTCGATCTCGCTGACGGTCAGCAGCCTCTTGACGGTCCGCATCGCCGCAATCAGCTCGTCGCGATCGGCGGGCTGGAGGGGATCGAGGATCGAGGCGGCGAGCTCGTCGCTGCGCCGGCTGAGGACCTCGAGTTCCGATCGCCCACGCCGCGTGAGGCGGGCCACGCGCACGCGACGGTCGGCCGGGCTTGGCTCCACCGTGGCCAGGCCGGCGGCCTCGAGAGCCCGCAACAGCCGGCTGGCGTGGCCGGCGTCCAGGCCCAGGCGGGCACGCAGCGACCTGATCTCGCATCCCGTGACCCCGATCTCCCACATGAGCCGGTCCTGCGCCAATGGACGGTCGCCGCCCAGGTAGCGATCGTTGAGGGCCCCGATGCGCTGCGTCACGGCGCGGTTGAAGCTGCGGACGTGAGCAACCTCGGCGTCGGTGGTGGACACTCTCTGACTCTAGTCAGACAAATCTATGCCTGTCAAGCCGGCCAGTTCATCCAATGCGAGCGCCAACGCGGCTATGGTTATCGCGTGGGTGCTTCTGACTCTCCGGGCGGCCCTTCCGACGAACCCTCCGTCCCGCCGCCGGAACGAGCGTATCCCTCCACGGAGCCGATCCCGTCGGCCCTGGCGATTTCTGACGTAGGCGTACCCGATCCGTCCGGTCCGCCGGCGCCCAGCTATCCGGCGAGCCTCGAGATCACCTTTCCCTCCGAGCTCAATCGGTGGCTGCCACTGATCAAGTGGCTGTTGGCGGTCCCGCACTACATCGCCCTGTTCTTCGTTGCCATCGGGGCATTCTTCGTCGTGATCTACGGGTTCTTCGCAGTGCTCTTCACCGGCCGGTGGCCACGAGGCGCCTTCGACTACCTGGTAGGGACGGCACGGTGGTACTACCGCGTGCTCGCCTATGTGCACCTCATGACCGACGTATACCCGCCGTTCGCACTGGCCGACGATCCGAACTATCCGCTGCGCTTGAGCATCGACTACCCGGAGCACATCGACAACTGGCGCCCGCTCGTCCAGTGGCTGCTGGCAATCCCGTACGTATGGATCGCCGGCCTCCTGTACTGGTTGACCGGCGCCTTGACCATCATCGCCTTCTTCACCGTGCTGTTCACAAAGAAGATTCCGCGAGGGCTGTTCGAGCTCATGGTTCCGGGCTTGCGCTGGACCCTGCGCGGCAACGCGTACGCGTACTTCACGACTGATCGCTATCCGCCGTTCGTGTGGGGGTAGCCCGTTAGGCCGGTGGCTCCCTCGCGCAGCTTGCGGCAACCGTTTGTGCCGGAGGGCTAGGATCGGCGCCAACAGTCCGCGCAACAGAACGGGTCCGATATGCCGACCGATCTGACAGTCATTCTCAATGACGAACCGGGCCAGCTGGCGAGGCTCGGAGGCGCGACCGGCGCCACTGGCGTCAATATCGAGGGTATGTGCGCATTCACCGGAGAGGGCCGGGGAATCATCCATCTGCTGATCGCCGACGACGCCGTTGAACGCGCCGTGGAGGCGCTCGAGGGGGCCGGCATGGGCGTCGCCGATCGGCGCGAGGCGCTTGTGGTCGACGTCGCCGACCAACCCGGCTCGCTCGGCGAGCTCGCCCGCGAGCTCAGCGCCTCGGGCGTCAACATCGAGTTGCTCTACACGACGTTCGGAGGTATCAGGCTCGTCATCGTCACGGACGATCTCGACAGCGCCAGAGCCGCTCTGGCCTGACCGCCGGTCACCCGTTCTCGCCACGCTCATACGGCTCGATGCCGTAGCAGGCCTCGTGGAGGAGGATCGCGCCGCTCTGCGGCAGCGTGGGCTCACAAGCGCTGGAGGTCCGCCGCGCGCCGTAGGGCGTAATGACGATCATCGGCTCGTAGACGCCGATGCGATCGCCGCAGAGCGGGCAAAGGGCGAATCCATGCCCCTCCATGGGAGGAGTGTGCACGATGGGCCAGCTGGTCCACATCGGCATTGAGCCGAAGCGAGCTTCGGGTTTGCCGCGGCTCCTCCGGAGCCGAGTTGGCCGTGCCGCGGCTGTTCCGGAGCCGAGTTGGCCGTGTTGGCGGAAGTTACTCGAGACGCGGCCGGCGTCGACGGGCTGCGCGCCTTAGTGGGACCGCGCGAGAAGCTCAGCATGGCCTGCCGACCGGCCACCGGCAGAGATCGGTGTCAAGAACCACCCCTAGGGGGGCTTGGCTCACCTGACGTGACCATCGATGATGCGTCACCGCGCAGGGCGTCAAGAAGGGGGAAATACATGAACGCCAGTCGCACCACCGTCGAGCATGTTCTCGAGCCGCCGGAAAGAGCCACGGCTTCGAGCGATGCCACGACTTTCGATGTCAATCGCCAGTCCGCTCAGAACATCAGCAATGTCGGCGGCGACCAGACGATCTACTACGGAGACCGCGGCCGAGCGAGCCGTGCGGGCAAGCTTCTGGCGGCGCTCGGACTGTCGCTCTCCCTCGCCGGTCTCGCGCTGCTCGTGGTCTTCGGCGTCATGACGGCGCACAGCGTGCTGCAGGCTGCGAACAACGGCGGCGTCGAGAAGCCGTACACGCAGTATCTCCCGTCGGCCTGGCCGGCCGCGATCGGGCTGATCCTGAGCGGCTTCGTGGTCAACCGGGTCGCGCGAATAGTGGTCGGCCGATGACCACGTTCAACATCGGCAGTCAACATGCCGCGGCGATCCAAAACGTCGGCGGCGACATGGTGGTGCAAGACGGGATCCACGGGACCGCCAGCGTGCACGTGATCGAGCTTCGCGCCGAGCTGGCTCAACTGCGGAACGAGATCGATCAGCTTGCGCTCCCGCCCGAGAGTCGCACTCTGGCGAGCCGGGCGCTCGCCGAAGCCGAGGCGGAAGCAGCCACGCCCGCGCCTCGGTCGCACCGGATCGCCCGCGCCCTCGGACGCGTGAGAGAGACGCTTAACGACGCCGGGATCGACGTCGTCCGCTCGCTCGCCGGCGCCGTATCCCTCGTGGCGCTACTCGCCTAGTCCAGTCGGAAACGTGATCGCCACCCGAGTTGCGCGCCGATCGCAGCCAGAACAGACGATGTGGCGCGAGCCGGTTGGGTGAGCGGCGGCATCGAACGTCGCGCCGGCGCCCACGGCCGTAAACAGCATCGCGGCCGGCACGAGCCGCACCCGGCGAGCGCATCCCGGCAGCAGGTCGTTCGCTAGAGCGGCTTCTCGAACCAGTACGCCGCCACCGGGTTGCCGTTGTAGTCGGCAATCTGCTCGTAGCCGCTGGAGCGGAACAGCATCACCGATGCGGGCTGTTTGGCGCCGGTGTCCAGGCGGATCGTGTCGTAACCCGCGTCGCGCGCGACTGCCTCCAGGGCGCTGATCAGGGCGCGGGCGACGCCGGCGCCCCGGGCCTCCGGCGCGACATAGATCCGCTTGATCTCGGCCGTTCGATCGTCGAGCCGCTTCAGTCCCGCGCAGCCCATGGCGTGCCCGTATCGGTACGCGACGAGCCAGCGGCCATCCGGGGGCTCGACGTCAGACGCGTGCATCCGGGGCGGGACGTTCGGCGACCACTCCGGATACATCGACCGGATCTCTGCGACGTAGTCCGCCACCAGGCCGGCCGAGGTCGGCGTGTCGAACGACTCCTCGCGCACCTGGAGCGTTACGAAGTGGGCGATCGCGGCGACCGTCTCGTCCGGGAGCTCGGTTGGAGGGGAGTGCTGGCAGTCGAAATGGAGACGCGCCACGGGTCCCTTGGCGCGCTGCTCGATCGCATCGAGCTGGGCCAACGTGCCGTATTGGTCGCGCTCGCCCTGGATCAGCAGCAGGGGGCAGGTGATGTGGCCGAGCTCGCTGGTGATGTCCCACTGCGGGAATTCCGGGTCGAGCCACACGTCGTTCCAGCCGAAGAACGCGGCGTCCGGATCGCGGTGGTGGCGGCCCAGTCGTTCTCGCAGGTCGGTGGTTTCGTAAGCGGTCCGTGCCCGCTCGATCTCCTTGATGCAAATGTCCTCGACGAATACGTGGGGCGCGATCGCCACCACCGCCTCGACGGGGTGATGGGCCGCGTGGATCAGCGCGATCGAGGCGCCGTCGCTGTGGCCGACCAGGATCGGGGAGTGAATGTCGAGCTCCGCGAGCAACTCGGGCAGGACCTCGAACGCCTCCTCATGCATGAACGCCGGCGTGCGCGGTTTGGGCGGCCGGTCGGACTGGCCGTGTCCGTAGCGCGAGAACGCGACCGTCCGCCGGCCCGTTGCCTGCGCCAGGCGCTCGGGAAAACCCCGCCACAGGCCGACCGACCCGAGCCC
>DATIEI010000138.1:0-5292 GCA_035455845.1 Solirubrobacteraceae bacterium
AGCGTGACTTGCGCCATAGCTTCAGAAAGTATAGCGGGTGGCCGCGGCCGCGGCCGCGGCCGCAGGCGCACGCCCGGGACGGGTGAGGCCTACCCGGATCGCCGGACCAGGACGCGTGAAACGTGCCGGGATCGCTGAGGACCGAGGCGATCGTGCTGCGCTCGATTCGCTATGGCGAGGCGGATCGGATCCTCCACATGTACACGCCGGGCTACGGGCGCCTGTCCGCGATCGCCAAGGGCGTGCGGCGGGCCCGCAGCCGGTTCGGCGCCCGGCTCGAGCCGTTCTTCCACATCAGGGTGATCCTGCACGAGGGCAGGGGCGACCTGCACACGGTCACCGGCGTCGACACGATTGCCGCCCACGCCGGCCTGCGCGAGCACGCCGCAACGCTCGACGCCGCCGCGCGGGCCTGCGACGCGGTGGCGCGTCTGTTCGAGACCCCCGAGCCGCATCCCGAGGTGTTTCGCCTGCTCGCCAACGAGCTGTCGCTGCTCGACTCCGGCGCCATCCACGCGAGAGCCGCCACCGGCCTGGCCTTCCGCCTCAAGCTCCTGCTGGCCGCGGGGATCGTGCCCCAGCTCGCCGCGTGTGCCGGATGCGGCGAGACCGAGCATCTGCAGGGCTTCTCCGCCGCGGCGGGCGGCGTGGTGTGCAGCTCGTGTGAGGCAGCCGCGTTCCCGCTCGGCCAGGAGGGCCACGACTTCCTGGTCGGCGCGCTCGGGCGGCCGCTGGCCCAGGCCCCGGACGCGTCCGAGCTGGCCCTGGCCCAGGCCGAGCGGGCGATCACCGAGACCGCCGAGCATCACGCCCACGTCCGGCTGCGCCCGCTCACAGGTCGCCGGTAGTCACGCCTTTGTGACAACTCCTCGCGGCCGTCCCGACGGCTGTCAGAATCGAAGGCGATGAGTGGACAGGTTCTCACCTCGGGCACTCCGGACATCCGGCATCCCACCGGTCCGGTGGCCCGAGCCTTCGCGGAGCGCATGCGGGCCCGCGAGGAGCGCGACCTCTCTCCGCTCGCCACGCCCTCCTACCCGGCCGCCCGGCAGCGCGAGGAGCCCGACTGCGGCCTGCGCACCCCGTTCCAGCGCGATCGCGATCGGATCGTCCACTGCAAGGCGTTCCGCAGGCTGAAGCACAAGACACAGGTGTTCGTCTCCCCGGCCGGAGACCACTACCGCACCCGGCTGACCCACACGCTCGAGGTGACCCAGATCTCGAGAACGGTCGCACGCGCACTGCGCCTGAACGAAGATCTGACCGAGGCGATCGGGCTCGGCCACGACCTTGGCCATCCGCCGTTCGGCCACGTCGGCGAGGACGCCCTGGACCGATGCCTGTCCGAGCGCTTCGGCCTGTCGTTCATGCACCACGAGCATTCGCTGCGCGTGGTCGACACGCTCGAGCGCGACGGGCTCGGGTTGAACCTGACCGCGCCGGTGCGCGACGGCATCGTCAGCCACTCCGGCCGGGCGAGCATGCCGGCCACGCTGGAGGGCAAGATCGTGCGACTGATGGACCGCGTGGCGTACATCAACCACGACATCGACGACGCGGTGCGGGCCGGGCTGCTGTCTGGAGCCGACCTACCGGCAAAGCCGATCGAGATCCTCGGCGACACCGGCCCGCAGCGGATCGATACGCTCGTGCACGACCTGGTCGAGTCTTCCGAGCAGGCCGGCGACATCGTCCAGGGAGAACGGGTCGGGGCAGCGATGGCCGAGCTCCGGGAGTTCATGTTCGCCCGGGTGTACCTCGGCCCCGAGGCCACGCGCGAGCACGAGAAGATCCGCCTCGTCGTGCGCTCGCTGTTCGATCACTACTGCGCCCACCCAGACGAGATCCCGGCCTCGATCCCGTCGGGTGAGCTCCCGCGCCGGGTCACCGACTACCTGGCCGGGATGACTGACCGGTTCTGCATCCGCACGTTCGAGGCTCTGAGCGTGCCGGTGGCGTTCGCGCCGTGAAGACGCCGTGACCAGGTACACGGCCGACTCGCGCGACCGCGTGCGCGACGCAGTCGACATGCTCGCGCTGGTCGGCGAGCACACCGAGCTACGCCGTGCTGGGGCAAGCGAGTACGTGGGCCGCTGTCCGTTCCACGACGAGCGCACTCCGTCGTTCGGGGTCAACCCGATCGAGAAGGTCTACTACTGCTTCGGCTGCCAGGCCTCCGGCGACTTGTTCACGTTCGTGATGGAGACCGAGGGCCTCGACTTCGCCGGCGCGCTCGAGACCTTGGCCAACCGTTTCGGCGTCGAGCTTCAGACCGAGCAGGAGGACCCCCAGGCCGCTCAGAGACGGCAGCGCCGTGAACGCCTGCACACCCTGCTCGGCCGCGCCGCCACGTACTACGCCAGATACCTGTGGGAGGCGCGCGAGGCGGGGCCCGCCCGGGAGTATCTCGAGTCGCGTGGGCTGCGCGAGGAGACATTGCGCGCGTTCCGCGTCGGTTACGCCCCGAGCGCCTGGGACCGGATCCTCACTGCCTCGCGTCGGGCCGGCTTCCGGGACGAGGAGCTCCTCGCGGTCGGCCTGAGCCAGCGCTCGCAGAATCGCCCCGGCCAAATCTACGATCGCTTCCGCGAGCGGATCATGTTCCCGTCCACGGACGCGCGCGGCAACGTCATCGGCTTCGGCGCCCGGGCCATGCGTGAGAACCAGCGACCGAAGTACCTGAACACAGCCGAGGGCGAGCTCTACCACAAGCGCCGGGTGCTGTTCGGGCTCGACCGCGCCCGGGCACCGGCGGCCAAGGTGGGGAGCGTGATCCTGGTCGAGGGCTACACCGACGTGCTCGCGCTGCACCAGGCCGGCCTCCCCAACGCGGTGGGAATCATGGGAACCGCGCTGACCGGCGAGCAGATCTCCGAGCTCGAACGCGTGGCCAAGGTCCTCGTGCTGTGCCTGGACGCGGACCGTGCCGGGCACGATGCGATGCTCAAGGCCGCGCAGCTGACCGGCGACCGCAACCTGGAGCTCCGAGTGGTGCCGCTACCGGCCGGCGCCGACCCCGCCGAGTTGATCGAGCGCGGCGGTGCGAACGCGCTGCGCGAACGGGTGGACGCATCGGTGCCGTTCGTGGCCTTTCACGTCGATCGGATCCTCGAGCGCAATGACACGCGCACCGCCGAAGGACGCGATCGCGCCTTCCGCGAGCTCCTGCCGGCGCTCAGAGACATGCCGAGGAATGCGTTCGGGCAGGGCATCCTGCAGCGCGTCGCCAGTCGGCTCGAGCTGACCGAGCGCCGCCTAGAAACGCTGATCGAAGGTGCGGGCCCGGCGGATCGCGCGGCTGTCGCTCACACCAACGGTCTTGAGCAGATCGATCAGGCGGTCCGGTCCGAGCGGGCCTTTCTCGCGCTGTGCATCGCGCTGCCAGATGCCGGTGCTCGGATGCTGTTTGAGATCGATCCCGATCGTCTGTTCACAAGCGAGCTGATGCGTCGCGCCGCCCGCCACATCATGGGTCGCGCGCGCGCTCCGCTTGCCGACTTGCCGGCTGGCGACGAGGAGCTCGCGCGTGCCGTGGCTGACTTGGTCGCCGAGGCTGGGCGACGGCATGTTGTCAGCGATGACGAGCTCGAGCACGCGCGGCTGGTGCTCGATGAGGCCAGGCTCGACCGCGCGATCCACCGTGCGAGAGAGCGTGGGGGGGCCGATATACCCGACCTGGCCCGTGAGCGCGAGGCGGTGAGGGAGGCCCGACACGCGGTCACCGGCCGGCTCGAGCGGGCGGTCTGATCCGCACGCCTCAGCGGATCGTCCGGGTCACCTCTGTGCGCAGGGCCGCGAGCACCGCCCGGCGGAGCTCAGCCACGGTCACGCCGCGCGCCCGCGCGATCCGCCGCAGTGGCTGTCCGATAGCCAATTGCTCGGTCAACGCGGCCTGGGAAATCCCCAGCCGCCGGGCGATCACCCCGAGCTCGAACGAGCGCAACGGCCCGCTGTGCGGCAGCGCGAGCGTGCGCCCGGCGGCCCGAGCGCGGCGCGCGGCGCGGGCCGGCGGGATCAGATCGGTCGGCGGGGTAACGGGCAGGATCACCGGCGGTCGCGGCTGCTGGTTGAAGTCGAAATCGGCGCTCAGATCCCCGAGCTGAGGGAAGTTCTCGCGCACGTCCGGACGCGGATCGGGGCGGCCGTCGGTCCTCGGGTCCAGCCGCTGCCCGCCGAGGAAGTCGTCCTCGATGAACTTCACGTAGGCGTCGAAGCTGAGCGTCTGGTGGTCGATGAAGCCCTGTTTGGCGTACGGGCTGATCACCATGCCCGGGACCCGCAGCCCGTAGCCCTGCGCGTCGACCTGCGGAGGCATCACGTGGTCGTAGAAGCCGCCCCAGTCGTCCCAGGCCAGGAAGATCGCGGTGCTGCTCCAGTCGGGGCTGTGCATGATCGCGTTGATCAGGCTCGTGACGTACGTCTCGCCGGCGGTGATCAATCCGGGTGGGTGCTCGGACACCCGTCCGTTCGGGGTGACCCACGACACGGCGGGCAAATTCCCGGTCCGCGCGTCGGCGTAGAAGTTCGACAGCGACTTGATGTTCCCGACCTGATTGTCCTGCTGGACGTCGGTGAAATACGGCAGCGGGTTCCAGATCCCCGGGGTCTTGGCGTTCTGGCCGACCGGGGCGCAGGTCAGGGCGGCGTTCGAATCGCAGTCGGGCTCTGAGCCCTTGTAAACGTAGTAGCCCCAACTGACCCCGTACTTGTGCAGCAGGTACGTGAGGTCGGTCCAGGCATAGTTGGGAGGGGTCGGCACCGCGACGCCGAGCCGGCGAGCGAAGTCGGGCGGATATCCCGGGTCCTCGTCCGCGGCGCGGCAGCTGCGGGGATCGCCCTTCAGGGAACAATAGGCCGACCACTCCGACACCATGTACAGGTGGGAGGGCAGGCTCCAGGAGGCATCGGACTCGAACATGTGGTCCTGGAGGACGAAGTCGTGTGCGTAGGCCCAGTAGTTCGGGATGTCCGAGCCGTCGTGATAACCCATCACGTCGGGCGTGCCGCCGGAGTTACCGCAGTTCGGGTTGAACGTCCGCTCGCAGCCGGCCATGCCCCGGCTCTGCTCGCCCACGAACCCGTCCATCTTGCCGCCGTCCTCGTCGGTGATCGCCGCCGCGAAGCTGTGGGGTCCGCCCAGGCTGAGGTCTTGCCGGTCGTGGAACGGACGCACGCAGCTACCGGTTGCGGTATTGGGCACGCAGGGCACGGTGCCCGGGTTTCCGGCCAGGCCCGGGATCCCATCGGCTCCCGGGAAGGTCCCGAAGTAGGAGTCGAACGAGCGGTTCTCCT
>DATIEI010000139.1:0-21816 GCA_035455845.1 Solirubrobacteraceae bacterium
CGACGTCACGCACCGAGGCCGAGATCCACGCCTGCAACGACCCGGCGCCGACGACGACCACGTTCGAACTCAGCGGCGCGGTCACGTACGAAACGGCCGTGCCGGTCGGATTCGCGACCCAGTGGTAATCGGGCGTGGCCCCCCACAGTCCGCCGGCCCCGGTGTTGCCACTGAAGTCGGTGCGCGGCCGCGCGGCCGGGTTCCACGTGAAGGCGTCAGCCCCCGGCAGCCGCGTCGCCCCGGGAACCAGTGCGCCGCCGAAGCTCAGATACCACGACGTCGCCTGCGTCCCCGGAATCGGCCAGCTCGCGAACGACTGCTCGAACGCCGCCCCCGGCGCCCCGGGCTGCGCGCCGCCGGCGCCGTTGTCGAACAGCACGCGCACCGACGGAAGCTGCTCGAAAGCGGCCAGCGCGGCGGCAAACGACGGCTGGTCCTGGATCGGATCGTCGGCGGGGAAAGTTACGCCGCTCACCCCCATCGCCACCTGGTAAAGCTCGGGAGCCAGCGCGCGGACCGCCGGCGACAGCGAGGGCTGCCGCCGAGCGACGAACAGCGACAGGAAGTCGTACCAGCGCTCCGCGGTGGCCGGGTCGAGCGAATCCACGTGCACGCCGTTGGTGAACGCGAACCACTTCAGGCGGGTTCCGGTGAAGTGCTGGGCGAGGTCGGGGCAGTGGCCGCCGGTCTGCTCGTCGGTCCACTGGCAGGCCAGGTAGACCGGGACGCGAATCTTGTGCACGAAGGTGGTCGGATTCAAAGGGTTCGCCACCGACGGTCGGTAGTAGCGGTTGGCGAACACCTGGCGCACGTCGCTCACCGCCTCGGGGTGAAGCGTCTGATTAGAGCGGCAAACCCGGTCGCCCGAGCGGATCCGCGCAAGCGCCCACGCCTGGCCGTGCCCCGGCGCAGCCGCCTCCGCGTCGTGATCGCGCGCGCGGGCGTAGGGCAACCCAAAGCCGGTGTTGAGGATTCCGCCCGGGTACAGCGTGGTCGCCGTGTTGTCGATCACCGACAGCGGCGCGATCGCCGCCAGGTGCGGCGGGTCGGTAGCCGCCACGAACAGCTGGCTGATCCCTCCGTAGGAGATCCCGATCATCCCGACCCGGTGCCCGAGAACCCACGGCTGGCGCGCGACCGTCTCGATCACGTCGTATCCGTCCAGGCTCTGAAGCCGCTCGAAGAAGCTGAACGCGCCGCCCGAGCAGCCCGTGCCGCGCATGTTCACGTCGACCACCGCGAACCCGAGCAGGTTGGCGATCGGGGCGATCCCGCTCTGGGCACCGGCCGGGTCCGCATAGCCGTAGCCCGAGTACTCGACGACCGTGGGGTACGGCCCCGGTCCGGCCGGGAGCCGCACGTCGACCGCGAGCTCGATCCCGTCGCGGACCGAGAGGTACCCGTACCCCGAGCGGGGGATCCGCTGGCGGTAGATCCGCATGCTCGGTGGCGCCGGTCGATCCGGCAGCACCGTGACCGCCGGCGAGAACCCAACCCGATATCCCTTCCCGGGCGGGACGCCGCGAAAGACCGCGCCACCGAGTGGCCCGGCGCGCCGCACCGCCACTGTCCGTCCCCGCCGGCCGACGAGCGTCAGGCGCTCACCCGGGTGCGCGCCAACCACGTACACCTGCCGGACGCTCCCGTGCGCGGTGAACCCCCAGGCCGAAGGCGCAGCGACCAGCGCGAGCGCCGCCGCCGCGATCAGCCCCCCCATGAGCTGTTTCGCCCCGCTCGCCATATATCTGGCCGCGCACCCTACCTGACTGCTTGCGACCTGCGCTAGCCTCGCGTCGCACACACATCACGGAAAGAGATGGGATCTCCTGGGGTGGGGCCACCCGGCGAAAAGGACTTCAGTGAGCCACTACGACTGCTCGTCGTAGCGGAGGAGGCCGACCAGGCCTCCCGGGTACGGACGCTGCTCGGCGCCGAACCGGACGTGCGCGTGTGCGACGGCGCGGCCAGCCTGCGTCGTGCGCTGCATCAGCAGGACATCGACTGCGTGGTGCTCGCCGTCGAGCGGGTCGCCGACCCGGAGGACACGATCCGGACGGTTCTCTCGAGCGTGTCCGACGAGCCTGTAGTGGTCATCGCGACCACCGACGAGGACTCCGCGCTCGAGGCCATCCACGAAGGCGCCCAGGACTACCTGCTCGAGCCATCGACCGACGCCGGGGAGCTCAAGCGGGCGGTCCGCTACGCGATCGTGCGAAAGCGAACCGAGACCCGGCTGGCGCGTCAGGCGCTGCACGATTCATTGACCGGCCTGCCCAACCGCGCCCTGCTGCTCGACCGACTGAACCTGGCGGTCGCCCGCTCGCGCCGTCAACCCACCTCCCTGGCCCTTCTCTTCCTCGACCTCGACGGGTTCAAGGGCGTCAACGACAGCCTCGGACACGAGGCCGGCGACGAGGTGCTGATCGAGGTCGCCCGCCGTCTGCAGCGGGTGCTCCGCCCGGGCGACACCGTGGCGCGCTACGGCGGCGACGAGTTCGTGATCCTGTGCGAGGACCTGCGCGGGCAGCGCGAGGCACAGCGCGTGGCCGAGCGGGCACGCGCGGCCATCGCCGAGCCGCATGCGTTGGACGGCACCCAGGTGACACTCGAGGCCAGCGTGGGAATCGCCCGCGCTCGCCACCAGGAGACCCACCCCCAGGAGCTGCTCCGGGAAGCCGACCTCGCGATGTACCAGGCCAAGCGCCGCGGAGGTGGCATCGAGTCCTACGCCGAGACAGGCGAGCTCGAACTCGAGGCGCGGTTGCGCGAGGCCGTGCAGCGCGCCGGACTTGCCCTTCACTACCAGCCGGTCATCGCACTCGACGACGGGGCGCTGCACTCGCTCGAGGCACTGGTTCGATGGGAGCATCCCGAGCGAGGCCTGCAGGCGCCGGAGGAGTTCCTGCCGGTGGCCGAGGACACCGGTCTGATCGTGGAGATCGACATGTGGGTCATCGCCGAGGCTTGCCGGACGCTCGAGCGCTGGCGGAACGCGGGACTTCTCGATGACAATGTGCCCGTGAGCGTGAACCTGTCCTCCCGCACGCTGCGCTCCTCGGAACTGGCCGGCGCGATCGAACGCGCCACCACGGCAGCCGCGATCCCAACCGACCGGCTTTCGCTCGAGCTGACCGAGGCCAGCCTCGAGGTCGATCGGCGCGGGGCAGCGGCCGGGCTCGAAGCCCTGGTACAGATCGGTGTGCAGCTCTGCCTCGATGACTTCGGCTCTGCTCGCGCATCGCTGCGCGTCCTCTCGAGTCATCCCTGGAGCGCGGTCAAACTGGACCGCGCGACGATTGCGGCGGCCAGCGTCGACGCCCAGGCGGGGCGGATGCTCGCCGCGCTGCTCGCCGGCCTGCACGCGGCGGACCTCGTGGCGATCGCCAAGGGCATCGAGACCGCCACGGAGCGCGACGCCATGCGCCGTCTGGGCTGCGATGCCGCACAGGGGTTCTTGTTCTCCGCCCCGGTGCCGGCGCCAGAGCTCGAGCAGTGGCTCGCCGCGCGCACCAGATAGGTTTCGCCGATGCCAGACGCCGCCGACCTGGGAGTGCTCGAAGCCGCCGAGCTGCTCCGTTCTCGCCAACTGTCCTCGGCCGAGCTGACCGACGCCTGCCTGCGCCGGATCGAGGAGCGAAACGGCGGCCCGCCCACGCTCGACGGCGCGCCGGAAGCGGTCAACGCGTGGGTGCGCCTTTATCCGGACCTAGCGCGCGAGCAGGCCACGAAGGCCGATGAGCGGCGCGCTCGCGACGGCGACGCGACCCCGCCGCTGTGCGGCATCCCGATCGGCGTCAAGGACCTGTACGCGGTGCAGGGGCTCCCGCTCACCGCCTCGAGCCGCGTCCTCGACCCCGACGCGCCCGCAGCGAATGACTGCGTCGCGTGGGCCGCATTGCGCGAGCAGGGCATGGTCCTGCTCGGCCACACCCACACGCACGAGTTCGCCGCCGGTGGCACCACCGATCAGGTCGGCAATCCGCACGCCCTGCACCTGATCGCCGGCGGCTCGAGCGGGGGGAGCGCAGCCGCGCTGGCGGCGCGCATGACGCCCGTCGCGCTCGGAAGCGACACCTGCGGCTCGCTGCGGATCCCCTCGGCCTGCTGCGGCACGTGCGCGATCAAGCCCACGTACGGACGCATCTCGCTCGACGGGATCATTCCGCTCGGACCCTCGCTCGACCATCCCGGCCCGATGGCGCGCACGGTCGCCGACTGCGCCGCGGTGCTCGACGCGATGGCCGGGATGGGCGCGCTCCCGCTCAAACCGCGCAGCGGTCCCAGTCCGCTCGATGGCGTCACCGTCGCGCTCACCGACCGCGTAACCCAAAATCAAATGAAAGACGAGGTAACCCGCGGATACGAGCAGGCCATAACCGCCTGCGAGCGGCTCGGCGCGCGCGTGGTCGAGATTGCCGCGCCGGCGAGGCTCGACTGGGATGACCTGAGCACGGTGCTGATGACCGAGGTGTGGGCCTATCACCGGGCCCACGCCGACCGGCACGACCGCTACCGCGAGCAGGTCGCGGAGTTCATCGAGGCCGCAAGCAACTTCACTGACGACGCGGCCTACGCAGCCGCGCAAACGCGTCGGTCCGAGCTCACGGCGGCGTGGGAGCGGTGGTTCGCCGAGCACGGCATCGACGCGGTGCTCGAGCCGACGCTCCCGATCCTTCCGCTCGAGCGCGGGCCGGGCTACGAGCGCGGGCACCCGGCCGGACCGGGCGACCCGCTGATCGCGTTCACCGCGCTGTGGGACATGACCGGGATGCCGGTCGTCGCGCTCCCGGTCAGCTGGCCGGTCGGAATGTCGCTCGCCGCGCCTCGCGGCCACGAGGTGCAGCTCACCCAGATCGCGATCGACGTTCAGGAGCACGCGCTCGGCGTCCCGGGCGACCCGCTCTCATGAGCCTGGCGGTCACCGGCGCATTCCACGGCAATCAGCGTGTCGGGCTCCGCGCCGAGGAGGGCGTGATCGTCGAGCTTGGTCTCGACGTGCAGCCGCGTCCCGAGGACGAAAAGCTCGACGCGGACGGCGCGCTCATGGTCGCGCCGCTGCTCAACGGCCACACCCACGCCGCCATGACGCTGTTTCGCGGCTACGGGGACGACCTGCCGTTGATGCGCTGGCTCGAAGAGAAGATCTGGCCGATCGAGCGAAAGCTCGAGCCCGAGGATGTGTACTGGGGCACGCGGCTGGCTTGCCTGGAGATGATCCGCAGCGGGACCGTCCGCTTCTGGGACATGTACTGGCACCCCGAGGCCTCGGCGCGCGCGGTGCGCGACGCCGGGCTGCGCGCGACCGTGGCCGCGCCGCTGATCGACGTGGACGGCCGCAGCGAGGCGATGTGCGAGGCCGCGCTACGCAGTCTCGACGAGCTGTCGGAGGGCGGCGAGCGCGTGGACGCCGGCCTGGCTCCCCACGCGATCTACACGGTCAGCGAGGCCAACCTGCGCTGGATCGCCGAGCTCGCCTCCGAGCGCGGCATCACCGTGCAGATCCACCTCTCGGAAACCGAGCAGGAGGTCGCCGATTGTCTGACCACGTGGGGTGAACGACCGGCCCACTATCTCGATCGGGTCGGCCTTCTCACACCGCGCACGGTCCTCTCGCACGGCGTGTGGCTCGACGAATCGGAGCTCGAGCTGATCGCTGCGCGTGGCGCGGTGATCGTCACCAACCCGGTCGCCAACCTCAAGCTGGCAGTCGGGCGTGTGTTTCCCTACGTGCGGGCGCGCGCCGCCGGCGTCCAGGTCGGCCTCGGCACCGACGGCCCCGGCTCGAACAACTCGCTCGACCTGTTCGCCGAGATGAAGGTGTTCGCTCTGCTACAGAAGCACGAGGCGCGGGACAGCGCCGCGGTCACCGCCGGAGAGGCATGGGAGGTCGCGACCGGTCGCCGCGCGCCTCTGCTCGGCGCCGCGCGAGACCTCGAGGTCGGACAGCCGGCCGACTTCTTGCTCCTGCGCGCCGGCGCGCCCGAGCTCAGCTTCGGCGAGCTGCCCGCCGCGCTCGTCTATGCGGCGTCCGGCGCCGTCGTGCAGAGCATCGTGGTCGATGGGCAGGTGCTGATGCGCGACGGCCAGATCGAGGGCGCCGAGGAGGTGCTGGCCCGTGCGCTCGAGCGCGCTCGCCGGCTCGGCCTGGCCCCGCCGAGTGCCTCCGCGTACGCGCACTCCGAGCGCTAGCCTCACCCCCGAGTCAGTCCATGAGCAGCCCCGTCGCACAAGCAGCGGCCGACCGCGTCATCCGTGCCGCCGGCCCGGCGAACGGCACACCCTGCGTCCTGCTCATGTTCGGCGAGCTGGCTCTCAAGGGACGTAAGCGCTCGAGCTTCGCCGTCGCGCTCGAGCGCAACCTCCGTCGGGCGCTGCGCGCTGCGGCGGGCAGCATCGATCTCCAGCGGCGAGGGTCCTCGATCCTGGTCATGACGCCGCCGGACGGCCTGGCCGCCGCACTCGAGGTAGCCATCGACATGCCTGGCCTGAGCGTGGTGCAGCCTGCCCTGCGTCTCGAGCCCGTGGCCGAGCGTGCCGCCGAGGCAGCGGTCGAGCTCGTGCGCCCAATGCCCGCTCGCTCGTTTGCGGTCCGCTCGCGCCGGCGCGACAAGAACTTCCCGGTCAGCTCGATGGACATGGCCCGCCTGGTCGGCGCCGCGGTCAAAGACGAGCTCGGCGTGGCCGTCGACCTGACCCGTCCCGAGCTCGAGCTGCACGTCGAGGCGTACGAGCACGAGCTGTTCGTGTCGGTCGATCGCCTCCGCGGCGCCGGCGGGCTTCCGGTCGGCACTTCGGGGCGAGCGCTCGTATTGCTCTCGGGCGGGATCGACTCGCCGGTCGCCGCCTACCGCATGATGAAGCGCGGGCTGCGCTGCGACTTCGTCCACTTCAGCGGCCAGCCGTTGACCGGGCCCGAGTCGGCCTACAAGGCCTATGCGCTGGTCGGGCGGCTGAGCCGCTTTCAGGGTCGCTCGCGCTTGTTCGTCGTGCCGTTCGGTCTCGCCCAGCGTCTGCTCGCGAGCTCCGGGGCCGGCCGCCTTCAGGTGCTCGCCCAGCGCCGCCTGATGGTCCGAGTCGCCGACGCCCTGGCCCGCCGCGAGCAGTGCGAAGCGCTCGTCACCGGCGACTCGCTCGGGCAGGTGGCCAGCCAGACGCTCCGCAACCTTTCGGTCGTCGAGGGGGCCGCAACGCTGCTGCTGCTGCGCCCGCTGCTCGATCGCGACAAGTCCGAGATCATCGAGGAGGCGGAGCGCATCGGCACGTTCGAGACCTCGATCCTCCCCGACGAGGACTGCTGCACGCTGCTCGCCCCCCGCCGCGCCGTCACCTGGACGGACCCCGAGCCGTTGATCGAGCTCGAGCGGCGGGTAGACGCGGAGACCCTGGTCGAGCGGCTGGTCGAGCAGGCGCTCCTCATGTGGCCGCGGCTCGAGCGGCCCGCGCCGGAGCCCGCGCCAGCCGCCGCGGCCTGATCGTCAATTCGTCCACCTTTCCGGCCCGGCGGCGGTAACCCGCGCACACTTGTTCTCACCGGGGTCGACGACCCCGAGGTCGCCGACGTGGCGCTCGCCATCGGGGCCTACGGTCACCTGGTCAAGCCGGTCGGCGGCAACGAACCGCGGATCATCGTCGCGTCGAGCCGCCGCCGCCGCGAGCTTGAGCTGGCCCGGCGTCGCCACGTCGACGACCTCGAGGCGATCCGCGCCGCGCACCCCGATTCGTCAGACGTCTAGCCGCTCGCGGATCTCCTTCCACAGCTCGCGGAACGCCACCGCGGCGCCGCCCCGCGGCGCGAACTCCTCGAGCGGTGCCCGGGCCTGGCCCATGCGCTCGACGTCGGCGGCCAGGGGCACCACCGTGCGCAGCATCTCGGGACGCTGCGCGGCGAAGGTTTCCATCACGTCGCGGTGCATGCGCTTGCGGGAGTCAACCATCGAGAAGAACGGCAGCCGGCGGGTGCCGTCGCGCGCCACCTCGTCGATGTAATCGAGGGTCCGGGCCGACAGGACGGCCGGCAACAGCGGTATGAGCAGCGCGTCGGTTGCATCGAACACGCTCTCGGAGACCAGCGAGATGCTGGGGGGGCAGTCGAGAAACACGAAGTCGTACTCGGGCTCGAGCGGCGCGAGCACCTTCGTGAGTCGACGCGTCGGGCGCTTGGTCGCGTCCAGGTGCAGATCCATGTGGCGGTAGGAGAAATCCGCGGGCAGCAGGTCGAGCCGCTCGTAGTCGGTGCCCTTGATCCTCGAACCCGGGTCGCTCTTGCCGCGCACCAGCCGGCGGCCGCCACCCTTGATCTTGGGCTTCACGCGCAGGAGGTACGTGCTCGCTCCCTGCGGGTCGAGGTCCCACAGCAGCGTGCTCGCGCCGTCGCGCGCGGCGAGGTAGGCCAGGTTCACCGCGGCCGAGGTCTTCCCCACGCCGCCCTTGATGTTGTAGGTGGCGAGGACCATGAGGGGCGAAGCGTAAGCAATAGACTCCGCGGTGGAAGTGAGGGGAGCAGCCACCGTCTGTCCGCGCTGTGGCACCGACAACGTGTCCGGGGCGAAGTTCTGCACAGAGTGCGGATCGTCACTGGCAACCTCGTGCCCGGGGTGCGGCTCGGTCACCGCCCCGGGCCAGAACTTCTGCTCTGAGTGTGGCGCGCCGCTGTCGCCCCGCTCGGCTTCCACTCAGGTCGCGGCTCGTGGCGCCAGCTCCGAACGCGGTCCTGCCGGCGCCGGCTCCCCGTCGTCAGCGCGACGGCGCGACGCCGCCGAGCTGCGCACGGTCTCGGTCCTGTTCGTCGATCTGGTCGGCTACACCTCGCTTTCGGAGGCGCTCGATCCCGAGGACGTGCGCGATCTGCTCGGCCATTACTTCGACGCCGCGCGCCGGATCGTCGATCGCTACGGCGGCACGATCGAGAAGTTCATCGGCGACGCGGTAATGGCCGTGTGGGGCACCCCGGTGGCCCGCGAGGACGACGTCGAGCGCGCCGTGCGTGCCGCGCTCGAGCTGGTCGACGCCGTGGCCGCGCTCCGCCACGAGGCTCGGGCGCCCGACCTGCAGGCCCGCGCCGGCGTGGTCACCGGACAGGCTGCGCTGCTGGTCAAGCCGGAGGAAGGCGTGGTGGTGGGCGACCGCGTGAACACCGCCGCGCGCGTGCAGGCCGCCGCCGAGCCGGGCACGGTGCTGGTTGACGACATCACCCGCCAGGTCACCTCGACGGCGATCGCCTACGACGACGCCGGGCACCACGAGCTCAAGGGCAAGGCCGAGCCGGTCCACCTGTGGCGTGCAGTCGAGGTCTTGGCGGGCAGCGGCCTCGACCGCGAGGGCCTCCGCGCCAGGTTCGTCGGCCGCGACGCCGATCTGCGCCTGGTCAAGGAGCTGTTCCACGCCGGGGTGAGTCGGCGCTCGGTGCGCCTGGTGGCCATCTCGGGGGCGGCCGGCGTCGGCAAGAGCCGGCTGCGCGCCGAATTCCTCGAGTATTTGATGCAGCTGCCCGACCGCGTGCTGTGGCACCCGGGTCGCTGTCTTCCGTACGGAGACGGCGTGGCCTACTGGGCTCTGACCGAGATGGTGCGCCACCGGCTGGGTTTGCCCGAGGACGCTTCCGAGGAGGAGACGCAGGCCAAGCTGGCCGCCGGACTGGAGAGTTGGATCGACGATCCCGCCGAGCGCGAGTTTGTCTCGGTTCGCCTCGGCGTCCTCCTCGGGGTGGCCGAGGCCGGCGCGAGCCGGGAGGAGCTGTTCGCCGGCTGGCGGCTGTTCTTCGAGCGGCTGTCTGAGCACGACCCCGTGGTTATGGCGTTCGAGGACATGCACTGGGCCGACGACGGGTTGCTCGACTTCGTCGAGTACCTGGTCGACTGGTCGTCGCAGCACCCGATCTTCATCCTCGTCCTGGCTCGCCCCGAGGTGGCCGAGCGGCGGCCCGGATGGCCCGGTGGGCACCGCGGTGCGGCAGTGGGATATCTCGACCCGCTCGGCGAGAGGGCGATGGAGGAGCTGCTCGACTCCGTGGCCACGCTGCCGATCGAGGCAAAGCACCGGATCATCTCCCATGCCGAGGGCATCCCGCTGTACGCGATCGAGACCGTACGAGCGCTGGCCGATCGCGGTGCGCTGGTGGAACGCGACGGCGCACTGGTGCTGGCCGGCGAGCTCGGCGAGCTCGACGTTCCCCCCAGCCTGATCTCGCTGCTCGGTGCACGACTCGACGCGCTCACCCCCGGCGAGCGCGAGATCGTCAAGACGATGTCGGTGTTCGCCGGCAACTTCCCGCTCGCTGCCGTCCAGGCCCTGTCCGGGCTGCCCGCGGCCGCGGCCGGCGAGACCCTGGCCGCCCTCGTGCGCAAGCAGGTGCTGACCGTCCAGGCCGACCCGCTGTCCCCGGACCGGGGGCAGTACCGCTTCGCCCAGCTTCTTCTGCGCACGGTCGCCTACGACATGCTGACCAAGCGAGAGCGCCAGGCCGGGCACCTGGCGGCGGCCGAGTACCTCTCGCGCGCGTTCGCCCACGAGGGTGAGGACGTCGCCGAGGTGGTGGCGGCCCACTACCTCCAGGCCTACCGTTGCGCCTCGGCCGGCGCTGACGCCGAACGGCTGCGAACCGAGGCGGTGTCTGCGCTGCGCCGCGGCGGCCAGCGCGCCGCCGCGGTGGGCGCGCCACAGACCGCCGAACGGGCATACCGCAAGGCGATCGAAATCGCGGTGAACGACGAGGAGCGCATCGAGTTGATCGCGGCCGCCGCTGATATGGCACTCGTCGATGGTCGCTACGACGACGCGCTCGAGCTGTTCACCGATGCCGCTACAAGGCTTGAGCAGGCGGGACGCATGCACGACGCGGCGCGTCTCGGACCGGGGATCGGCCAGGCGTTGTTCCGCGGTGGCAGAGCGGGCGAGTCCATCGAGCACCTTGAGCAGGCGCTCGCCACACTCGGTGCCGACGCCGAGGATGGCGACGTGACCCGGATGAACGTCACCCTGGGGGTGGCGCTGCTCGACACCGGCCGGGTGCGGAGCGCCTTCGCACCGCTCAACCGTGCCCTCGAGCTTGCCCAGACGCTCGAGCTACCGGGTGAACTCGCGAGTGCTCTGACTTTCAAGGCACAGCTGTGCGTCGCGGTGGGGCGTGTCTACGAGGCGGGGATCCTGTTCGATGGCGCGGCCAAACTGTGCCAGGAGCACACGCTGACGAACCAGCTCGTGTCGATCCAGGTCAACAGCGGGGACTTCCTCAACCGGTTCGATCTCCCCGATTCCGCCGAGCGAGCTCGCGAGGCGCTGCATACCGCCCGGCGCATCGGTAGCCGCTACTACGAGAGTCTCGCCGCCTCGAACCTGATGCGCGCGTTTGCAAACGCGGGCGAGTGGGACGAGCTGCAGCGGCTGGGAACGGAGTTGCTCGCTGGATCCGACGCGCGTCCGGGCGCCGAGCCGCTGCACTTCGAGCTCGCAATGCTCGCTGCTTTTCGCGGCGACATCGAGGTGGCGCGCGATCACCTCGCTCGAATCGTCACCTGGCGCGCCAGCCAGAACAACCAGCTGCGGTGGTTCTACTCCGCGTGCCAAGCCATGATCGCGGTCGTCGCCCGCGAATTCGCCGATGCGATCGACTTGGTGGCCGGCGGAATCGAGGAGATCGTCCGGACCGACGGGCCGTCGAGCCAGGCGAGCCGCATCGGTTTTCCCGCCGCGGTCGACGCTGCACTCGCCCTCGGCCGACTCGCCGATGTCGAGAACCTGCTGTCGTTGCTGGCGGCGCGGCCTGCCGGTCAGGTGCCGCCGTACATGCACGCGCAACTATCCCGCGGTCACGGGCTGCTCGCGAGCGCGCGAGGCGAGTGGACCGAAGCCGAGGCGCAGCTTGGGGCCGCGATCGAGGGGTTCCGCTCGCTCGGCTTCCCTTACTGGCTCGCGGGTGCCCAGACGGACCTGGCCGAGGTGTTCGTCCACGGCACGCGCCTGGATGAAGCCGGCGCGCTCCTGGATGAGGCGCGCGCCGCGTTCAGCCGGCTTGGCGCGGCACCAGCCTTGCAGCGGGCCGAAGCGATTCTGGCCCGCGACGGTACCTTTTCACTGCAAACTGGAAGGGCAACCGGAAGGGAGTAGCTATGGCAACGGCTGTGTTCGAGTGCATACGGATCAGCGAGGAGACGAGCTGTTCGGTGAGGATCATCGGAGAGCCCGACGACGTCGTGCAGGCCGCGCACGACCACCTGGTGCACACTCACGGCTTGACGGCAGGCAACGAGCTCAAACAGAAGGTCACCGGCGCCGTCGAGGAGCACCAGACCAAGTACGCGATCTGGGGCCACTAGCCGCAGCTAGAGCATGACCTCGTCGATGTAGCAGTACGACCAGGTAGCGCCCGGCATGGCCGAACTCATGATCGGGTGCCCGGTCTCCTTGTAGTGCTTGGTGGCATGCGCGCCCGGCGAGGAGTCGCAGCAACCGACGTGACCGCACACGCGGCACGCCCGCAGCTCAACCCACGTGCTCCCGGTCGCCAGGCACTCCTCGCAGCCCTCGACGTTCTCGGGCGTGTCGACCCGGATCTGATCCAGGTGGGTGCACTCAGCCATGTCCTCTCCTTTCGTTCCCCCGGCTGGCGTAGGGCCGCACCCTAACAGCGCCGGTGCTAGACCGCGGCCGGCTGACGCGCGTCGGTCTCGGTCGCCGGCGGCGTGGTGAGGGCGGGCGCCCGGCTGATGACCACAGCCGCGAGGTCATCCGGGCACTCGTCGGCGTCCGACTGGATCTGCTCGAGGAGCTCCTGCGCGCTCATCCCCTGCTCGACCAGCGATCTGAGGTGGGCGCGACCGAGCTGCTCCCCATCGCGCCGGCGCGCTTCGATGAGGCCGTCGGTGAACAGACAGATCCGCTCGCCCGGGGCCAGCGGACGCGAGAACTGTGGCCAGCCGTCGCCAAACCCGAACCCGAGCGGACTCGCTCCCGCCTCATCGGGGTCAGGTTGGCCGGCGACGATCGGCGGCTCGTGGCCCGCCTTGGCCCATGTCAACTCGCCCGTCGCATGCTCGTAGCGGCAGATCACGACCGTGGCATAGCCGTCGCCGAGCTCGCCGGTGAGGTAGCGGTCGGCGCGGGCGAGCACCTCGGGCAGAGGATGGCCCTCTCCCATCAACGTCCGCAACGTGTAACGGACGAGCGCGGCCTGGATGAGCGATTCCCGCCCATGGCCGGACACATCTCCGATGATGATGCCCGTGGTCTCGGGGGAGATCGTGAACACGTCGAAGAAGTCGCCTCCGGCGGCCAGGCCCTGCGCCGGCCGGTACGCCACCGACACGTCCAGCTCGCCCAGCGTCTCGGGCACGGCGGGCAGGAGTGCGGCCTGGAGCACACCCACATCCGAGAGAAGCGCCGCCCGCTCGCCCGCCAGCGATCGCGCGCGCCTTCGCTGAAGGTACGCGTTCAGCGCCATCGCGGCGGCGATGACTCCGAAGGCCAGCAGGGCGATCAGCAGCGCCGCGGGTAGCACCTTGACGAGTTTCACGAACGGCCCATTGTTTTGGTTTGGAGCGGCGGCGTTGGTCGCCCGGCGCGTGCCTTGGGACGGCGTCGTCTGTTGTGACGCGGTCCCGGCTTGGACGCTTGAGGCGGCCAGCGCCGCACGACCTGCACTCGCACCGCGTGCAGCCCCGGTCTTGCTGGCGGCACCGGTGTGACCCGCGTGTCCCCCGGACGGAGTCGCGCGCCCGGCCGTCGAGCGACCGGTGGGCGCCACGCGGCTCGTGGACTGACGCGTCGACGTCGAGCTGGCACCCTGGGACCCGGAGCTCGGGGAGGACGACGAGCGGGGAGCGTCCCCGGTGGGCGTCGGCCTCGCGCGGGTCGGGAGGGGTGGCGTCGTGATGCTCGGCGTCGTGATGCTCGGCGTGGAGATGCTCGGCGTGGAGATGCTCGGCGTCGTGATCGCGGGCGTCGTGATCGCCGGCGTCGTGATGGCCGGCGTCGGCACCGAAGGAACCGTGAGGGCGGGGACTGTTGCGGTCGGGACCGAGACCGTAGGGACGCTGACGGTCGGGACGCCGATGGTCGGGACGCTGATCGTCGGCACCGACGCGGCTGACGTGGCCGCCGGGACGAGCAGCGCGCCGCAGGCGACGAGAACCAGGATCGCGCGTCGGCGCACGGGCGGCCGGACGGGCCATCCATCCCCGCCCGATCCGTCGGCCACCAACGGCCTAGACATTGCAAACCGACTACGCACCGGTCTTCTCTTAATCGGCCTCTGAGCCCGCGTCCGGAGGGTACCGCACGCCCGGCCGCGGGCACCCTGGTCCCCCGGTCAGTTCACGCTTCGCACCACGAAGTTGTGTAATGGCGCTCCGCGCAGTGGCGAGACCCGGACTTGAACCGGGGACACCACGATTTTCAGTCGTGTGCTCTACCAACTGAGCTATCTCGCCGTGGCGAGGCGATGCTAGCGACTCGGGGCCGGGCCGAGCCAGGCGTGCACGCCGATGTTGCTTTCCTCGCCCCGCCCGCTCCGTACTCCGGTTTTCGGGTAGCCGTCGGGCGAGTAGGAGGAGTTGACGCCGCCCCGAGCGGCAGAATCGAGATCCGGATGCCGTCGAGCAAGCGACTGTTCATCCTTCGCCACGCCAAGTCGAGTTGGGACGACCCCGGGCTGACCGACCACGAACGCCCGCTTGCTCCGCGGGGGCGCCGCGCGGTCGAGGCGATTGCCGCCCACGTGAATGCGGAAGGGATCACACCGGAGCTGGTGCTCTGCTCAAGCGCGCGGCGGACCCGCGAGACGCTCGAAGGCGTAGGCATCGGCGGCGAGCATGTAATCGAGTCCGACCTGTACGGAGCGAGCTGCCAGGACGTACTCGAGCGGCTCCATCGCGTGCCCGAGGACATCGGATCGGTGATGCTCGTAGGGCACAACCCCACCCTCCAGGCGCTGGTACTACGCCTCGCCGACGATGACACGGCCACCAATGGCTCGAATCTCCTCGAGGTGCGGCGTAAGTTCCCCACCGGGGCACTGGCCACGCTGACGTTCGACGGGCCCTGGAAGGAACTTTCGCCGCGCTCCGCGCGTCTCGCCTCGTATGTGCGGCCGAAGTCCCTCGGCTTCTGAACTGCGACACATCGCCGGCCCGACGCGTAGCCTTCCCGGCAAGGTGCGCGGTAGTCGGTTGTTCATGATCATCGGGGGTCTCGTCCTGGCCTGCGTGCTCGCCGCGTGCGGAAGCAGTAGCGGCAGCAGCGCGCCGAGCGATCCGCTGGCTGCTGAGCTGTCCTACATACCGCCCGGGTCGCCCGTGACCGCCACGATCGTGACGGATCCAAACTCGGCGCCGGTCAAAAACGCCAGCGCGCTGCTGACGAAGTTCCAGGTCTTGAGCCTGCTCACTTCCTCGCTCAAGCAACAGCTCCAGAAGCAGGGACTCACCTACGACGCCGACATCAAGCCGCTGCTCGGCAACCCCGTGGTGATCGGCACGATCGAGACGGCGGGGGCCGGGAGCAAGCTCAAGGGCGTCGCTATCTGGGTCACTAAGGACGCCGGCAAGCTGAACGCGCTCGTGACCAAGCCGTCGAATGGGGACAAGAAGATCGGCTCGCACGGCGGGGCGACGCTGTACCGCAACCGGGATGGCTCGAGCGTGCTCGCTGTCGACGGGCCTACGCTGGTCGCCGCCGACACTCAGGCGCTGGTCACCGCTGCCTTGGACCGTCACGCGAACAGCAAGGGCATGTCCGTGTCGGAGTACACCCAGCAGACGTCGGGGCTCCCGTCTCATCCCCTCGTTCAGGTCTTCGGCAACGTCGCGTCGTTGCTCGCCACGCCGCAAGCGGCTACGGCCCGACGGATTCCGTGGGTCGCGGCGATCAAGGGATACGCCGTCGCGATCAGCGCCACCTCGGACGGGATGAGCCTGGACTGGAAAGTCGATACGACCGGCCGCCAACTGAGCGCCGCTCAGCTACCGCTTGCCGCGGGGAGCGCCGCGCCCGCGCTGGTCTCCGGCGAACCGGGCAGCTTCGGGATCCGCGACCCCGCGCAGATCGCCACATTCGCCCTATCGGCGGTGCAGGCCGCCGATCCCACCGCCGCGTCGCAATTCCAGGCCGCCGAGGGCGCGCTGCGTAGGGGCTTCGGAATCGACGTGACCGGTGCGCTCGGCCAGCTGACCGGCGATCTCATCACCGCCGGCGAGGGGCCGGTCAGTTTGATCCGCGCCGGCGTGAGCAATCCGGCGGTAGTCAGCCAGACGCTGGCCAACTTGGCGAAGCACATCCAAAGCTTCGCGGCGGGAACAAGCATGAAGCCGGTCGGGGGTGGCTTCTATTTGGTGAGAAGACAGTCGCTGACCTTTGCCGTCGGGTTGGTGGGCAATCAGCTCGTCGCGGGGAATGCCTCGATCTCCAAGCTGCGCGCGTTCGCCGCCAAGCCGACCCAGCCGTCCGGCGGACATGGCGCGATTGCGTTCAGCGAGTCGCTGCCGCAGGTGCTCAAGCTCACCGGGGGACTCGTGCACTCCACCGAGGCGCAGGTGATTCTCAGTCAGCTGAAGGCCGTCAGCGGCTGGCTCGCCAACACGCCGAGCGCCCTGACCGGCAACGCCCAGGTCACCATCAAGTAGCCAGGCGCCGCAGCAGCTCCAGAGCGCCTCGCTTGGACAGCGGCTCGTTGAGGTTGCCGCACTTGGGCGACTGCACACACGAGGGACAGCCCGAGCGGCACGGGCACTCGCCGATCAGGCGGTTCGCGTCGCCCACGAGGCGCCCGAATTCGTCGTAGCCGCGTTTTGTGATCCCAACGCCTCCGGGGTGACCGTCGTAGATGAAAATCGTCGGCCCGCCGGTCTGCGGATGGGCGTTGGTCGACAGCCCGCCGATGTCCCACCGGTCGCACATCGCGATCAGCGGCAGCACCGCGATCTGCCCGTGCTCGAGCGCGTGCAGTGCGCCCAGCAGTAGCTCAGGCGGGAATGGTTCGGTGGAGATCAGCTCGTCGAGCTCGTACCACAGCGCCCGGGTGGAGAACTCGACCGTCGGCAGATCGAGCGTCTGGAAGTCGATCACTTCGTGGTCCTGCAGGCGCTTGCGCTGGTAGCCGATGACCGTCTCGGCGTACGCGATTTCGCCATACGACAGCGTTACCCCATGGGTGTCGCGCTGCTCGTACGGGCGCGTGATGTAGATCATGATCTCGCGCTTGGCTTGCGTGAAGTAGTCGCCGTCGAACGGCTCGAGCATGGCCCGGCGACCGGGAAGGTCGAGGTCGAGGACCCGGTACGAGCGACCCATGTGCAGGTAGATCGCGCCCTCGTGCACAGTCGCGTAAGCGCGGCCCAGCTCGACCGTCCCGAACAGCTCGCCCGAGCTGGCGTCGATCAGCGCGAAGCTGTCCGCCGACGCGGAACGCAGCGCGGTGCGAGCCGCCGGGTAGTCATCGGCGCGCGTGGGCACGAAGCCCGTGGCGCGCTCGCGCAGAAAGCCAGCCTCGGTCAGTTCTCTTGCGTACTCGCGCCAGTCGGGTCCCAGGATCGCCTCGTCGGTGTCGGTGAGCGGCGCCTCGTGCGCCGCGCACAGCAGGTGCTCGGCGTATATCTCGGGGCTTTGCGGGTCGAGGATCGCCGCCTCGACGCTGCGATCGACGAACTCACTCGGATGACGGCAGAAGAACTGGTCGAGGGCATCTTCGCCGGCCACGTACACGGCCAGCCCGCGTCCACGGCGCCCGGCCCGGCCCCACATTTGCTTGAGGCTCGCCACTGTGCCGGGGAAGGTGACGCAGATTGCCGCGTCGAGCTCGCCCACGTCGATGCCCAGCTCGAGCGCGTCGGTCGCGACCACCCCGAGCAACTCACCGTCGCTCAGCCGACGCTGGATGTCCTGGCGTTGCTGAGGGGTGTAGCCACCGCGATAGGGCGCTATCCGCTCTTTGGTTTCGTCGTCCAGGCGGTCGCGGGCGTGGCGGAGGATCAGCTCGACGCCCTTGCGTGACTTCATGAAGCAGATCGTCCGGGCGCCCGCGGTAATCAGCTCGGAGAACACCTCGGCCGCCTCGTAGAGCGCCGATCCTCGAATCCCGAGGTCCTCGTCGAGCAGCGGCGGGTTCCACATGGCCACTGTTCTGCTCGCTCGCGGTGCGCCATCCTGGCTGACCAGATTGAACGGCTCGAGCCCGGTGAGGCGCTCGGCCAGCTCGGTCGGGTTGGCGATCGTGGCGCTCGCAAGCAGGAAGCGCGGCTCGCTGCCGTGAATCGCCGCGACGCGTTTGAGCCTTCTGATGACGTTGGCTACATGCGAGCCGAACACGCCCCGGTACACGTGCGCCTCGTCGATCACCACGAAGGCCAGGTTCGCGAACAGCTCGCCCCATGCGGGGTGATTGGGCAGGATCCCGACGTGGAGCATGTCGGGGTTCGTCAGGATCAGGTTCGAGCGCTTGCGGATCGCCGCGCGCTCGCCCCGCGGGGTGTCGCCGTCGTAGATCGCCGGACGGACCAGCTTGTGCAGGCCGAAGCCGTGCAGCGCCCGAGCCTGATCCTGGGCGAGAGCCTTGGTCGGGTACAGGTACAGCGCCCGGGCCGTCCGGTCGCTGGTGAGCGTCTGCAGCGTGGGGAGCTGGAAGCACAGCGACTTCCCCGACGCCGTTCCCGTGGTGATGATCGTCGGCCCCTCGAACGCCTTGTACAGCGCCTCGCTCTGGTGTGAGTAGAGCTGGTCGATGCCGACGGTCTTGAGCGCCTGTCGGACAGCCGGACTCAGCTCGGGCGGAACCAGCGTCAGGCGGGCGGCGCGCGGCTCGTACGAGTCCTCGTGGACGAAGCGTTCATCCTCGCGGCCCTGCTCGAACAGGCTCGCCCAGGGCTCCGTTTCGTGCTGGATCGCCACCGCGCGCGACCGTAGCACCCGGCGGTGTGTCGCCATACTGGCCGACGGTGCGCTGCCTCTACGTAGACCTGGACGGAACCCTGCTCGGGCCCGGCGGCTCGTTGCTGCGTGGCGCCGACGGCCGGTTCGCCCTCGACGGTGTGCGCGCACTGCAGGCCTGCTCGCGGGCCGATGTGGAGGTGGTCTTGTACTCCGGGCGCCGGCAGGGCTCGGTCTACGAGAACTCGCGGATCATCGGCTCGAGCTCCTACACCTTCGAGCTCGGCTGCGGCCTGGTGGTCGACGGCGAGCTCGAGTGGCTGACCGACGGCATTGCGCCCTCGAGTTCGGAGGGGACGATCTTCGACCAGCTCGAGCGCTCGGGCGCGCCGGCTTTCCTGCTCGAGCGCTACGCCGAACGCCTCGAGTACCACACGCCGTGGTCGATCGGCCGCGAGGTCTCCCACCTGTTCCGTGGCGACGTCGACCCGCAATCGGTGCGCGCCGAGTTGGACGGAGCGGGCTATGGATGGCTCCGGCTGGTCGACAACGGCGTGGTCCGGGCGCCAAGCGAGCAGATGGCCGGGCTACCGGTGACCCGCGCCTATCACCTGATCCCGGCCGGAGCCTCCAAGACCCGCGCGGTGGCGCGACACATGCAGGCCCGCGGTTACGGACCAGGCGACTGCATCGCCGTGGGCGATTCACGCGAGGATCTGGATGTCGCGTCGGTGGTGGGCGCCTTCTGGCTCGTCGCCAACGCGCTTTCCGACGACCCCGGCCTCAGCGCGGAGGCAGCGGGGCGCCCCGGCGTGCATGTCGCCTCGGAGCCTTACGGCGCCGGCGTATACGAGGCGGTTGTGACCACACTCGCCACCGAGCGCTGAACGGTGAACGGTGGCGAGTCGCGTGGCCTAAGCCGGCACGTGGACGGCGATCGATTCCTCTAGTCGGGTCCCGATTGGCTCGGTCTCCCCGACCGGCTCGGGCTCGTCGACGGATTCTTCCTGCCGGCGGTCGAACTCTCCGCCGCGATCGCTCGGCTCCTGCGGCCGTTGTTCGGCCACATCGGCGTCCTCGACTGCCCATCCCAGGCGCTCGACCAGCTGCGCGGCGAAATGCTCGCTCTCGAAGTCCGAGACGTTCACGCGCTCTCGAAATGTCACGGCGCCTTCCCCGAAAGCCGCGCCTCGATCCGCGGCGACGATGATCTGAGGCATGTCTCTCTCCTTCTTCTTCGTGTCGTGCCCCATTCTGGGATGTCCACCTTCAGCTGGCGTAAACATAGTGTTGTGATGCTCGTAAGCCGCCGGCCGTCGCAGCCTTGCGCGGCTGGCACGAGTCGACGCCTCCCCGGTCAGCAGGCGGCGGACCCGGATAAGTCGTCACTTAGGCGCCGCGCGCCAGGGCGTGACGTGTTAGCCGCGCCCCCCACGGATAAGTCGTCACGGCTCGCACAAACCGGCTGCTGTGACGACTAATCCGCCACGCCCGCGTCGGAGCTAAGCGGCGGTTCGGGAGCTACCGCGCTCGGGGATCGCGTCCTCGCGGGCGACCGCCTCGGCGAGCGCACCGGCGGCCTCGGCCAGCTCGCCGAACGCGTCGGCGACCTCGGCCGCATTCGATCCGGTGATCGCCCGGTTCAGACCCGCCACGCTCGCGTCGAAGCGCGTCCACAGATCCGCCGGGCCTCGTCGTCCGGTGCCGGGCCGTAGCTCGTAGGGCGGCTCGGCGTTCTCGGCGCCAGGAATCGGCCGCCACATCAGGCCCGCCGCATGGGCGTGCTCCCACGCCACCTGCTCCCGTCCGGCCGCCTCGGCCAGCGAGCCGAGCCGGGCCGCGAAGCCGGCGTCGGGCGGTGCCAGCTTGTGCGCTCGCATCGCCTCGGCCCAATCGTTGCCGGCCTGCCTGACCGCCCGCATGATCTGCGCCCGCTGCCGGTCGAGATCGGCCTTGAAGCTCATGGCTGCCGCGAGGCCGTGACCGCTTCGTCGGTCAGCAGCCCGGGGTCGGGAACACCAACCGGTTCGCCGCCCCAGAAGTCCTCCGCACTCGGGCCGGCGTCCCCGGCGCCTGCGCCGGCGCCACCGGTGTACGAGCGCGCCAGCACCTGCTCGAAGTCCGAGCGCTTGATCCGCACTCGCCGCCCCACCCGCAGGGCGGGCAGAGATCCCTGATCGATCCAGTTGCGGACGGTCTGCTGGTTCAGCTTCAGCATCTCCGCCACCTCGGCGACCGTCAGAAACGAGTCTTCGGGCTCAGGAGAATTCATCTAATTTGTTGCTAATTGAGTCCAACTGGACCTAATCCAGGCGTATACTAGCGCCGGATTCGGACGGCATAGCCAGAAATAGCTGGAAAAGGGTCGGCAACGGGGTGGAGGAAGGTCGTCAAATCGAGGCGGGGAGTGCGGCGGAGCCGTCGAACAAGGTCGTCCGCCTCCCCCGCGATTGGCTCGGCCCGCGCGAGGAGCTGGTTCCGTTCGGCCCATCTGCCCCGCCCCCGGCTGAGCCCGAGCTCGCCAGCTTCGCACCGGACGACTTCTGGGGCGAGCGCGCGGCCGCCATCCATTCCGCCGTCCAGGCGCCGGAGGATCAACCACCGGAAGTCCCACCCGCCGGCGAATCCACGAAGCCGCACGCCGGCCGTCAGCGACTCGCCGCGGCGGCCCTTGTGGGGGTTGCTGCCGCGGCCGCATTCGCCTTCCTCCTCGGCGGAGCCCCCAACCACGCCACCCGCGGCGCGCGCTTGAACATCGCGGCGATCGTCAGCAGCGGCGTCTCGCGGATCTTGAAGCTCGGCCCGCCACGCATCGTCGCGCGCACGAGATCGCCCCGGCCGGTCAGGCACGTGCGGCACCGCTCGCCTCACCCCAAGGCGCCACCGCGCCGCGCTGAGCACCACAGCTCGCCCCCACGCGCAGCCACCTACGTGGCCCACGCCTCGCGACAGACCCCGGAGCCG
>DATIEI010000140.1:0-7378 GCA_035455845.1 Solirubrobacteraceae bacterium
GCGATCAGCTCGGGAGAGCCCGCCACGTTGCGGCGCTCGGGTCCGAACTGCGCCTTGAGGCCCTCGTACAGGACGGCGTTCGACAGTTGTTGGCCGCCGCCGTTTCCGAAGATGCCGCCGACCAACGTTGCGATCGCGACGATGTCGTTGACCGTGAACGGCTGGGGCCCGAGCGGCTGGCCGATCGCCGCGTACTCCGCCGGCATCATCGTCAACGCGTTCAGCGGGCTCTGCGCGGTCGAGATGTAGGCGTTGATCCCGTCGATGTAGTTGGTCGCGTCGCTCATGATCTGCTGCCCGTCGGGCAGGTTGGCGGCGCCCCAGTTGACCTGGTTGGTCAGGTCCTGCTCGTTGTAGGGCTCGTTCTGCCAGACGCTCTCGTCCATCCCGACGTTGGCGCCGCCGGCGAACTGGGCGAGCTCGCCCCGGCCGGCGTGCCGGAGCACGTCCATGAAGAACAGGCGGTCCTCGGCCGACGCGTAGCCGATCCCGAACATCAGAGCCGCGCGGGTGTCCCCGTAGATGTGCGGCACGCCGAACCTCGAGTCGCGCACAATCGTCACGCCCGGCTCGGGGCTCTCAGTGCCGGCCACGTCGCCGGCCGGGACGCCGAATGTGGCGTCCTTGTAGAACTGCGGGATCTGCGACTCGGTGATCGGGACCGCGGTGGTCAGCCCCGAGTACATCCCCAGCTGGTCGTTGGCATGCGGTGGGTATGCGCCGGCCGCCTTGAACGCCGCCGCCTGGGCGACATCGTCGAGTCCGTTCTGGCCCGGCGGGAGGATGTTCCGGAACCCGCCGTAGTCGTTCGTGCCGTACGGCTGCACCTGGGCGGCCGCGGCCGGCGCGAACGCGCACGCGAGCACGACCACGATCACGGGCACCCTGCCAATGCGCCGGAACACGGCGCGGCAGACTACTACTACGCCGCGGCGGCACGCGCCGGTTCCGATTCCCGGTGCAGCAGCTCCCGCGCGGCGTCCAGCGTGGGCACGGTCTGGAGCGCGGCCTGCCACGCCTTGCCGCCGCCCAGCCGCTCGACGTACCACGGGTAGAACTTGCGCAGGTAGCGCGTCGCGCGGTCCTCGCCCAGGTGCTCCACGGCCGAGGCGATCACCCAATCGACCTCGGCGAGGATCTCCTCGCGGCTCGGCTCCGAGGCGCGCCGTCCCAGCACCTGCTCGAACAGCCACGGATTGCCCAGCGATCCGCGCGCCAGCAGCACGGCGGCGGCGCCGGTGGACTCGAACGCCCGGTGCACCTGCTCGACCGAGTGCAGCCCACCCGAGACCAGCACCGGGACCGGCAGCTCCTCGACCAGCTCGCGCACGAGCTCGTACCGTGGCGCGCCCTTGTGTCGCTGGGAGGCATGCCGGGGATGAATCGAGATGCCCGCGACGCCACCGTCGAACACCAGCCGGCGGGCCACCTCGAGCCCGCTCAGATCGTCCGGCCGCTGGCCCGAGCGCAGCTTCACGGTCACGGGAAGCCCTCCCCCGGACGCCGCCGCGCGGGCCACCGCCACTGCCCGGGCGGGGTCCTCGAGCAGCGCCGCGCCCGCGCCGGTCTTGCACACCTTGGGCACGGGGCAGCCCATGTTGATGTCGATCAGGTCCGCGCCGGCCGCCGCGACCTGCTCGGCGGCCGAGGCCATCACGTCGGGATCGTTCCCGAACAGCTGCACCGATACCGGGTGCTCCTGGGGGTGGATCCTGAGCAGCTCCCGGCAGGTACGCTCGTTGCGGTAGTGAACCGCGAAGCTCGAGACCATCTCCGACACGACCAGCCCGGCGCCGTGGCGCTTGGCCTGCAGGCGCACGAACCAGTTGCCGATACCGGCCAGCGGCGCCAGCACGACGCGGTTGGGGATCGTCAACCCACCGAGACGCCAGGGATCGCTCAGGGACCGGGCCACTGAGTTTCATGGTACGAATCCAGCGATGAACCTGTTCGAAGCGCTCCGGCCGTGGGCCGACGTCATCTTCGACCAGGTTCCGGGACTCGAGCTGTTCGACGCCCACACCCACCTCGGCCAGAACGATCCCGACGGGATGAAGCAGACGGCCGAGGAGCTCGTGTCATCGCTGCACGCGGCCGACGCGCGCGGGGCTTTCGCGTTCCCGTTCCACGAGCCCGACGGTTACCGGCGCGCGAACGACGCGGTGATCGAGGCCGCTCGGAACTCGGACGGGCTGCTGGTCCCGTTCTGCCGGGTCGACCCCCACGACGATCCGCTGCCCGAGGCCGAGCGCGCGCTCGAGGCCGGCGCCAAAGGGATCAAGCTGCATCCCCGCGCTGAGCGGTTCACGCTCGATCACCCGGGCGTCAGGCCGCTGATCGCGCTGGCCAACGAGCGCTCGCTGCCCGTGCTGATCCATGCCGGCCGGGGGATCCCGGCGCTGGGCTTGCACGCCGTCGAGCTGGCCGAGCAGTTCCCGGACGCCCGGCTGATCCTCGCCCACGCCGGCATCTGCGACCTGTCGTGGATCTGGCGAGTGGCCGGCGATCTCCCAAACCTCCTGTTCGACACGGCCTGGTGGATCCCGACCGACTTCGAGACGCTGTTCTCGCTCGTTCCGCCCGGCCAGATCGTGTTCGCCAGCGATGCGCCCTACGGACACACGTTCATCTCGGCCGCGTTCCAGATGCGCTGGGCGCTCCAGCTCGGGTTCTCGGCCGACCAGATCCGCTCGATCGCGGCCGGACAGTCGCTGCGCATCGCCGCCGGCGAGCCCTTGCAGCCGTGCGGACCGGCGCTCGGGGAACGGGAGAAGGCGCCGCACCTGCTGCTCGACCGGGTCGCGTTCTTCCTGCTGTTCAGCGCGCTGGGCTCGATGCGCGGCGTCGACCCGACCGAGATGCTCGCGCTGGCCCGGCTGGCCTGCGACGTCCCCGACGAGATCGATGACGCGCCGGTGTTCGATGCGATCGGCGCGCTGCTGGACGGCTACGAGGACTATGCAGCCGAGCACCCGGACGAGCGCCGGCGGATCACCTTCCTGATCCTTGCGGCCACCGTCGCGAAAACCCCCGACGTGCCGATCCCCGCGTCGGTCCTCAATCGGGAGCGTTCCGCTCCCAGATCAGCCGCAGCCCGTTCAGCGTGAGCAGCTGATCGACCTCGTCGATCGTCTCGCGGACGAACGGCACGAGCAGCCCGGCCAGTCCGCCGGTGGCGATCACGCAGGTGCTCGGGCCCAGCTCGGCGCGCAGCCGGCGCACGATCCCCTCGACCTGACCGGCGAAGCCGTACACGATCCCGCTCCGGATCGCGTCGACGGTGTTCTTGCCGATCAGCGACCGCGGCTTGGCCAGCTCGACCTTGGGCAGCTTGGCCGCGCGGTCGTACAGGGCGTCGATCGAGATCTCGGCCCCCGGGGTGATGATGCCGCCCAGGTACTCGCCGGCCGCCGACACGATGTCGTAGGTGATCGCGGTGCCGAAGTCCACGATCACGCACGTGTCGCGCACCTTGTCGTAGGCCGCCACAGCGTTGGCCAGCCGGTCGGCGCCGACCTCGTGCGGGTTGTCGTAGCGGATCGGCATGCCGGTCTTGATCGCCGGGCCGACCACGAGCATCTCGTGACCGAGGTAGCGCCCGGCCATCTGCGTCCACTGCTCGGATAGCTGGGGGACGGTCGAGGACACGATCGAGTCGTCGATGTCCCCGAACGAGAGGCCGCGGAGCTCGAGCAGGTTCGACAGCCTGGATCCGAGCTCGTCGCTGGTCGACTCGCGCACGGTGGCGAACCGCCAGTGCTCGGAGACGGTCTTCTCGCCGTCGGGGAACAGGCCGAAGTGGGTCTGGGTGTTGCCGACGTCGACGACGAGGAGCATCGCGCGGAAACCCTAGAGCAGCGGCTCGCCCGCGCGCCGGACCTCCTGCCCCGGTTCAAGGGCTTCGAGCGCGTCCGCCAGGCGGGTCCCGTCGGGCAGGGTCAGCTCCGGGTCGAGCTCGAGCAGCGGCACGAGCACGAATCGGCGCGAGGTGACCTCGGGGTGCGGGAGCGTCAGACGATCAGACTCGAACCGCTCGTCGTCGAGCAGCAGCACGTCGACGTCGATCGGCCGCGGCCCGTGCCTCACACCCCCGGGCTCGCGACCCAGAGAGCGCTCGACCGCCTTGCACGCGTCGAGCAGTTCCCCGGGTCCGTGCCCGGTCTCCACGCGCAGGCAGGCGTTGTAGAACTCGCGCTGGTCGAGCACGAGGCCCACCGGCTCGGTCTCGTACACGCTCGAGGAAGCCATCACCTGGACCCCGTGGCTGGGCAGCTCGCGCACCGCCGCTTCGAGGTGCCCCCGCCGATCACCGACGTTCGACCCGAGCCCGAGGTAGCCCGGCGTCACGTCACTCAGCCTCGCGCCACACCTCGACCGACACCTCGCTGACCGGGAGGGCCATCGGTGGCTCGGGCTTGGCCGCCTTGACCCACACCGTGTTGGCGTCGTAGCGCTCGAGCAGGCGGTCGGCGATCGCCGTGCACAGCCGCTCGAGCGTCTTGTACGAGCGCTGCTGGGCGACCAGGTTGGCCATCTCGCACACCTGCGAGTAATCGACGGTGTCCTCGATCCGGTCGGTGACCGTCGCATCGCACTCCCCGACGTCGAGCCGCAGGTCGAGCAGCAGGCGCTGGCCGACCTCGCGTTCGGCGGCCGTCACGCCCACGTGCGTGAACAGCGAGAGCCCGCTGACCTCGATTGTCACCTCGGGCTCGGGGTGCCCCTCCTCCTCGTCGTCCTCCTCTACTTCGTCGAACTCGTCCGGATCGTCCATGGCGGGCGGACCGTAGCAGCCGTGACCGTCAGTGCGTCGTGGACCGGGGCCACGTCGTGGACGCGGAACACGCGGGCGCCGCGCTCGTAGGCCAGCACATTGGTGGCCACGGTGGCGGCGACTCGCTCCGAGGCCTCCCGCCCGGTCAGCCGGCCGAGGAACGACTTGCGCGAGGTGCCGATCACCACCAGGCGGCCGAGGTCCAGGAACTCGCCCAGCCGGCGCAGCAGCTCGAGGTTGTGCTCGACGGTCTTGCCGAAGCCGATCCCCGGGTCGAGCAGGATGCGTTCCTCGACGATCCCGGCCTTCGTCGCGAACGCCATCCGCTCCACGAGGAACGCCTTGATGTCCCCGACCACGTCGTCGTAGTGCGGGTCGTCCTGCATCGTGCGGGGGTCGCCGAGCATGTGCATCAGGCAGCACTCAGCGCCGGCCGCAGCCACCACGCCCGCCATGTCCGGATCGCCGCGCAGGGCGGTGACGTCGTTGACCAGGGTGGCGCCGGCCTCCAGCGCCCGCGCCGCGACGGTCGCCTTGGAGGTGTCGATCGAGATCCGGGCTCCGGCCCCGCGCGCGATCAGGCCCTCGATCACCGGAATCACCCGGCGGAGTTCCTCGGCCTCGGGCACCGGGTCGGCGCCGGGGCGAGTCGACTCGCCACCGACGTCGAGGATCGCCGCCCCCTCGGCCTCGAGCTCGAGGCCATGCTCGATCGCGGCCTGCGCGTCGAGGTAGCGGCCGCCGTCGGAGAACGAATCCGGCGTGACGTTGACCACGCCCATGATCGCGAAATCACTCATCCGGCCACCGCCCGTGGCGGTCGAAGTACTCGCGCGCCTCCTCCTCCCGGTCGCGGTCGCGATTGCTCTCGACGCTCATCCGGAACATCCAGTTGATCATCCACACGATCAGCGCGACGATCACCAACCCGACGCCCGCGCCGGCCGCCGCGGACTTCCCGTGGCCGATGACGATTGCGACCACGCCGGCGACCGCGATCGCCACTGGGACCCACACTCGGGTCGCGCCCAGCAGGATGCGGCCGAACGTATGCGGCTGATTGCCGTCCTCGGTCATGCTCAGGAGATAGTGTCCCGCCCATATGGCGAGTCCGTCGTCTGAGCCCGGCGCGTTCACCCGCCGCACCCTGCTGAGGGCCGCCGCCGGCGGCGCCGCGGTGCTCGCCACCCGGGGACTACCCGCATGGGCCCGCCCGGTGGCCCATCCGGCCGGCCTGCGCCAGCCTGGCACCCTTCCGTTCCCGGGAAAGCCCGCGGGCACGCCGAGCATGCCGGAGATCGAGCACATCGTCGTGCTCATGATGGAGAACCACTCGTTCGACAACCTGCTCGGGATGGTTTCGCACCAGGTCCCGGGGCGCCGGGGGCTCGACGGGTTCCGGGTGCGGGGCGGCAAGCCGATCGATGCCAACCCGGACGCGAATGGCAACCCGGTTGTGGCTCAGCACGCCAGCTCTCCCTGCCAGCTCCAGGGCGAGCCCAGCCAGTCGTGGGCCGCCAGCCATGCGGCCTACGACAACGGCCTGAACGACGGGTTCGTGAAGGCCAGCGCGCCGGTGGCCATGGAGTACTGGGACAAGCGCGACATCCCGTTCACCTACTCGCTGGCCGAGCATTTCCCGATCGGCGAGCGCCACTTCTCCTCGCTCCTCGGTCAGACCTTCCCGAATCGCCGCTTCCTGTTCGCGGGCACCTCGTTCGGGACCGTCGACGACACCTTCCCGAACAACCCACCGCCCAACGGCACGATCTTCGACCGGCTCGGGGCCCACAACATCAACTGGGCGGTCTACTACCAGAACTACCCGAGCCTCGTGCTCGTGCCGGGCGCTCCGTCCAAGTCCCCCCGCGTCCGCCACTTCAGCCGCTTTGAGTCCGACGTGGCCGCCGGCCGGCTTCCGCAGCTGACCTTCCTCGATCCGAACTACAGCACGACCTCGCAGGAGAACCCGCAGGACATTCAGCTCGGCGAGCGGTTCATCGCCGAGGTCGTCCACGCGCTGACGCACGCCAAGACCTGGAAGCGCACAGCGCTGTTCATCACCTACGACGAGCACGGCGGCTACTACGACCACGTGCCTCCGCCGCCCGCGATCGTGCCGGACTCGATCCCACCCGACCTCGCGCCGGGCGACCCCCCAGGCGCGTTTGACCGCTACGGCTTCCGCGTGCCGACGATCGTGATCTCCCCCTGGGCCAAGCCGCACTACGTCTCGCGGGTCGTCCACGACCACACCTCGATCACCGCGTTCATCGAGCGCAAGTGGAACCTGCCGGCGATGACGCTGCGTGACGCCAACGCCCACCCGATGACCAACTACTTCAACTTCCGCAAGCCGCACTTCCTGGAGGTGCCGAAGCTTGCGGCTGCCCCAACGCTCGCGCACGGCCTCGCGGAGTGCCACTCGGCAGGACTGAGCCCGCCGCTGACCTAAGCGGTCGCCGAAACCGGGAATTATTCCCGGAAAAGTCGGCCACGACCGAACCTGAGGCTATTCGGCGGTGCCGCCGGCGAGGCCCGGCCGCGGCAGCGGCCGCGGGCCCTCGCGGCGCTCGCCGGCCGGCGCGCCGGGGATCGGCACCT
>DATIEI010000141.1:0-7894 GCA_035455845.1 Solirubrobacteraceae bacterium
GGCGTGCGCTGTGCGCGCCGTCGGGGTGCGCTGTGCGCGCCGTCGGGGTGCGCTGTGCGCGCCGTCGCGGACGGCGGCGCAGCGACGAGACGCTGGGATCGTTCGACTACCGACACCCAAGCTTCTTCATCAAGCACTTCCCCCGCGACGACGCGTGCACGCGTGGTCCGTTGGGCCTCTCCTCGCGCGGGACAGTCCGGTCGATTCTGAGGGAATCCGGGCCGCCGAATGACCGCGGTCGCTACCGCTCCTCGCCGGGTGCGATCAGCCCGCTCTCGGAGGCGATCGCCACGAGCCCGGCGCGGTCGTGGCAGTCGAGCTTGCGCAGGATGTTGCGGACGTGGGTCTTGGCGGTCAGCGGGCTGATCACCAGCCGGCCGGCGATCTCCTCGTTGGAGAGGCCGCGGGCGACGAGCAGTCCGCTCCTAGCCGGCCGTCACGTGGAACACGGCGTGGTCATTCGCCTCGGTGACCCGCACCGTGTAGGTCTGGCCTTTCATCAGCTGCACGTTGTTGCCGAAGTGGAAGTCCTTGCGGCCCTCTCCGACCCCCTCCATCTCCGCCACCGGGACTGTGGCTCATCGAAGTCATCTACGAGCACGGCGGCTGCGGCCTGTGATTCGGCCACGATAGCTTCCGCTCCCCGAAGTTGCGCCCCTAGCCACTCGACGCGCGAAGCAGGTCTCGAAAGGGCCACCCGCTGGTCGTCGTCGGCCCGGGACTGCTCCCCACCGCGCGTGCTGGATCGCCTTTGAGCCCAGTGGTCCGGCTCAACGCGGGCGCGACTGTAGCGCTCGTAGATCACCCGCAAGGCGAACGTCCTGGTCTCGATCAGGTCCAGCGCGACGTGTTCGATGACCGGTGGCGATTAGTTTTTGTGGGACCGGCCGTCACACGAGCATGACCCGCACATCAGACACACAGCTCGACCACGCCTCCTTCACCGCGTCCGTCGAGCGCCATCGCCGCGAGCTGCACCTCCACTGCTACCGGATGCTCGGCTCTTTCGAAGAGTCCGAGGATGCCGTCCAGGAGACGTTCCTGCGCGCCTGGCGTCGGCGTGAGACCTTCGCCGCGCGCTCGACGCTGCGGGCCTGGCTGTACAAGATCGCGACCAACGCCTGTCTCGACGCGCTCGACAAGCGCCCCCGCAGCGTGACCGCGTCGGGCGAGGTGCCGTGGCTGCAGCCGTACCCCGACGAGCTGCTCGACGAGCTGGCCGCCGACGAGGACGACCCCGAGGCCGTGGTCGTCTCCAAGGAGACGGTCGAGCTGGCCTACCTCGTGGCGATCCAGCGGCTGGCCCCGCTCCAACGGGCCATCCTGATCCTGCGCGATGTGCTTGGCTCCTCGGCGAAGGAGACGGCGGCCCTGCTCGAGACGAGCGTTCCCGCCGTCAACAGCGCGCTCCAGCGTGCGCGGGCGGCGATGAAGGAGCATCTGCCCGAGCAGCGCAGCGAGTGGCCGGCCGGCACCGACGCCACGGCCGCCGAGCGCGAGCTCCTCGCGCGCTACGTCGAGTACAGCGAGACGCCGGATCCACGGGCGCTCGAGCGGCTGCTCAGCGAGGACGTGCGCTTCTCCATGCCCCCGCAGCCCGGCGTCTGGCAGGGCCGCGACGTAGTCGTGCAGTCCTGGGTGGACGGTGGCTTCGGAACGGAGCCGTTCGGCTCGATGCGCTGCCTGATCACGCGCGCCAACCGCCAGCCCGCCGTCGCCTGCTACATCCGCCGGCCGGGTGATGACGCGTACACGCCGCTGGCGATCGACGTGCTGCGGATCGCAGACGGCGCCGTAGCCGACATCGTCACCTTCGACGGCTCGCTGTCAGGCTGGTTTGGGCTGCCGGAGATGCTCTAGCCCCGCAGGAGAGGAGCTGCGCCGCGCTCGATGCCGCCGGGTGTCGCTCCCGACAACCAACAAGAGCGGACTCGACCGGACCGATTCCATGAGCGGCATAGGCACGACGAGGGCGTGCCAACGCCCGATCGGAGCGAACTCGCCCACCGTCGCTGTCGCAATGAGGCAGACACGAAGCGACTTCAGGGCGGTTGAGTTCTCTTTGCCGCTGTAAGTTCGGTCCCCGGTGATGGGTTAGTCTCGGCCGCTGTCACCTCCTCGGGGATGTCTGTCGCTTCGGGATACACGCGACGGCGCGGCCGCACGGTGGCACAGTCGCCGCTCGCCCGAGTGCCTAGTTGGTGACTAACCTACGTATTCGCGGTGCGGCTTATTCCGGATGATGCCGCGCTTGCCAGGTGTGTGTAATGAAGCCAACGATTATCGACTACCGGTTGGCAAGGGCACGAGCGTGATCACGACCGAACGACCTCCTGCTGAGTGCGCGTCATTCGCCTCGTGCCTTTGCCCGGGTGTCCCTTTGAGGCCCTAGTGTGTGGTGAGCCGGCTCCTGACTTTGTTCCGCGAGCACGGTGGGAGCAGGTGTGATCGGGGATGGCCTGGTCGTAAAGACGGAGCTTACCTGCGGCGTTGTCGCCGGCCCTGTGTTCGTGGGTGTGTTTACGGTGCTCGGAGCCAGGAGAGACGGTTATAACTGGCGACGTCATGCGGTGAGTTCCCTGGCGGTCGGCCGCGAGGGCTGGGGTCAGCGTGCGAACTTCATGCTTGTGGGTGGGCTTTACGGCGCTGCGGCACGTGGCCTTGCGCGGCGCCCGAGTCGACGGGTCGGGCCCGCGGTGGTTCCGGGGCTGGTGTTGGCGGCCGGCGTTGGGCTGATCGGCTCTGGAGTGTTCGTGACCGATCCTGTTGCTGGCTTCCCGCCCGAGCACTCTGCAGCCGGCGCCGGCGCCGGCGCCGCAGTCGCAGAAGTCGCACCAACCCGGGGTGGCCAACTGCACAACCTGTGCGCGATCCCGATCTTCGTCGGTCTTCCGGTAGCGGCCCTGGTCTGCGCGGGTTCTGCCGTCCGTCGGCGGGAGTATCGCTGGGCGGGGTATTGCGCTGCTTCAGCGGTTGGTATGGCTAGCGCGAGCGCGCTGTTCGGCGCGGCATTCGGCGGTACGCCGAGCCTCGTTCCACGCGGAGGTCTATTTCAGCGCATCTCGATCGCCACCGGATTCGGATGGCTGAGCGCCCTTGCATTCCACGCGTCGCGCCCGGCGCCTTAAAGCTGAATGCCGCACCGATCCGCGCCTGCCCAGCTCCGAGAACGGCTCGTCTCTGAAAGCAAGGGCAAGCCTCCCTCCGCTGCGCGGCGAGCAGAGGGCGCTGGCCGTCGGTCGCACTCGTGGCGCGAGGAGCGCGACTGTGATGTGCGGCTAGGCTCTGAGCTGCATTTGTCCTCGCGGGGGTGTGCGTCCGTGAGGCGCCGAGATGGTGGGTATTGGTTCGACGCCGAGTGAGTCGGGAAAGAATGCACCCTCGCCGTGGGGCCGGGTCGTCGGCCTCGGGGGTTGCGGCGGGAGAAGGCCTCCCCGGGAGTCCTGTCGGCAGAGGTGTGCGTCCGGCGGAGGCTGGATGATGGTGTTGCGCCGCAGACTCCCAGCGCCACGGCCCCGCAAAACCCTGATCTTGGTGGTTGGGCCTCAAGCTCTGGGCGTGGCGGTCGATAACTGAGCTGTCGGCGCGGGCAGACGACGGTTCTCTGTCTCGCCATGCGCTACCTCAAGACCACTGAAGCGGCAGCCCTGCTCGACGTCGGCCCGAGCACCTTGAGGGCATGGGAGCGGAGGTTCGGCTTTCCCAAGCCGCAGCGCTCGCACGGCGGCCATCGGCACTACACGCACGGTGAGGTGGCGGCGCTGCGAGACGCTCTCCAGGAAGGCCTATCGATCTCCGCGGCCGTCATGCGGGCGCGGGCGGGTCTGGCCGCGGACGCCGATTCGCTCGTCCGTGCGCTGCTCGCCTACGACCGCGAACGTGCCGATCGCGCGATCGAGACGGCGCTGGCGCTACGGTCGGTCGAGGGCTCGGTCGAGGAGGTCTTGCTGCCCAGCCTGGACGAGATCGTCAGCCGGCATGGCACCGACTCGGCCGCGTGGGCGTTCTCCGCGTGGTGGGCCGATGACTGGTTGCGCCGCGCCGCGCGCCTGGCGCCGCCTCCGAACACGCAGCTATCGATCCTGCTCGGCCACGCGTTGCGCGACGAGCTCGATCTCGACGCTCCCTGCATTCGCGCGCTTGAGCTCTTCTGCCTGCGCGCCGGTGTGAGGGTGCTCAGCCTTCCCGCGCGAGTGCTCTGCGGGATCGGTGACGCCGCATCGGTGCACCGCCCCGACGTCGTGGTCCTCGCCGGCGGACAGGTGGACGACGCCACCGTCGCACGGTGGGCGCACGTCATCGGGCGCTCGGTTGGACCGCTCCCGCTTGCGCTGTACCGCCCGAGCTCGCCTCGAATATCGGGCACGGTGCTCCCGCGTAGGCCGGCCGAGGCGCAACTGCGCCTGCTCGAACTGGCCGACCGCGCTGTCCCCGCGGCAGTCGTCCGCCTCGCCCGGACCGGCTAAACCATGAAAGACCCCGCCGGTCCGTCCGTCCGGAGTTGAATTAGCTCACGGGCCTAGGGTCGGTCCCGAGCCGTGGCCCGGGACGTTCGAGCTCGAACCAGACGTGGCTCGCGCCCGCGTGGATTCTCCCGGGGACAGCGAACGACCGTCCTGCTCGCCGGCGAGCTCGATTGCGCCTCGGCGGCCGCGGCGCACCTCGCGCTCGAGCGGACCGGACAGAATGCGATCGAGATCGTCCTCGACCTGGGACCTGGCCAGCGCTCATCTCGCCGTCCGCACCACGGGTGCGCCGCGGCTCGTCGCCCAGCGTGGTCTCACCGGCCGGGTCCGGGACTACTTCGAGGTCATGAGCGAGGACGAACCGGTCTGCGGCGCCGGTCTCGGGACCGGCCAGCCGGTGTGGATTCCCGACCTCGCCCGATCATCGATCCTCGCTGAGACCCCCGCGCTCGACGTGCTCCCGGACGCCGGCGGGCCCGCCGCCTAACGGTTGCACGACTGCAACGAGCGCGAGAAACGAGGCTCGGCAGCTGGACGCGCCTGATCGGCCTGTTGATCGTTCAGGTTTTTCGGTTGCGGACGTCCCGGCTGGGTAATGGCGAGGGGCCGGCGCACACATGGGCTTCTGGCTGGGAAGCCCGCGACCTAAAGGAGAAGGGTTCTCGGCGATGTCGCGGCGCAGCATTGATGACCGCGGCGCTCAGCCAGATCCGATGGGCTTGCCCATGATGGTGCGGCGCGCGCGCGGCGCTCGGTCCCAATTCGCCGGCCCGCGGTTGCCAACCGTCCAGGCCTCAGCTCGCCGCCATCGCCGAGGGCCGGTTCGTGTCCGCGCAATTTGAGCTCGACCTCCCGCCGACGGCGGACGCGCCGCGCCGCGCGCGGCGCCGGCTGCTCGACTGGTTGGGTTCGGCCGTCAGTGTGCCGGAGCTTAAGAGGGCAGCGCTGCTCACCAGTGAGCTGGTCACCAATGCCCTGATGCATGGTCAGGGCAAGATCAGCGTGCGTGCCCAGCTGGACCAGGACCGGTTGCTCGTCGAGGTGATCGACCAGGGCCACGGCTTCGAGCGCACGGTCACAGAGCATGATTTCGAGGACGTCGGCGGGCACGGGCTTAGGATCGTGGAGGCCGAGGCGAGTCGGTGGGGGATCCACGAGGGCACGACCCACGTGTGGTTCGAGCTCGAGCGGACGGGTCCCCGCCTCGGCTCCGACAAGAAGCCGGCGCACTGACCAGCAGGGGTAGCCGGTACCAGGGCTCGTCGCGGTAAGGACGGGCGGCTCCCCCGGCGCCCTCGCTGGTCGCGGTAAGGACGGGCGGCTCCCCCGGCGCCCTCCGCCCGCCTTACTCGCCCGACCCCGCAGCCGCCGTCCTCACTGGACGCCGACGGTTGGCTGCCCGTCCCCCGGCCGAAGCTGTGCGTTTTCTCCCTTCGGCGGCGTCCCGTCGAACGACTTGCGACCATTCGCGCTCCCTCGCCCGTATCGCACGGATCGCGGCTTGCCCCCGGACGCGTTTCGGACGATCGCGAACTGCAGCTAACGCGGGTGGGGCGCGTTCGCCGATGTTGCGCTCAGCCATTCCGAGGCTGGGCGCCCGGCGGCCGCATCTGCATGCCCTCGCAGACCCACGGTTCCTGGCACCCGAGCTGGACGCGCTGAAGCCGAACGCGTCTTCGTGGCCGATCGTTCCCCCGAGCTCGCGCTCGATAAGCGCCGCTCGGTGGCCGTCGGGTGCCGCGGGGCCCGAGCCGATCGGGCCCGGCAGGAGGCGGAGCTGGGCCGGGAACGGATCTCGCTTCTGGCCGAGGCGGGCCGGCGGATGGCGCAGTCGATGGACTGGGAGACCACCTTGGAGGCGGTGGTGCGAAGCGCCGTGCCCGATCTCGCCGACTGGGCCTCGCTCACCACCGTCGAGAACCGGCGGCTGCGGGTGGTCGCGGTCGCGCACAGCGATCCGGAGCGCGAGCGGGTGGCCTGGGAGCTCGTCCGGCACTATCCGCGGGATATCGCGCGTCCTCGCGGAGCCGCCAACGTCATCCGGACCGGGCGGGTCGAATTTGTCGAGGATCTTTCCCCGGAGGTGATTGGTGCCGCCGCCGAGGATCCGGAGCACCGGCGCCTGCTCGAGAACCTCAACGTCCGCCACTACGCGATCGCGCCGCTGACCACGCCCTCCGGGGTGCTCGGCGCGCTCACCTTCGTGCTGGGCGACTCCGGCCGGCGGTTCACGCCGGAGGACCTCCAACTCATCACCAGCCTGGCCGCGCGAGCCGCCTTGCACATTCAGAACTCCCGCCTGTACACCGAGCGCTCGCACATCGCCCAGGTCCTCCAGGCGAGCCTTCGCCCCCGAGCGCTGCCGTCCATCCCGGGAGCCGAGGTCGCCGCCCGCTTTCAGGCTGCCGGTGATCAGATCGAGGTGGGCGGCGACTTCTACGACATATTCCGCAGCGACCTGAGCGCCTGGACGGCGATCATCGGCGACGTCGCCGGAAAGGGCCCCGAGGCAGCCGCCTCAACCGCGCTGGCACGCCACACCCTGCGGACCGCCTCGATGCTCGGCTCCGATCCCGCCGCCAACCTCTCCCTCCTCAATCAGGTGCTGCATGCCGACGCCACCGAGCGCCTCTACTGCACGGCCTGCTACCTGCGGCTGTGCCCGGTCGACGGCGGGTTCGACGCCGCTTCTCCTACGCCGGTCATCCGTCCCCCATACTCGTGCGCGAGAACGGGCGCGTCGAGACGGTGAACGCCGCGCGCGGGCCGCTCCTCGGCGCCTTCCCGGACCCGGAGTACCACGAGGAGACGTTCCGGCTCGCGCCTGGAGAGCTGGTGCTCATGTACACCGACGGCGTGACCGACGTCGGCCGCGCCGACGCGCCCGTTCGCGAGCGAGGTCTGCTACGTCTGCTCGGCGCGAGCGCCGGCCGCTCGGCCGACGAGGTCGCGGAGCAAGTCCTGACCTATGCGCTCCACTCTCAAGGGGGTGAACCGACCGACGACATCGCTGCCCTCTCGGTGAGAGCGCTCAATGGCCGCTGAGCCAGACAGCGCCGACCCGAACTCGGCTCACGGCGCCCGGTTTCGCGCGCCCTGCGCTCCGGCGGCCCGTGCATCGTAGACCGGAGTCGCCAACGCCTGCTGATTGTCCCAGGCAGTCACGCGCCCCTGATGAGCCTGCGGTGCTGCTTCGGTGCCTTGAGCGACAGCACCGCGAGCCGCGGGAAGCCTTGTCCTGCGGGCCGCCCGAGCGCAGCCCGGTCAGTCCGCGTCGTGTGCGCTTTCTCGCCTGGGGCTGTCTGGCGTGGCGGTCTCGCTCGCGTGTTCGCTGGCGATCTTGCGCTCGGTCGTCGCGATCTCGCGGTTGATCTGCTCTTGCTCTCTCTGCTCGGCCTGTCGCCGCCGCTCGACCGCCGCCTCCGCAC
>DATIEI010000142.1:0-2443 GCA_035455845.1 Solirubrobacteraceae bacterium
GCACATCCTGGCCTCGATCACCCGGTCCGTCGTGCTGGCCGTGACCGGGGCGATCGAGCGGTCGTGCACGCTCGACGAGCTGCTGGGCGCCGACGAGGCGTTCCTGGCCTCGACGACCCGGGAGGTGCAGCCCGTGGCGGCGATCGACGGCCGGGCGTTCGCTGCCCCGGGTCCGAGGACACAGCGGATCGCCGAGGACGTCATGGCTCGGATTCGCGAACGGTTGGGCGCCGTCGCGCGATGAAGATCCTCACGGTGATCGGGAACCGCCCCCAGTTCATCAAGGCGGCGGCGGTCTCCCCGCGGCTGCGCTCTGCTTCCGAGGAGTTGCTCGTCCACACCGGCCAGCACTTCGACGACGAGCTTTCGGCGGTGTTCTTTCGTGAGTTGGGGCTCCCGGCGCCGGAGCTGGAGCTGGGGGTGGCGCTGGGCTCCAACACGTCGCAGACCGCGCGGATGCTCGGTGCCCTGGAGCCCGTCGTGCGCGAGATGGCGCCCGACGCCGTGCTCGTCTACGGCGACACGAACTCGACGCTCGCCGGCACGCTCGCCGGGGCCCAATCGGGGATCCCGGTGGCCCACGTGGAGGCCGGCATGCGCTCGTTCGATCGCTCGATGCCCGAGGAGCTCAACCGGGTGCTCTCCGATCACGCCTCGTCGCTCCTGCTCTGCTCCTCCTCGGTGGCGGCTTCGAATCTGCGCGCGGAGCGGGTCGCGGGCGCTGTCGAGGTGGTCGGCGACGTGATGGTCGACGTCGCCCTGAAGGTTCAGCCTCGGGCCGCTGAGCGGGTCGAGCTGATCGCCGCGCGCGGACTCGAGCCGGGCGGGTATCTGCTGGCCACCGCCCACCGGCCCGGCAACGTCGACGATCCGGCGCGGTTGCATCTGCTCGTGGAACTGCTGTGTTCGATGCCGCTGCCGGTCCTGTTCACGATTCACCCCCGCACCCGCCGGCGGCTGGATCAGGCCGACCTGCTCGGTCGGCTCGAGGGGTCGGGGGCGGTGATCACCGCTCCTCCGCTCGGCTATCTCGAGACCGCCGCGCTGCTCGTGCACGCCCGCGCCCTGCTGACCGACTCGGGCGGCCTCCAGAAGGAGGCCTATCTGGCCGGCGTGCCGTGCGTCACGCTCCGATCGACGACCGAGTGGACCGAGACCGTCGATCACGGCTGGAACGCGCTCGTCGATCTGGACGCCGCGGCCGCGGTTTCGGCGGTGCAGCGCGAGCCGCCGGCCGAGCGTCCGCCGCTGTACGGCGACGGCCACGCTGGGGAGCGCGTCGTGGCCGCACTTAGGATGCACGTCGGATGAGCGCGCACCCCCTCCGGATCGCGGTGGTCGGTCTCGGCTACTGGGGGCCGAACCTGGCCCGGAACTTCGCCGCGATCGACGGGTGCGAGTTGGCCTGGTGCTGCGATCCCTCGGATGAGGCGCGCACCCGGATCGCCGGACAGTTCCCCCAGGCGCGGCTCAGCGGTGACCTGGGCGAGGTGCTGAGTGACCCGGCGCTCGACGCGGTGGCCCTGGCCACTCCCGTGCCGAGCCACGCCGAGTCCGCGCTGCGCGTGCTCGAGGCCGGCAAGCACTGCTTCGTGGAGAAGCCGCTCGCGCAATCGGTGGACGACGCCGAGCGTGTGGTGGCAGCCGCCGAGGCGGCCGACCGGGTCCTGATGGTCGGCCATCTCCTGGAGTACCACCCGGGCGTGCAGCGGTTGAAGCAGCTCACCGAGTCGGGCGAGCTGGGCGATCGGATCTACTACATCTACGGCAACCGCCTGAACCTGGGAAAGCTGCGGGCGGACGAGAACGCGCTCTGGAGCCTCGGCGCGCACGATGTCTCGGTCGTGCTGTACCTGGCCGGCGAGGAACCCTCGGAGGTCGTCGCCCACGGCGAGTCCTACGTGCAACCCGGGGTCGAGGACGTCGTGTTCTGCTTCCTGCGCTTCCCCTCGGGGCTCTCGGCGCACCTGCACCTGAGCTGGCTCGATCCCCACAAGGAGCGCCGCTTCACGGTCGTGGGCTCGCGCCGCATGGCGACGTTCGACGACATGGCGCGCGAGGGCAAGCTCCAGGTCTTCGACAAGGGCTTCGACGAAGGCTCGCGCGGCTACGGCGAGTACATCACCCGCACGGGCGACATCTTCTCCCCGTCGATTCCCAACGTCGAGCCGCTCCGCGTCGAGTGTGAGCACTTCGTCGACTGCGTCCGGTCGGGCCGGCGCCCGCGCTCTGATGGGTTCAGCGGGCTGCGGGTGGTCCGGGTACTCGAGGAGCTCCAGCGGTCACTCGGCGCCAGACCCTGATTGAGTACAGTCCGGGCGCGATGGAGACCTGGGACGTCCGCTCGTTGGAGATCGAGGCCCATCACCCGGTCGTGCTCCGCTCGGACGCGGAGACCCGAGCGATCGCCATCCACCTGCCGGCCGGCGAGCAACTGGCCGAG
>DATIEI010000143.1:0-23639 GCA_035455845.1 Solirubrobacteraceae bacterium
AGCGGTAGCTGCAGCGATTCGCGGGGCGGATGCGCAGTTCCAGCGTCGCCTCCGGCTGGGTTACGCCCCGTCGGGATGCGGGCATCCGAGCGCACATCACGACGGCGCGTCTTTGCTGGGTAGGCGGAGGGAGTCGCTCGATCAAGCATGAGGTCCTCTCCTGTGGCGGCCTCCGCGCGGTCGCCCGGTCGCGACGACGCCTTGGCAGCGACTCAACGAGCGCCCGCCGGCGCCGACCGGCGCGGCCCTACGAGTGTTGCGTGCGCAACCGCTTCCAAAGCGCTTCCATCGGAGCCCGCGCGAGTCGACGAAGAGCCACGGCGACGAGGGCAGAGCCCGCAGTTGCGGGCGATTCGTGGGATGGGATACCCCCAACCGGATTCGAACCGGTGATCTCCTGCGTGAAAGGCAGGCGTCCTAACCGCTAGACCATGGGGGCTAGGTGGCGAGGCTGATTGTAAGGGGCCTGGTCGGAGGGCTCAGTCGGGGTTGGTCGAGCTCACGGGCGCCCGCCTTCGAGGCCGCCCCTTACGCCGCCGTGGCCCCCCTTCCTCTGCAGCGGTTGGCCTGCGTCGCGCCACCCTCAAGCGGGTAGGCACCCACGAAATAAGCTCGCAAGAAGGCCCTCGGCGATCGGCATCCAGGCGGTCAACGAGGATTGAAAGGAAAAGATGCATCCACTGCTATTCGTCAACTGGTCATCGGTCAGCTCGATGTTTCGAGGGCTGATGTGGATTGCGGCGATCGCGCTCGCTGCGGTGATCGTCGTTCATCTGGTGCCCACTGCGCATTCGGCGCACCACGCGGTACGGATGATGCGCTGATCTGGCCGCCCGCCGGGCTCGCGGGCGGATCAGACGGTCAATCCGGGGGTGACTAGCCCAGCGAGATCAAGGCGATTCCCGCGACTACGACCGCCGCGCCGGCAAACCGCGCCGGCCCCATCTCCTCGCGGCCGCCGATGGCCAGCGCTGCGGCCGCCATCACGACACTCGATTCGCGCACTGCAGCTACCGAGGCGGCCGGGGCCAGCCGCAGCGCGGCCAACGTCAGCGCGTAGGCGCCGAAGAAGCCGATGCCGGCGAGCAGGGTGCTCCAACTGAGCGCGGCGCGCAACCGGGAGGCGCCGCGGACACGCCACACACCGAGCACGTACACGAGCGCGGTCAGCCCGAACACCACCTCGAGGTAGGCGAGCGGGTTCGCATGGACGATGCCGTGCTTGTCGACCAGCGTGTAGCCGGCGATGCAGACACCAACCGAGAGGGCGAGTGCGAGATCGCGGAGGCGACCGGCCTGGCGCACACCACGGACCAGCACGATCCCGACAGCGACCAGGAGCACTCCGACCGCCGCCGCCCCCGACACTCGCGCGCCGGTCACGACTGCGCCGGCGATCAGGACGAGCACTGGCGCGGATCCCCGCGCGATCGGATAGACGAAGCCCATCGCCGCCACCGAGTACGCCGTGGCCAGCAGCGCCAGGTAGATGAGCTCGAGCGCGCTCGACGCGGCTACGTAGGGCACGGCAGTTGAGGAGAAGCGCCAGGCGATCACCGCCACCGGCAGAAACACCAGCGTCCCCACGACGAGCGCGACCGCACTTGCGCTGTGGGTGTCCTCGGTCCCGGACAGCAGCAGGTTCCAGGTGGCGTGAACGACCGCCGCGGCCAGCGCGAGCAGGAGGGCGGAGACCGGCATCGGACCCCCGTTTATAGAGTTGCCGGGGGATGATGGCCACGGACCTCCTGGCAAAGCTGACCGCGGAGGAGCGCGAGCTGGTCACACCCACGCCGGCGCCGCGCACGGCCGGCGCGATGAAGGCGGTGCTCACCGACGAGAGGTTCTCGGACCCAAGCTGGGTGTTCGAGCGCAAGCTCGACGGGATCCGCTGCATCGCGATCCGCACCGAGGACAAGCTCCAACTGCTCTCGCGCAACGACATCAGCCAGAACCAGCGCTACCCCGAGCTGGTCGAGGCGCTGGGCGCCGAGCGCTGCCAGGAGTTCGCGGTCGACGGCGAGGTGGTGGCGTTCGACGGATCGCAGACGAGCTTCGCCCGGCTGGCCCAGCGCCATCAGCGCCACGTGCCGGTGTTCCTGTACGTGTTCGACGTGCTGTGGCTTGCCGGTCACGACGTCCGGCCGCTGCCGCTGCGCACCCGCAAACGCCTGCTGAGGAGCGCGCTGCAGTTCCACGGTCCGGTGCGCTGGACCCAGTACCGCAACGGCGGCGGCGAGGCCCTGTTCGCGGAGGCCTGCCGCAAGGGTTGGGAAGGCCTGATCGCCAAGCGGGCCGACAGCCCTTATGTGACCACGCGCTCGCGCGACTGGCTGAAGCTCAAGTGCGAGCACGGGCAGGAGCTGGTGATCGGTGGCTACACCGAGCCGCGCGGCTCGCGCGTCGAGTTCGGCGCGCTGCTCCTGGGCTACTACCGAAGCGGCCGGTTCGAATACGCGGGCAAGGTCGGAACCGGCTTCGACACCGAGACGCTGCACGACCTGGGCTCGCAGCTGCGGAAGCTCCAACGTGACGATCCCCCCTTCGCCGAGCCGGGAGCGATCAAGGAACGCCAGGCCACCTGGGTCGACCCCAAGCTCGTGGCCCAGATCGGCTTCACCGAATGGACTCGTGACGGACGCCTGCGCCACCCGCGCTTCCTGGGGCTCAGGGATGACAAGGCGGCGAGCGAGGTGGTCCGGGAGGGATGACCGAGGAGCTCACGATCGGGCGCCGACAGGTCCGCATCACCCACGCCGACCGCACGGTGTTCCCAGAGGCGAAGCTGACCAAGCTCGACCTCGCCCGCCACTACGAGCGCGTCGCGCCGCTCATGCTCCCCTACGTGAAGGACCGGCCCCTCGCGCTTCAGGCCTATCCGGAGGGGATCGAGGGCGACGGGTTCTTCATGAAGTCGGTGCCGCGCTACTTCCCGCCCTGGGTCAAGCGCGTCACCGTTCCGAAGAAGGGCGGGACGATCACCCACGTGCTGGCCCAGGACGCCGCCACACTCGTGTATCTGGCCGGACAGAACGTGGTCACCGTGCACACCTGGCTGTCCCGCGCCGACAAGCCCTACCAGCCCGATCGACTCACGCTCGACTTCGATCCGTCCGGCGGCGGCTTCTCCGAGGTCCGCGCCGCGGCTAGAGCCGCCGGCGACCGGCTGCGCGACATCGGCCTGACCCCGTACGCGATGACCACCGGTTCGCGTGGCATCCACGTGGTCTGTCCGCTGCGGCGCGGCTCCGGCTTCCCGGAGGTTCACGGCTTCGCTCGCGGTCTCGCCGAGGAGATGGTGGCCGATGATCCGCGGCATTTGACGCTCGAGTGGCGCAAGGCCGACCGCGGCAAGCGGATCTACGTCGACGTCAACCGGATCGCCTACGCCCAGCACGCAGTTGGGCCGTACTCGGCACGACCCAAACCAGAGGCGCCGGTGGCGGTGCCGCTGCACTGGGAGGAGCTGTCCGAGCGATCGCTCAGGCCCGACCGCTGGACGATCAAGAACCTTGGACCGCGCCTGGCAGAGGGCGACCCCTGGTCCGGCATGGCGGGCCACGCGCGGGCGCTGCCAAAGCGGGCGACGGTACGCGCGTAAACAGCTCCGAGCCGGAGCAGAGAAGCTAGCAACCCGACAAATCGCACACTCGGCATCCACGGCTGGCCGAGCGGGCGAAAACACGTACCAGAGCCGACAAAACCACCGCTCGCCTCAAGAGCGGGGGCGAGTGGCGGGTTCCGCGGCCCCGGAAGAGATGCATCGGGATCGGTGGCGCGGAGCGGTGCGGTGGCGCGGAGCGGTGCGGTGGCGCGGAGCGGGACGGTGGCGCGGAGCGGAACGGTGGCGCGGAGCGGAACGGCCTCGAGAGGCGGAACGCGCGGCGTGCGCCAAGGAGCGGCGCGGCCGCTACAGACCGCGCCGGAGGTTCCGGCGTCCCCGCCTTCCAGCCACCTGCCACGGGCCCGGGATGAAGTCGAGCGCCAGGTTGACCAGCCACACGATCACCGTTGCCCAGACCAGCGTCCAGAACCCGTCGATGTGGAAGCCGCTCACGATCGCGTCGGTGATGTCCAGCATGAGCATCGAGACGAAGAACCAGGCGATGCCCAACGTGAGGATGGCCAGCGGGAAAGTGATGAAGCGCAGCAGCGGCTTGAGCAGCGTATTGAGCACACCGAACACCGCGGCGGCGGCCAGCAGCGAGCCGAAGTTCTTGACCGTCACGTCCGAGAGCAGGCCTGTGACGATGGCCAGTATGAGCGCGTTGGTGAGCCATGAGGTGGCCAGCCGCAGCGCGAGCGACGGGGCGGCGGGGCGGTCATCGACGACTTCGTAGTAGCGCTGGGGGCTCATGACGCCCAGCGTACACCGCTATGGAAGGCCGGCTGGCCCGAGGGCGAGCCGGCGTCAGCCGAGCGTCAGCTGCCCATGCGCGTAGTCGATGCTGATCGTCCCGAAATGAGAGAGCACGTCGGACCCGAGTAGTCCGAACGCCTTCCCGCCCGAGCCGGCGATCATCGAGCTGGTGGCCACGATGTTCGGCAGGCGCTGGCCGCCGATGCTCCATCGCGACAAGCGCACCTTGCGCGCGCCCTCCGAGCAGCCCACCCCGGTGACCTTGATCGGGCGTCCCACGGTCTTCAGGTGAAGTCTCTTGGCCAGAGCATTGTCGACCAGGGTCTTCGACGATCCGGTGTCGATCAGGAACGGGAAGGCGCGCCCGTGGACGATCACCTTCGCGAGCGCGAGCGTCTCGCCGTCCTTTGCCTTGAGGATGACCAGGGGAACGGTCGAAGCGGCGTGGGCGCCGCCCACCGATGCGTCTCCCCAGCCAGTGAAGCCGACCAGCACAAAGGAACCAACCAGCCCTGCGACAGCGATGAGACGACGCATCCTTCCTCCTTCGGGGAACGCCCAAGGTGACAACCGGTGCATCGAGCGTAGTCCGTCCGCGCGCCCGGCGCGGCGATCTTCGGTCCGAGATCCCCTCGGGGCCGTACATGCGTCGAGGTCGGGCCTATGACTCAAGGTTTGTCGTCTACGGTTCGAAGCCTGAGGAGTTGCTGGTGGCCATGTCGAGCTATGGATGGCTGACGTGTTGATTGACGGCTCACCGGTTCGCACGCAGGAGCGCGCGGCCGAACCCAAGAAGGATCTGGACCCGCCGGCGAGCGTGGTCAGCGATTACTTCGCGTCCGCTTCCGGGCGCCACCTCCCCCATATGCTGCTCGCGACGACGGTGGTCGCGGTGCTGCCGCTGGCGATTTCGCTGGGGCTCCGGGCTTCCGGCCTGGTCTCCGGATGGGCGTCGGTTGGACTGGCTGTGGTCATGTCCCTGGGGTCCTCGACCGCGGGGAGCGCCTACTGGCGTAAGCGAGGCCGCCACACCGACGTGCTGTTCGGTGAGCTCTTGCTTTGGGGCTGGATCCGCACCTGGCGCCAGGAGCGCGAGTTGGCCAACGCCACGCGGCTCCTGGCCCTGGTCAACGCCAGCCCTGCACACCACGGGCCGACCGACGAGCTAACGGTCGAGCAGCACGAGCACCTTCTCCAACAGCTCGCGGGAGCGCTCGAGGGGCAGGACGTCTACCTGAACGGGCATTCGCGGCGGGTCGCCCGCCACGCCACGATGATCGCGCGCGGGATGGGCCTGTCCAACGAGGAGGTGGCCCGGATCCGCGCCGCCGCAGCGGTGCACGATGTCGGCAAGCTGCGCACCCCGAAGGCGATCCTCAACAAGCCGGGTCGGCTCACCGACGAGGAGTTCGAGGTGATCAAGCGCCATCCGGTCGACGGGGCCGCGATGGTCGCCGCGCTCGGCGACCCCGAGCTGACCCGGATCGTCAGGCACCACCACGAGCGCCTGGACGGCGCCGGCTATCCCGACCGCCTGCGCGGCGAGGACATCCCGCTCGGCGCCCGGATCATCGCGGTCGCGGACACGTTCGATGCGATCACTTCGGCGCGCCCCTACCGCGATGCCGCCCCGCATCAGAAGGCGATCGACATCCTGCGCATGGAGGCGGGCACGCAACTCGACCCCGAGGCGGTCCGGTCGTTCCTCGCCTACTACTCGGGCAGCCGACCCACGGTGCTGTGGGCGATCATCACGTCCTCGCTGCGTCGCGTGGTTTCGTGGCTGAGCGGTGATCCGGCTGCCGCCGCCACGATCTCGGCCAGCAAGGTGGCCGCCGCCACGGCCGCTACCGCGGCAATCGGCGCTGCCGCCGGGGCCGCTCCGGTCCCGGTCGTGCACCACACACCGGCGCGTCGTGTGGTCTCGCACGCCTATGGCGCGCCGGCCCGTCAGCCCGCCGCGGCAACCAGACTCGGGCGGCACGGCGCCTCCGTCCTCGTCAAGGCCAACCGGCCGGCGAAGACCACCACGACGTCGAAGGCATCGCCGGCCAAGCTCCGCCGACGGAACATGCACGCCACCGCGGCGAGTCGGCGCCACGCACAGCCAAGCGCCGCCCGGCACGCGAACCGCCGCGCCGCCCACGCCAACTCGAACTCACAGACCGCAACCGGGACCACGGCACCAACTCAGAGCGCCGCCGCCACACACACGCAGAGCGCGGGCAATCCAGGCAGCGTTCACGCCGCGGCCCCAATCACCCCGCGCCGGCCTCCAACGGTGCCTACGGGCCATTCCCACGGATCGAACGCCAACGGGAACGCGTACGGCCACACAAAGGTGCTCGGCAACGGACACGGCCACGGACTCGCAAACGGTCACGGCACGCCCCAGGCCCAGACGAACCCGTCGAGCGCCCATGAGCCGGCCACGCCGGCTCCGGCCGTCGCCCCGCCAGCCCCCAGCGCCAACGCCAACGCCAACGCCAACGCCAACGCCAACGGTAGTTCCGAGGGGCACGGCAACGCGCACGCCGACGTCAGCGTGGTCATCGCCCCGCTGGCGACCACTCCCGTGAGCCAGGGCAGCCAAAGCGATCAAGGCAGCAACGGCAACGGGAAGACGAACGGCGATGGAAACGGGAACGGCGACGGAAGCGGCGGCAGCCATGGCAACGGCCATGGCCAGAACGGCTAAGCCGCGCTCACCATGGTGCTGAGGGCCGGCCCGCCGGCCAGCGTCTGATACACGACGCAATAGCGCTCGGTCAGGCGCTTCAGCGTGGCCAGCTCGGTCTCGTCGGCGTCAGTCTCGAGCTCGAACGACAGCCGGATCGCGCTGAAGCCGACCGGCGCGTCGCGATCGACCCCGAGCGTCCCCCGAAAGTCCAGATCGCCCTCCGCGTGCACGCGACCGCCGGCCACCGCGATGCCGAGCGACGTCGAGACAGCACGCAGCGTCACGCCGGCGCAGGCGACGAGCGCCTCGAGCAGCATGTCACCCGAGCACAGGAGCGATCCGTCGCCCCCGGTGGCGGGGTGAAGTCCGGCCTCGGCCAGCGCCCGAGCGGTCTGCACCGAGCAGGTCACGCCCTCTCCGAGCACGCCTGTGGCTGACAGGGTGATCTGGGCCGCCTCGGGCTCGGTCTTGTAATGCTCCTTGAGCGGCGCCTGCAGGATGCGCAGCTGATCGCGGTCCACGCCTGGATGGTAGGTCAGACCGTGGGCAGAGGACCCGGCGACTGAGACGGAGACGGTGGTTGGGCAGGCGTCGAAGGCGTGCCGTTGTCGCCGGGATCGCTCGGCGCGCGCAGCCACTCGACGATCCGCCCGTGGGCGATCACGAAGTTGGTACGGGCCGTGGTGCCGACGCCGCCGCCGCAGTCGGTGCCTCCCAGCCCCGGCCGGCCGGTGAGGAGGAACAGCGCGTTCACGTAGCGGCCGCGCTGGTCAGCCGAGATCAGGCGCGCGCCGCAGGGGAGCGTGGCATTTGCCGCCTGCGCCTGGGAGGCCGTGGCGATCGTGATCACGAGCGCCTCCCCGGTGGAGTCGGTCCCGTTGACCATCACGCTGGGCAGCGCGAAGTACCGCGCGGCGCCGCGGATGTCGCCTTGGCGCAGCGCGTTCGACCACGACCTGATCACGCTCACCGCGCCGGCCGCGGCCGGAACGCCGGTTGGTCCCGGGCTGGGTAGCGGCTGGTGGGGGTTGATCAGCGGAGCCGGAGTGGCCGGCGAGGTGACCGTCCGCCGGACCGCGTGCGTCGAGGTGTGCACCACCGACCGACCCGACCCACACCCGGCCGCCAGCGACGCCATCGTCAAGACCGCGATGAACGAAGCCCGGTGAACGCGGGCGCTCACATGACAATCGTAGGATGCCGGCCAGCGAGCTACTCGTCCTGCGGCTGTCCGAGCTCCTCGTCGGGGTCCATGCTGTCCACGTCGGGCGTGTGGACCAGGCCGTAGGTCTGCTCGATCGCGCGGGTCAGCCGATCGAGGGACTCGCTCACGTCCTCACGGTCGGCCTTGCGGTCGAGTGCCAGGCGGATGCCGGCCATCTCGCGCGCGAGGTACTCGGTGTCGGCCAACGAGCGCGCGTTGGTCTCGCGGTCGCGCTCGACCTCGGCCCGGTCGCGATCGGCCTGGCGGTTCTGGGCGAGCAGGATCATCGGCGCCGCGTACGCCGCCTGGGTGGAGAAGCACAGGTTCAGCAGGATGAACGGGTAGGGATCCCAGCGCAGCGACACCGCGGCGAGGTTGAGCGCGATCCACAGAATTACGAAGATCGTCTGCGCGGCCAGGTATCGGCCCGTGCCGAGGAAGCGGGCCATGTTCTCGGCGAACCGGGCAAAGGCGTCGGGGTCATACGACGGTCCGCCCGGGGTACCGCGGGGGGTCTCGAGGTCGTCGCGGCGGGCCATCAGCCACTCACCCGGGCGGTGCGCCAGTTCACGGGAAGCATCCGGTCGAGCACGTCATCGATCGTAACTGCCCCGACCAGTCGTTTCGCCGGATCGGTCACCGGCAGCGCGACCACGTCGTAGGCGGCCAGCCGCTCGGCCACCTCGCGGTCGCTCGCGTCGGTCGCGATCGGCTCCCACTCCTCGTCCAGGCAGCGCGCCAGCGGCTTGCTCGGCGCCTCGCGGAGCAGGCGCTGAATCCCGACCACACCCTGGTAGCGCCCCGTGGGGGTCTCGAGCGGCGGCTGGCACACGAACACCTGCGCCGCGAGCGGGACGGGCAGGTCGGGATCGCGGACCCGGGCCAGCGCCTCGGCCACGGTCGCGTGCGGGGCCAGGATGACCGGCTCTGGAGTCATCAGGCCACCCGCCGTATCCGGCTGGTAGACGAGCAGGCGGCGGACCGGCTCGGCCTCCTCGGGGTCCATCGCACCGAGGAGCTCGGCCTGGCGTGTGGCCGAGAACTCGCCGAGCAGGTCGGCCAACCGGTCGTCCTCGAGCGCCGAGGCCAGCACGCGCCGACGGGTCAGCGGCAGACGGCGCAGGGCGGCGGCCATCTCGGCTGGATGCAGGCCCCCCAGCGCCGCCGCCTGGCGATCGATCGAGCGCTCATCGGCGAACAGCTCGCCCGCCTCGCTCCAGTCGATCACCTCGGGCGAGCGGCGGCGGCCGGTTAGCCCGCGGCTGCCCAGGGCGATCGTGGCCACCTCCCAGGCGAACGGCTCGGGGGCCGGCGTGATCCCGACGTCGACCACCCGATCGCCTCGCACGCGGCGGCCGAACAGCTCGCCGATCACCAGCCGCTCTCCCTGACGCAGCTCGAACTGACGCAGGTTGATCGAGCCGCGCCGCAGCCGGACGCCGCTCTCGCTCTCGATCTCGCCCACCCGGCCGGCGCCGACGAACACGCGGCGGCGGCCCACCGCGACGACGAACCCGTTGACCCGCGGCGGGCGCCCGCCCAGATCGAGCACCACGTCGACAACCCGGCCGATGGCGGCTCCGTCCGCCCCGATCAGCGCCAGCCGGGTCAGGCGGCTTACGTAGACGACGCGTTCGGACACGCAGACAGGGTAGACCGCACCGGCCTCTCAGCGGAACGCTTTGAGGAACCGGATGATCGTCCGGGGGCCGCCCGCGGTGAGTTGCCTGTTCGCGATGCCGATCTCCAGGATGACGCCGTGGCGCACCTTGAGCACGCCGCGGCTGGGTCCGTTCGGCACCAGGTACCACGTGTTCAGACCGAGCTTGTACGCGCGGGAGAGGTGGAGCCGCCGCCGGACCTTGGCCAGCCGCGCACCCTGCTTCACGCCGCGCAGGGCGTAGTGGCGGTTGGCGGTGAGCAGGATCACGGCGCGTGCCTTCACCGCGCGCCGCTCCCGCTTGGAGAGCGATCTGAGCAGAGCGGCGGACGGATAGCCGGCCCGGATCCCCTTCGGACACACGAAGAAGAAGTCCATGTCGTCGCGCTGACTACGGGTCGACCAGTGGACGAACAGCTTGCGCGCCTGGACGCGGGTGACGCCCAGCTTCAGACGCCCGAGCGTGCGCCCAGCCAGGCGGCCGGTGGCCTTCTGACAGACGCGGCTCCCGCCCCCGCCGCGACCGCCGGCCCCGCCCGTGCTCCCAACGGTCCCGGGTGCTCCGACCACGAGCTCGAACGTGGGCGTCGCGTCGATCAGGTTGAACAGCGTGCCGGCCGACTGAGGCGTGGTCGACGTCGCGCTGAACGCGGCGATGCTGTACAGCGCGGTCCCGTCGCTCGGGCTGCCCACGTCGGAGCGCGGGATGGTCAGTGTGATCGTGCCGCTGTTCGCGTCATACGACGCCTGCGACGGACTCAAGACATGCGTCTGCGGATAAGACAGGTACTTGGTGTGCTCGGCGGCGTTGGCGGGCGGAATCCCGACGGTGTCGCCCGCGAAGAACGTCGGTTTGCCCGAGCCGCCCGCGCCGGCATTGTTGTCCATGCCTGCGTAGTAGCTGTCGCCGTTGCCGGTCGCTCCGGGCCTCACCACGGTCCAGCGCATGAGCCAGCTCGCGTCGGGCCCGGCCAGAGAAGCCGGGACGCTCAGGCTCTTCAGGCTGCGCACGTTGATCGTCGCGATCAGCGTGTTGTTAGGGCCGTTGGCCAGCGACGCGCCGGTCAGGTCGAGGTTGCTGGACGCTGCCGTCCGGTTCCCGTTAGCCGGGTAGAACGCATCGCCGGTTGGATCCGACACGAACCCGATGTCCAGCCCGGGTCCGCCGTTCTGGCTGACCGAGCCGACCGAGGCGAGCAGGCTGGGGCCGCTGAGCTGCCGGCTGATCACCTCCGGGCCCGCGTCCTCGCCCGCCGAGGTGTCCGCCGAGGTGTCGAACACGTAGGAGACCACCGCGGCGCCCTGCGGATCGATCGTCACCTGGAGGAAGTCGCCGAGGCTGCGGTCGCCTCCGGTCGCACAGCCGATCCCGTTCGTGCAGATCTGACCGTGCTTGACGAAGGTCTCACTGACGCTGGCGGTGGTGTAGGCGGGGGTCGAGCTGTTGGCGCCCAGGCTCTGGCCCATCTGCACCGACCACTCCGCGTTGTGGAAGCTGCCGGCTCCATAGAGCGTGCACGTGCCCGAACCGCTCGCGCACGTCCCCTGCTCGCTGGTCGTGTCGGTGTGGTACCAGGCGACATCGACCCGCCCGCCGCTGCCGGCCACGATCCACGGGAACGTGTTGGTGCCGACGCTGGTGATCCGCGTGGGAGCCGACCACGTGAGCGCCGCAGGATTGGCGCCCGCAGGCTCGAGCGAGTGCACGACGTAGATCTGCTCGGGAGCGGTGAGCGCACCGAAGTTGGGGTCCGAGTTCGAAGCGTGGTCCAGCGGTCCGGCGGTGAAGGCGACGTACAAGTAGCCGTCGGAGTCGCGGGCGATGCTGGCGAAGTTCTCGCCGGCGAGCTCTTCGGGGTTGCCGCTCAAGTCAACGCAGCTCGCATCAGGGCACAGGGGGGCGTCGAGACTAGGGCTCTCTGTCCAGGTCGCAGTGGTCGGCGTGCCCGGGGTGATCTTGCCCTCTGAGACCGCAACGCCCGGAGTGCCGCCGCTCCCGTTGGTCGCCGTGTGGGCGATGTACACGTTTCCGGTGGCCGGATCGCCGACCTGGTTGCCCGAGATCCCTTCGTTGCCGGTGACGCAGTCGGCGAGACCGGCGCCCAGACAGTCTGTGCCGGGGCTCGTGTTGAGGACCGGGGTGAACGTCGTGCCGTCGTGCGAGATCGTCTCGACCAGCTGGTTGCCGCCGGTCACCGAGCTGTCCACCGCGTCGTAGTCCTGGTACAGGTTCAGGTTCCCGCCGGCCAGCGAGCCGGTCCCGGCGAACCACATGCGGTCGTCGGGCGTGTTCGGCGCGCCGGCGCAGTTGGTCGACCACGTCGCACCGCCGTCCGTGCTAACGCTGTTGGAGATGTTGGTGAGGCCCTGAAGGTCAGAGAAATAGAGCGCGTTGCCCGGGTCGAGGTACAGGTCGGTGTCCCCGCCTCCGACGCATGTGGTGGGCTTGCCCGGGCCGACGATCCCCGGCACGAACTGGTAGGTGTTGCCCCGGTCGCGGGAGGCCCAGACGAAGCTCTGCGTGGTCGAGAATCCGAACGGGACGCTCGAGTAGACGGTCCCGTTCCCGTCGACCTTGACATCGGGCTCGAATCCGGGCCGCTGCTGGTCCACGACCACCGCGTGCGAGAACGCGATCGTCCCGGCTCCGGTAGCGCGGCCCGTCCGGTGCGCGGCGCTTGGCCGCCCCGCTGCCGCACCGGTGAGGAGCAACAGCGCCCCTGCCGTCAAGGCCACCAACCGCTTGCCCAGATCCGTCATCGCCAGCCTCCCAGCCGCCGCTCAAAAAAAACGGGAGCGTACAAACCGCTAATGGGGTTCGCGCCAGATGCCGACTGTTAACGTGTCTGGTTGAGCTCTCGCTCGTGGACGAGGGAATGTTTCAGCGTTGTAGGCAGGCCTCCTCGATCGTTCTAGCCGTACTCGTTGCGAGTGCGATGTTGGCGCTGGCCGGATGCGGCTCCGCGACAACCGTCACCGAGACCACGTCGCTGGCCGCGGCGATCCCCAGGGCGCATCCCCAGGCAATCGACCCGACAGCGGGAGCGCAGGCGCAGGCGGTCACGCCGCAGGACCCGATCGGCGATCCCAACGCTCATGCCACCCCGCTAGCGGTGGTCAAGCAGGAGCTCCGCCAGGAGCACGTCGCGGTCAGCGTGAACAACGCGAGTTACATCGACCCGCTCCAGTACGTCAATCATTGGGAGCGCACCGATCAGGGCGTCGACGCGAACATGCCCGTCGGCGCGCCGATCCTGGCTCCCTGTCCAGTGAAGATCCTGGCCATCATCCCCGACTGGTATGCGGGCCAGCCGCTGGTCTACTTCGAGCTGCTCGACGGGCCGGACGCCGGCAAGGTGCAGTTCGTGGCCGAGGAGATCACCGACATCGCGCCCCCAGGCTCGCTCCTCCAGCAGGGCCAGGTGATCGCACGCTACGCGCGATCGGGTACGGGCATCGAGTACGGCTGGTCGACGCTCAACGGCGTGACGCTCGCCCGCGCCACGTCCGGCTACGAGGAGGGCCAGGTCACGCCGGCGGGCGCGAACATGCGCAACTGGCTGAACGCCCTGGGCGCCAACGCCGGGCCCAGCTGATCGCGCCCTCCGGACGTTCGTCCATCCCGCTTGCCGGTGGCCCGCCCCGCCGCGATACTCCATGAGTGATGGCCGGCTCGCATGAGATCGCGCTATCCGAGTTGATTGGCGCACTCTCCCGGGCACTGGATATCGCCGAGGGGGAGCCTCAGGGGCACGCGGTGCGATCGTGCTTGATCGGCATGCGCATCGCCGACGTGATCGACCTGGATGCCGATTCCCGCTCGGACCTGTTCTACGCGCTCCTGCTCAAGGACGCCGGCTGCTCGGCCAACGCCGCCCATATGGCGGCCCTGTTCGGCGCCGACGACCAGGTCGCCAAACGAACGTCGAAGCGGGTCAACTGGGCGCGCCCTTTCGATGCTTTCGTCTGGTCGCTGAAGACCGTCGCCCCCGGCGGATCGATCGCCGAGCGGACGGCCCGGCTGCGCGCGATTCGTAACGAAGGCCAGGTGACGCGATCGCTGATGAAGGCGCGCTGTCACCGGGGCGCCGAGATCGCGCTCAAGCTCGGCTTCTCGCGGGCGACCGCCGAGGCGATCCGTGCCCTCGACGAGCACTGGGATGGGCACGGGCAGCCACGCGGGCTGGGCGGAGCCGAAATCCCCTTTGCGGCCAGGATCTTGTGCCTGGCGCAGACGGTCGAGGTGTTCCACGCCACCGGCGGAACGCGCGCCGCGTACCGGGTGGCACACAAGCGCAGCGGAGAATGGTTCGACCCTGAGCTGGTCGAAGCCCTGCGCTCGTTTCGGCTCGACACCCAGTTCTGGGCTTCGCTGAAGGACCCTGACGTGTCCGTCGTGGAGCCACCCGACCGGATACTGACCGCCGACGAGGCCCGGCTCGATCAAATCGCGGAAGGATTCGCCGCCGTCGTCGACGCCAAGTCGCCGTGGACGCACGAGCACTGCGATCGAGTCTGCGCGATCGCCATCGGGATGGCCCAGGTGATGGGCTTCGACGAGTTGGCGCTTCGCCGGCTTCGCCGCGCCGCGCTGCTCCACGATCTCGGCAAGCTGTCGATCTCGAGCCGGATCCTCGACAAGCCGGGACCGCTGACCGACGAGGAGCGCGCCCGGTTCCGCGAGCACCCACTGCTGGGCGAGCAGATCCTCGGCCAGGTGGCGAGCTTCGTCGAGCTGTCCGTCGTGGCCAGCGCCCACCACGAGCGCCTCGACGGCAGTGGGTACCCGCGGGGATTGTCTGGTGACGCGCTCACCATGCCGATGCGCGTCCTGGCCGTTGCCGATGTCTATGAGGCGCTGATCTCCGACCGGCCCTACCGGCCTGCCTATCCGTGGCACGAAGCGCTCGAGTTGATGCGCGCCGACGTGCCCCAGCGGATGGATGCTCGGGCGTTCGCCGCGCTGGAGGAGTTGCTGCGAAAGCCGCCGGTCGCGGGCTCGAGCGAGCTAACCGGGACGCGGCCGTCGGTGCGCCGGGTCAAGTAGTCGATCTGACTGCGCACCGCCGGAACGGCCGGATGATGAAGAAGAAGGCCAGCGGGAACACCAGCCACAGCGCTCGACCGTGGCTGAGCGCGAGGGCAGCGATCAGGAGCGGGAGCAGCGGTAGCAGTGCGACCCGTGGCGCGCCCCACCCGCGGCGGGCGGAAACCTCCCGCTCCTCTCCCGGTAGGTCAGCAAGCAGGACGTCCAGCTCGGCGTAGGTCTTCGCCGCGTAGCACCGCTCGATTCGTTCCTGGAGCTCGTCGGTGTCGATGCGGCCCGCGAGGTGCTGCTCGCGCAGGGTCTCGGCCACGGCGTCGCGATCGTCGTCGGCGGCGCGCAGGTTGCGGTCATGGTCCGACATCTTGCGTCCCTTCGTCAGATTCGATTCGCGGTGAATTTTACTCTAATGGCGTAGATAGTCAAGTAAACTTGAGTGACTGTTTCAGGCGAGCGGCACGCATAATCAGGTATTGCTGCTCGGGGACGCTGGCCGTGCGCTGAGCGGCCGCCTCGTAGTCCTCGATCGCATCCTCGAGGCGCCCGTCCATCTCGAGCAGATGTGCGCGGACCGCGTGGAGCCGGTGATGACCGGCCAGACGCGCCTCGAGCGGGCGCAGATAGGCCAGCCCGGACCCCGGGCCATCCGCCATCGCGGCGGCAATCGCGCGGCTCAGCGAGACCATCGGGTTGCCGGTCATCCGCTCGAGCAGCCCATAGAGCGCGAAGATCTCCCGCCAGTCGGTGTCGGCGGCCCCGCCGGCCTGATCGTGCAGCGCGGCGATCGCCGCCTGGACCTGATACGGGCCGACCGCCCCCTTGCGCCAGGCCTCGGCGATCAGCGCGTCGCCCTCGCCAATCAGGTCCCGGTCCCACCGGGTTCGGTCCTGCTCGGCGAGCGGGATCAGCTCGCCGCCGGCACCGGCGCGGGCCGGGCGCCGCGCCTCAGTGAGCAGCATCAGCGCGAGTAAGCCCGCCACCTCGGGGTCGTCGGGCAGGGCCAGCCGGACGATCCGGGTCAACCGGATCGCCTCGCCCGACACCTCAGCCCGAGCCAACTCGTCACCACTCCCGGTCAGATAACCCTCGTTGAAGATCAGGTAGAGCACGTGCAGGACCGAGGCGAGCCGGACCGGCCACTGCGATCCGGTCGGCCTCGCGAACGCGACGCCCGACTGCTTGATGCTCTGCTTGGCCCGGCTGATCCGCTGGGCCATGGTCGCCTCGGGCACCAGGAAAGCCCGGGCGATCTCGGCCGTGGTCAAGCCGCCCACCGCCCGCAGGGTGAGCGCGATGGCCGAGCCCGTCGTGAGCGCCGGGTGAGCGCACATGAACATCAGCGTCACGGTGTCGTCGTAGTCCGGGCGCTCCGGACCCGACCGCTCGTATGCCGTTTCGCGCTCCTGGCGCGAGCTCTCGCTGCGCAGCTGGTCGATCAGACGCCGGGAGGCGACCTGAACCAGCCACCCGATGGGGTTCTCGGGCGTGCCCTGGGCCGGCCACTGGGTAGCCGCCGCCAGGAGCGCCTCCTGCACGGCATCCTCGGCGTCGGCGAAGTTGCCGTAGCGGCGCACCAGCGCGCCGAGGACCTGCGGCGCGGCGTCGCGCAGCAGGTCCTCGATGGGGTGTGGGGGTCTCACGCCTCGGGGCCGAGCGGCGCCATGACCTCGCGCAGCTCGATCGGCTGCTTGATCGGGACGCCGTTCTGACCCGGCGCGGCGGACACCTGGGCCGCGACCTCGATCGCCCGCTCGAGCGACTCGACGTCGATGATCCGGTAGCCGGCGAGCAGCTCCTTGTACTCGGGGAACGGGCCGTCGGTCACGACGGGCTCGCCGGTCCCCCCGTAGGTCACGAGCTTGGCCGCCTCGGGGCCGGTCAGCGCTTGGGCATCGATGAGCTCTCCGCGCTCGGTCAGCTCCGCATTGATCCGCTGCTGGAAGGCGATGTGCGCCCGGATCTCTTCCGGCGTCCACCGGTGCATCGGCTCCACGCCTTCGATGTGCCCGTAGTTCTGCAGCAACATGAACCTCATCACGAGTCTCCTTGGTAGTTGGTGGGTGGGTTCACCCGTATGTCGGAGCCACGCTGCCGTTCTCTACATCACCTGAGAATCGCCGCCAGCGGCCGGGTGTTCAGCACCGCCGCCGCGGTGGCCCAGCCCCGCCGGGCGGTGGCCACCGAGAAGTCCATGTTGGCCAGCCCGCGCATCGAGTGGGCGTCGGTCGAGCAGACGATCTCGATCCCGGCGTTCAGCGCCTCGCGAACGTGTTCGCCGCTCAGGTCGAGGCGATCGGGCAGCCCGTTGACCTCGAGCGCAACGCGTTGCTCGAGCGCGACCTCGAACACCCGGTCCAGGTCGAGCGCGTTCTCGGGGCGGCGGTTGATGTAGCGGCCCTTGGGGTGACTGAGGCAGCGCACGTACGGGTTACGTAGCGCTGCCTCGACCCGGGCGGTCATCTCCCGGCGCGGCATCCGCTGGCCTCCGTGCACGCTGGCCTGCACCCAATCCAGCTCGGTGAGGACGTCGTCGGGGAGGTCGAGCCGGCCGTCGGGCAGGATGTCGCATTCGATCCCGCGAAGGATCCGGAACGGCTTCAGGACCTCGTTGGCCGCGGCGATCTCCTCGGCCTGGCGGCGGACGTCATCGGGGGTGAGGCCGGTAACCGCGCCGACAGCCGGCGTGTGATCGCAGATCGCCAGGTACTCATAGCCCCGCTCGAGCGCCGCCCGGCCCATCTCTTCGACGCTGGCTCGGCCATCCGACCAGGTGGTGTGCGAGTGCAGGTCGCCGCGGATGTCGGCGAGCTCGAGCAGCTTCGGGGGCTCGCCGTTGAAGGGCTGCTCTCGGAGCTCCGGCGGGCACCAGGGAATATTCAGCCCGGCGTACACGTCGGCCTCATCGGCCGCCTCGGGCAGCGCCCCGAGCGCGGCCACGTACGCCGATGCGCCTGTCGCTCTTACCAGCGCGGTCCCGAACCGCTCCGGCGCGGCGACGGTCAGCTCGATCGGCAGTCCGTCCACGGTCACGCCGACGGCGCGCCAATCGTGATGCTCGATCAGGCTGACGATCTGGGGCAGGTTCGCGAAACGATCCACGGACTCAGCCGGATCGGCCGCGGCGCACACCACCGCAAGGTGCTCGCAGGAGTCACGCCAGCGCCGCACGTCGCCGGCCACCTCGCCGCCCAGTGCGGCCGCCACGCCGCCGACCAGCTCACGCGCGCGGTGCAGAAGCAGCCCCTGGCGCGGGCGCGGCTCGTGCTCGCCGGCCAGCGCCTCGAGCAGTCTCGCCTCGGTCTTCGGCCCGATCCCGGGCACGGCCGCGAGCCGTCCCGCGGCCGCCGCGGCGCGGAACTCCTCGGCGGTGCGAACGCCGAGCGCGCGGGACAGTTCGATCGAGCGCTTGGCGCTCAGCCCGAGGTAGCGGCCCAGGCCGACCATGTCAGGCGCCAGATCGCGCTCGAGCTCGGCCAGCTCGGCGATCTCGCCGGTCTCGACCAGCTCGCGCAGCCGGGCCTCGATCCCCGGTCCGATGCCGCGGAGCTGGCGGACCCGGCCGGCCCTCACGAGGTCGGCGACCGGGAGCGGCGCGGCGCGGATCGTCTCGGCCGCGCGGCGGTACGCCCGCACCGTGTATGGGTTGGCCTCGGACAGCTCGAGCAGCGCCGCGAACGAGTCGAGGCGGTCGGCGATGTGCCGGTTGTCCACCCGCCGTAGTGTCGCGAGCTTCCGCGAAGCCTGCCCCCCGGCGCGCCGCGTGCCCCCCGCTGGCCCCCGCCGGGGGGCAGGGGGTCGGGCGTATGGACTAGTCAGTGCGGTCCGAGCGGCGAGCGGTCGCCGACCGACCACTTGTGCCCGAACGGATCGTGGAAGCCACCCTGCCGGTGCGGCCCCCAGGGCATCTGGTGGTCGACGACCGGCGATCCCGGCGTGGCCCCGGCGGCGACGGCCCGCGCGACGAACGCGTCGGGATCGTCCACGAACAGCTCGATGCGGACACTGGTCACGCCGGCGCGGCCGGGGCTCGTCTCGGCCGGATTGTCCTGGTTGACCTCGTGCAGGAAGAACGGCGCGCCGGCGACGTGCAGACCGGCCACCCCGCCCAGGTTCCACAGCTCCTGCGCCCCGAGCGCGTCCCGATACCAGGCGATCGCCGCGTCGGCGTCGGGGACGATCAGCATCACCGAGATGGCGCTCATCAGACCCAGGGCGATCGACGCAGCCCCGGGCCGGAGGTGCCGCCCCAATCCTCCGGCGCCACGTCGGCGATCGACTGCGAGAACGTCCAGTGATGCCCGCCCAGGTCCTCGGCGGTGTACTGCCGCTCTCCGTAGGAAAAGTCGGTCGGCTCCCGGAGGATCGTGGCACCCCGAGCGCGAGCGCGAGCGTGGTGCGCGGTGGCATCCGGCACGCGGATCAACAGGGAGACTGGTCCGGGCAGCGCCCTGGAGGTGCGCGGCTCGGTTATCGCCACGGTGCACCGGCCGATCGAGAGCTGGGCGCGATGATCGCCGACGCGCCACCGTTCGACCAGGCCGAACGCGTCACACAGCCAGTCGATCGCGGCGATCACGTCGTCGTAGACCAACTCGGGGATCACCGCGCAGTCCGGCATCGTCCGGTTCTCGATGCGGCTCGGGGCGTGATGCTGAACGATCCCGACCAGGTTGCCGGCCGGGTCCCTGAACGAGGCGAGCAGCCGTGGACCGTCGCGCATCGGGCCCTCGCATACCGCGCCCCCAGCCGCCTGCGCTTCCTCGAGCGTGCGGCGAACGTCGGGCACGTGGATCCAGCCGACCGGTCCGGCGCCTGGAGCGGGCGGCCGATCGGTGATCCACTGCCCGATCAGCCCCGGCGCCTCGAACCCCGCCTCGGGCGGATCGACCTCCCAGCCGAACACGCACTCGTAGAAGCGCGCCGAGGTGGTCACGTCGAGCGCCGGGATCTGCAGGTAGCAGAGCTGTCCAGGCTGAAGACCCAGGATTGACATGGCTCGGGTATATAAGCTTGACAGTCGTGTCAAGTTTTAGGTCTGAGCGGTCGGGGCGCGCGGATGCTCGGCGCAACGCGGCGCGCATCCTCAACGCCACCGCCGAGCTGTTGGCCGCAGACCCCGCGGTGAGCCTCGAGCAGGTGGCGACACATGCGGGCGTCTCGCGCGCCACCCTGTACCACCACTTCGCTGGCCGAGACGCGCTGCTCGACGCTCTGACCGGCCGCTCGATCGCCGAGGTCACCGCGGCGGTCCGGAGCGCCCGCCCCGGCGAGGGCCCGGCCGTGGACGCCATGGAGCGCGTACTGCGTGCGGCCTGGCAGGTGGTCGGCCGCTACCGCGGCCTGGTCCTGGTCAACCCACGGCGGCTCGCGCGGTCCGAGTTGCGGCACCGGCTCGCGCCGGCGCTAGCGCCGATCCGCACGCTGATCCGCCGCGGCCGGCGCAGCGGTGAGTTCGATCCCGAGCTACCCGTCGAGTGGACCATCGGCGTGATCACCGATCTGATCCACGCCGCCAGCGGACAGGTGAGCACCGGTGCCATGCGCCCACAGCAAGCCGAGCGCGTCCTGCTGCGCACCGCTCAGGCGGCGCTCACCGGTCATCGCGCGTCCAGGTCGCGCGGCTAACGCGGCACTCGCTGCCGAGCGCTGAGGCGGTGACGAGTTACCCGCCCCCCAGACGGATAGCTCGTCACGCCACGGAGCAAGCGGCTCGTGTGACGACTTATGCGCGCCCGCCGCGACCCTGGCGCGCGTGAAGCACGGTCGCAATCGAAAAGAACACAGCGATCAGGAGCGCAAACGCTCCGAACCCGGCGATCCCGGCAGCGCTACCGCCCGGTCAGAGCGCTCGCGCACGACGAAGAGATCGGGGCCGTGGTGGAGAGCTTGAAGAAGTCAATCGAGCTCTTACTCGGGTTGACTCTCCAGCTGACACCCAGCCCGGCGATTTCCCTCTGGAGCTGTGGGATGCAGCCCGCGTAGGCGGCGAACTCGTTGCGCACTCCGGCCACCTGCGCTTCGCTCGGGACGCTCTGGAGCGCCCAGCGCAGGCGGGACACCGCCCGGCGCGCACCGCTGGCCTGCGCCGCGACGCTGCGGAGGTGCTGGCGCACGCCGGCTGCGCCCTGCTCGTCGGCAGCGACCCGCTGCTGCAGCCGGGCGAGGTCGGCCTGTAGCGCGGTGATCCGCTTCTGCTGGTGCCCGGCCCGGGCGTACGCCTCGATCCCGAACGCGGCCGTGGCCAGCGCGACGATCACGGCCACGCCGGTCACGAACCGCGCCGGACCGAGCGGATAGGCACGCCGCGCCGGGCTGACCCAGCGCGCTCGGCGTGCGGCCGCGGACGGCGAACTCGGCGGCGCGCCGCGGCGTCGTCTCCCGGCTGTCGTCACATCAGCCACGACATGGCTCGTCTGGATCTCTCTCAAAATTCCACCCTCCTTGGCAGGCCCCGTTAAGTAACGTACCGACTGTCACAAACTTGGTCAACCTTGCCAAGACTGCGGATCCCCCCTACGGTGTTAAACGTGGGCGCGACGGGGGCATTGCTCGACGACCTGAGGCGGGCCGGTGATCCGAGCGCGGACGCGGTCATCGGCGAACTCGCACGCACGCAGCAGATCCGGGCGGTAAGCCGGACCCTCCGCCACCTGGTCGACAACGACCAGCCGGTTCCGGACGAGTTACCTGCGTCGATAGCGCTCGCCCAGGCGCAACCCGCGTGACCGTCGCGGACGAGCCGTCGATCGACCGGGACGAGGTGCGCGCTGCCCTCGACCGGGCGCGCGAGGTGCTGTGGCGAGCCCAGCGACCGGACGGCTCATGGGAGTCGCCATGCGACATGGGTGTCGCCCCGACCGCGCAGGTGCTCGTCGCGCTCCAATACGTCGGGGCGCTGTCGCCGGAAGACGCGACCGCGGGCGCCCGCTGGCTGCGCGCCCGTCAGGGTCCCGACGGCTCCTTCCGCTCGCACCCCACCGCGACCGAGGGCGACCTGGGAACGACTGCCTCGGTTTGGGCGGCTCTCCACGTGTGTGCGCCGGGCGACAGCGTCGACGCGATCGCCGCGGCTCGCGCCTACGTCGACGCTCGGGGCGGGACCGACGCCGTGGCGAAAGCCTTCGCGCGCGGGGATCCAGCCGTCGTGTTTGTGGCGCTGGCGGGCCTCACCGAGCCATCCGCACTCCCCTGCCCGCCGATGCTGCCCGCTCTCATCAAACCGCTCGTGAAATTTATGGAGCGGCGCTTTCACTCGGGCATCCTGATGGTTAGCGGCGCGCTCGCGCTGATCGCCCATCGCCTGCGTGGAGACTGGGGAGCGGACGGTCCCCCGCCGAAACAGCTCGAGCGCCGGTTTGCCGCGCGGACGCTTACGCTGCTGGCCACCTTCCACAACCAGGACGGCAGCTGGAACGCGAACACGGTCCAGACCGCGCTGATGCTGCCCGCGCTGACCGCCGCCGGGCTCCACCGCGAGCATCCGATGGTGAAGCGCACCGTTGCCTGGCTCGAGGCCAAGTGCGTGCGCGACGACGATGGCCTGCACCTGGATGCATTCGGGAGCCCGGTGTGGTGCACGGCGGCCAACGTGCGCGCGCTGATCGCCGCCGGCGAGTCGCCGCCCGACGAACGCGTCGTCCGCGCGCTGGACTGGCTGGTCTCCTGCCAATCGCGGATCGAGCAGCCCGAGGTCGACAATCGCAACCCGGGGGCGCCGCGAATCGGCGGGTGGGCATTTCAGCCCGGCAACGAGACGATGGTCGACAACGACGACACCGGTACGGTGCTGACCGCGTTCGGCAGCGTCCTGGCCGGCGACCCGCTCGGCTCGGAAGTCACCGAACGCGTAACCGCGTCCCTCGAGCGAGGCCGCGACTGGCTGCTCGGCATGCAGAATCCTGACGGGGGCTGGTCGGCGTTCGTCCATGGCCTGCCGGCCAAGCGGCCGGGACCGCTGTTCACCGGACCTGTCGAGGTCTCGCTTGAAGACCCGGTGGGCGCACTACGCACGCTGCTCGATCCCCCGCGCGAGCTTGGCGACCCGTCTACCGAGGATCTGAGCGGTCGGGTGCTCGACGGCCTGGGTCGCATCGGCCTGACCACCGACTCGCCGGCGGTGCAGCGCGCGATCGAGTTCCTCAAGGCCCAGCAGTTCGACCATGGCGGGTTCTGGGGGCGCTGGACGGTCAACTACCTGGCCTCGACCGCCTGCGTGCTCCAGGGGCTTGCGCGGGTCGGGTCCGACTTGTCCGAGCCGTGGGTGCGACGGGCGGTCGCCTTCCTCACCGAGCGCCAGAACACCGACGGTGGCTGGGGCGAGCTTCCCGATTCATATGCCGACCCGGCCCTGGCCGGCCGGGGACCCAGCATGCCGCCGCTTACCGGCCTGGTGCTGACCGGCCTGATCGACGCCGGCGAGAGCGCGTCGGGCGCGGTCGCGCGGGGGGTCGCCTACCTGCTCGCCCAGCAGCAGCCCGATGGCAGCTGGCCACACGGGGACTGGCTACAGGCGATAGTGCCGCCGGACACGTTCTACATCCTGGCCGAAGCGGCCAAGCACTACCCGGTCGAGGCGCTCGCGCACTACCTGGCCGCCGCGTGATCGAAGTGCGCATCCGGCTGGCGTCTCCGCGGTGAGCCGCGAGTAGCGCCGGGAAGTTCTCCGTAAGCGCTCGCTGGTAGGTGAGCGAC
>DATIEI010000144.1:0-2864 GCA_035455845.1 Solirubrobacteraceae bacterium
GTCCTTCAGCGTCTCGGGGACGTCCCCGCGCACGATGGCCTGGGCGAGGCCCTCCACGCACGCGGTCTTGCCGACGCCTGGCTCACCGATCAGCACCGGGTTGTTCTTGGTGCGGCGCGAGAGCACCTGCATCACGCGCTCGATCTCCTTCTCGCGCCCGATGACCGGGTCGAGCTTGCCCTCGCGCGCAGCCTGCGTGTAGTTGCGGCCGAACTGGTCGAGGACCAGGGACGAGGACGGCGCGCCCTCCTGCGGAGCCCCCGCGGCGGCGGTCTCCTTGCCCTGGAAGCCGGAGAGCAGCTGGATGACCTGCTGGCGGACCCGGTTGAGGTCGGCGCCGAGCTTGACCAGCACCTGGGCGGCGACGCCCTCGCCCTCCCGGATCAGCCCGAGCAGGATGTGCTCGGTGCCGATGTAGTTGTGGCCGAGCTGGAGCGCCTCGCGCAGCGAGAGCTCCAGGACCTTCTTGGCGCGCGGCGTGAACGGGATGTGCCCGCTGGGCGCCTGCTGGCCCTGCCCGATGATCTCCTCGACCTGGGCGCGCACAGCCTCCAGCGAGATGCCCAGGCTCTCGAGGGCCTTGGCCGCGACGCCCTCGCCCTCGTGGATGAGCCCGAGGAGGATGTGCTCGGTGCCGATGTAGTTGTGGCTGAGCATCCTGGCCTCTTCCTGCGCCAGGACGACCACCCTGCGGGCCCGGTCTGTGAACCGTTCGAACATATGCCTCATCGCTCCTTGCCGTGCCACACCGTCCCGCACCCGGCGGGGGCCAGGAGCGGTGGGCTTCGTCAGACGAACACAGTAGTCCCGCCTCGTTGCCGGACTCCCGTGCCCCGATCCGTGAGATGCGGACCGTCGTGACTGGTCAACCCCTGTGATCAGCCTACGTGTTCCCCTGTCGGCCCGTTAAAGCATTCGCCGACAGCGAACAGGGGGTTCCCCGCTCGCTGCCGGCGCATGCAGTGGTCTCGACAGGCTCGACCACCCGGTCTGGTCGGCAGCCTCAGTTGGCCGCGGCGTACGCCTCGCGCACCTCCGCGCTCACCCGGCCCCGCTCGGGCACCTCGTAGCCGTGCTCCCGGGCCCAGGCGCGGATGTCCGCGGCGGACGGGCCACCGTCGGCGGCACCGGACGCGGCGGAGCCCGCGGACTTCCGGCCGCTGCGTCGGCGACCGCCCGTACGACGGCCGTGGCCGATGTACAGCGCGAGGGCGTCGCGCAGCTGCGCGGCGTGCTCGTCGGACAGGTCGATCTCGTAGTCGACCCCGTCGAGGGCGAAGCTGACCGTCTCCGAGGCGTCGTTCCCGTCGATGTCGTCGACGAGGACGACGTTCACGCGTTGTGCCATTGGATGTGCCTTTCGAATTCCCAGGGAATCCCCGCTTGGGGGTGAAAGAACTTTAGGGAGTCGCGATTATGGTTGGCAAACCGGCGTGGACCGCGGAAACGCTCCGGAATGTCGAGGAAAATCGCCGCCGCTGGATTCCGCCGATTACCGCCGGCGGATATTCCGGTGGATTTCGGCGGCCTATTCCGGACGCAGCAGCGGGAACAGGATGGTCTCGCGCACGTTGGCGCCGGTGAGCAGCATGATCAGCCGGTCGACGCCGATGCCGATCCCGCCCGCGGGCGGCATGCCGTACTCCATCGCCTTGAGGAAGACCTCGTCGAGCTCCATCGCCTCCGGGTCGCCGCCCGCCGCGAGCCGGGACTGGGCCTCGAGCCGCTCGCGCTGGATCACCGGGTCGTTGAGCTCGGAGTAGGCCGCACCCAGCTCGACGCCGTTGATGATCAGGTCCCACGCCTCGTTGAGCCCCGGCGTCGTGCGGTGCGGCTTGGCCAGCGGCTTGACCGCCTCGGGGTAGTCCATGACGAAGGTCGGCTGGGTCAGCGTGTGCTCGACGAGCTGCTCGAAGAGCTCGACGACGATCTCCGGCGCTCCCCACTGGTCCTGCAGCTCGACGCCGTGCTTGTCGGCGTACGCGCGCAGCGTGGCGGCGTCCGTGTCGACCTCCACCGGTGCGCCCACGGCCTCGGAGACCAGCTCGAGGATCGGCGCCTCGCGCCACTCGCCGTGCAGGTCGATCTCGGAGCCGTCGCGGCCGGTGATGGTGGGGCTGCCGATCGCCTTGTGGGCGGCCTGCACGAGCGCCTTGGCCAGCGCGATCATCGTGTGCTGGTCGCCGTAGGCCTCGTAGGCCTCGAGCATCGAGAACTCCGCGGCGTGCGTGGAGTCCAGGCCCTCGTTGCGGAAGGTGCGGCCGATCTCGTAGACGCGGTCGACACCGCCGATCATCGCCCGCTTGAGGTCGAGCTCCAGCGCGATGCGCAGCAGCATGTCCTGGTCCAGCGCGTTCAGGTGGGTGCGGAACGGGCGGGCTGCGGCGCCGCCGTTGGTCAGCTGCAGGATCGGCGTCTCGACCTCGATGAAGCTGCGCTCGTCGAGCGTGGCGCGCAGGCTCTTGAGGACCGCGGCCTTCGTGCGCACCATCGCCCGGGGCTCGGGCCGCACCATCATGTCGACGTAGCGCAGCCGGATCCGCGCCTCGTCCGACAGCGGCTTGTGCTCGTTCGGGAGCGGGCGCAGGGTCTTGGCGGCGATCGACCAGTCCCGGGCCTGCACGGACAGCTCGCCGCGCCGGCTGGTGACCACCTCGCCGCGGACCGCGAGCAGGTCGCCGAGGTCCACGAGCGCCTTGAACCGGGCCAGGGACTCCTCGCCGACGTCGGCCAGCGACAGCATCACCTGGAGCTCGGTGCCGTCGCCCTCGCGGAGCCGGACGAAGCAGAGCTTGCCGGTGTTGCGCAGGAAGATCACCCGGCCGGCGATCGCGACGACCTCGCCGGTGCGGGTGTCCGGCTCG
>DATIEI010000145.1:0-9160 GCA_035455845.1 Solirubrobacteraceae bacterium
GTCGACACGGTTCGCGAGCTCAACCAGGCGCTGCACTCGGACACTTCTGGCGGGCGGGTGGTGATCCGCAACCCGGGCGGACGCCACGCGGTGGCGGTTGGTCTCGACGCGCCGTACGAGGTCGAGATCGAGGGGCATGTCGGTTATTACTGCGCCGGCATGAACAAGCTGGCCACGGTTCGCGTGCGCGGTAACGGCGGGGTGGGCATCGCGGAGAACATGATGTCGGGGCTCGTGGTGGTGGAGGGGAGCGCCTCGCAATCGGCGGGGGCAAGCGCCCGGGGGGGACTCTTGGTCATCCACGGCGACGCGTCCGCGCGGTGTGGGATCTCCCTGAAGGGCGCCGACATCGTCGTGCAGGGGTCGATCGGGCACATGGGCGCGTTCATGGCCCAGAAGGGATGCCTGGTGGTCTGCGGCGACGCTGGCGAGTCGCTCGGAGACTCGTTGTACGAGGCGCGGCTGTACGTTCGCGGCAGCGTCGCCGGGCTCGGAGCCGATTGCGTGGAGAAGGAGATGCGCTCCGAGCATCTGGCACAGCTCGCCGACCTGCTCGCGCGCGCGGGTGTCGACGACGTCGATCCCGGCGGGTTCCGCCGCTACGGCTCTGCGCGCCGGCTCTACAACTTCCACGTCGACAACCTCGGCAAGTACTGATGGTCGCTTCGGGGGCGAACGGAAACGGCTGGCATCCTGGGCTGCGCGAGTCGGCCACGTTCGACCGGGGGACGATCGCCGAGATCCAGCGAGCCGCCCGCGAGGGCATCTACGACATCCGGGGCTTCGGGGCCAAGCGGCCGGTTCCCCACTTCGACGACCTGCTGTTCCTGGGCGCCTCGGTATCCCGCTATCCGCTCGAGGGATACCGGGAGAAGTGCGCCACCGACGTGGTGATCGGAACGCGGTACGCCCGCGAACCGGTCAAGCTGGACATCCCGATCACGATCGCCGGGATGAGCTTCGGGGCCCTGTCCGGGCCGGCGAAGGAAGCGCTGGGCCGCGGCGCCACCGAGGTCGGGACGTCGACCACGACCGGGGACGGGGGCATGACCCCCGAGGAGCGCGAGCACTCGCGAGTGCTGGTCTACCAGTTGCTGCCTTCGCGCTACGGGATGAACCCCGACGACCTGCGCCGGGCCGACGCGATCGAGGTCGTGGTCGGCCAGGGAGCCAAGCCGGGCGGCGGCGGGATGCTGCTCGGGCACAAGATCTCCGACCGCGTGGCCGAGATGCGCGACCTGCCGAAGGGCATCGATCAGCGCAGTGCCTGCCGGCACCCCGACTGGACCGGACCCGACGACCTCGAGATCAAGATCGAGGAGCTGCGGGAGATCACCGACTGGCGGATCCCGATCTACGTCAAGGTCGGCGCCTCCCGCACCTACTACGACGTGGCGCTGGCGGTGAAGGCGGGCGCCGACGCCGTCGTCCTGGACGGCATGCAGGGGGGCACAGCGGCCACCCAGGACGTGTTCATCGAGCACGTGGGCATCCCGATCCTGGCTGCGATCCCCCAGGCGGTTGAGTCGCTGGTCGAGCTCGGGATGCACCGCGAGGTCCAGCTGATCGTCTCCGGGGGGATTCGCAGCGGCGCCGACGTCGCGAAGGCTTTGGCGCTCGGCGCCGACGCGGTGTCGATCGGCACCGCGGCGCTGATCGCGTTGGGCGACAACGCGCCCGAGCACGATGCGGCATATCGGGCGATCGGATCGGCCGCCGGCTACTACGACGACTATCAGGCCGGCCTGGACCCGGCCGGGATCTCGACCCAGGATTCCGAATTGGCAGCCCGCCTGGATCCGGCCGAGGGCGGACGGCGGCTGGCCAACTACCTGCGCACGCTCACGCTCGAGGCGCAGACGCTGGCCCGGGCGTGCGGCAAGTCGCACCTGCACAACCTGGAGCCCGAGGATCTTGTCGCCTTGACCATCGAGGCAGCCGCGATGGCCCGCGTCCCGCTCGCCGGGACGAACTGGATTCCGGGCCTTGCTACGCAACCCTAACTTGACCCCGGTGTATCAGATAGCGCACAATCGTTCGAAATTCGGACGCAGGCGCAAGCCTCACGTCCGACGGGACGTTCATCCTGTGGACAAGGAGGATCGAACGGTGTTGGACGCCAACAAGAGCGCGGTCATCTCCGGGGGCTATGTCACGGAGCTCGTGTACGAGCTACTCGATGCGCACGCCGACACAATGCGCCTGGCGCATGACCTGGATGGGGATCCGGCGTGGGCCGCGCACCTGGACTACCTGCGTGACCTTCAGCGCGTGAGCCGCGAAGCTCTGGCCGCAACGGCTTCGCTGCGCTAGGGAACCGCGGGCCGCGGCTGCGCTACGGAACCGCGGGCACGACTACGAGCGGGCGCTCGTCGCCGACCAGCGCGTCGGTGTCGAACCCGGTCTCGTCGAGGCGCTGCACGTGAGGCATCCGGTCGAGGAACGGATCAGCCGGCTCGAGGAAGCCGATTCGGTGCGTGCGGTAGTGCATCGGCACGACCCAGCGCGGGCTCAGGCGCTCGACGATCGCTGAGGCCTGCTCGGGACCGATGGTCGGGCCGGCGCCGACGGGCAGGAACACCAGGTCGACCTGCCCGATGGCCGCCGCCTGCTCGTCGCGCAGGGCGCTCTGGCCAAAGTCGCCGAAGTGGGCGATACCGATCCCGTCCAGGCTGAACACGAAGATCGTGTTGGGGCCTCGTTGCGTGCCGGCAGCCTCGTCATGCTCGGATGCGATCGCCACCACCTCGCCGAGTGGGGACTCCAGGCGACCGGCGGTCGAGCGCAACACGGCGGGGTTGCCCCCGATCGTCTCGGCCCCGTTGTGATCGGCGTGCTCGTGGGTGATCAGCACGAGGTCGGCGCTGACGCCATCCGGCTTCGGATAGTCGAACGTGATCCCGCGTGATGCCAGGCCCGCGGTGTCGCCGATCGGGTCGATGAACACCGTGCCGTCGCGCCCGCGCAGATGGAACGCGGCCTGCCCGTACCAGTCAACTCGCATTGTCCGCTCCTCCGCCGCTGTCGCTGACGCGCGCGCCGGCGGCCCCGGCACGCGAGGCGGAAGGTTACGCGCGGAGCGTGACTAGCGGAGGAAAACGGCTTCGGTGGCGACGATGGCCAGGGCCACGATGACGCAGAGCGCGATCGTGACGATGATCCGGTGCGACTCCGTGCTCTCGCCGGTCAGGATCTGAATCAGCCCAGGCCGGTCGGCATGGGTCTCCATCAGGGTCCCGGTCGTCTTTCCGCAGGTTGGGCACTGGTCGAGCATGGCTCCCTCCTTCAAAGGAAGCTCAGTAGGGTGGTAAGACGGCTACCCGGTTGGGCGTGATTGCACGCGGTGTGCGGCACGTCCGCCGTGGCGAAAAACCGGCTTATGCTGGTGATCGGCAGCCTCGGCGGGGGCTTGAACTAACCCGAGAGCGGCGATCGGTTACACCGGGTGCCCCGCCCCGCTAAGGTGCCCGCCGATGCCCGAGTTGCCCGCCCGCGCCGCGATCGTCACCGGAGCCTCGCGCGGGATCGGCTACGCCCTGGCCGAGGCGCTCGGCGAGGAGGGTCACGGCCTGACGATCAGCGCGCGCAAGCCCGACACGCTCGAGCAGGCCGCGGCGCGGCTGCGCGAGCGAGGGTTCGAGGTCGAGGCGGTGACGGCCAACCTGGCCGACGAGGAGGGCGTCAAGGAAGTGGTCGAGCGCCACCGCGCGCGCTACGGGCGCCTCGACGTCCTGGTCAACAACGCGGGCGTGGGGATCGGCGCGATGGCCAACGAGCACCAGACCAAGTTCATCGACCTCCAGCTCGCCGTGAACATGCGCGCGATCATCCTGTTCTACCGCGAGTGCGCCGAGCTGCTCCGGACCGCCGGGGCCGAGCATCGCAACGCGCTCGTGGTCAACCTGGCCTCGATCGCCGGCAAGTCGCCGCAGCCGTGGCTGTCGGTGTACTCCGCGACCAAGGCCGCGGTGGCCGCGTATACGGTGTCGATGAACAAGGAGTTCGCCAAGCACGGGGTGAAGTCGGTGGCGTTCGCGCCCGGGTTCGTCGACACTGACATGACCGACTACGTGAAGGGCAAGATCCCCGCCGAGGAGATGCTGCGCCCGAGCGACCTGGCCGAGGCGCTGCGCTTCCTGTTGCGGGTCTCGCCGATGTGCCTGGTGCCTGAGATCGTCTTCCAGCGTCCCCAGGAGATCGTGTGAGCGCCGGGGTCTCCGGCCGCCGGATCCTGATCACGGGCGCCGCGCGCGGAATCGGCGCCGCAACGGCGAGGCGCCTGCACGCCCGCGGCGCGCGGCTCGTGCTGGCCGGGATCGAGCCTGAACTGCTCGCCCGCACCGCCGCTGAGTGCGGCGATGCGCTCGCCGTGGTGTGCGACGTGCGCGACCGAGAGCAGGTCGAGGCCGCCGTCGAGGCCGCGGTCGAGCATCTGTACGGACTCGACGTGGTCGTCGCCAACGCGGGAGTGGCCGCCCAGCTGCCGCTGATCGATGGCGACCCGGCGGTGTTCGAGCGCACGATCGAGGTCAACCTGCTGGGCGCCTACTACACGCTGCGCGCGGCCGGGTCGCATATCGCGCACCCCCAGGGCTACGCGCTGGCCATCTCCTCGCTGGCCGCCGCGCTGCATCCGCCGCTGCTCGGCGCGTACTCCGCGTCCAAGGCCGGCGTCGAGGCGCTGGCCGATTCGCTGCGCATCGAGCTCGCGCCAACTGGAGCCCGGGTCGGCGTCGCCTATTTCGCCGAGCTCGACACCGACATGGTCCGCCAGGGCTTCGGAACCGCCGCCGCGAAGCGGATGAGCGAGCTGGGACCGGCCGGGCGTCGCCGGGTGGCCCCGCTCGACGCCGGCATCGACGCGATCGAGCGCGGCATCGCGCGGCGCGCGCGGCATGTCGTCGCCCCGCGGTGGGTGGCTCCGCTCCTGCCGATGCGCATGCTCGCCCAGCGTGTCGTCGAAGCCGCCACCCGGTCCTCGATCGAAAGCGTGCTCGAGGTCGCGCGCGGCGAGGACGTGCCACTGACCACGGAGCAACCGGTCGTGTCGCGCAAGCACCCATAGCGAACTCTTACGAGCCTCCTACCGGGCTCCGACGCCGGACCAGGAACGTCCGCGTCGGTCCAATCGAAAGGAGGTGAATAGATGCACAGGTTCAAACCCCTGCTGGTGACGGTCGCGGCCACGGCGGCGATCGCGGCGGGTGGAGCGGCAATCGCCACCGCGGCGACGTCGACCACCTCGACCGGCAGCGGGACGACCACGTCATCGACCACGCCGCCGCGGACCAGCACGACCGCCCCGGGACAGGGCAATCATGCCCCGCCCCGCGGGCCGGGCGGCAGCTCGCATCACTGCCCCAACATGGGTCGGGGCGGGTCGTCGAGCAGCGGGGCGTCTCTCTGAGGCGGCTGCGCTGAGGCACGACCCGGCCGGGACGCCGGCCGGGTCGTGGGCTCTGAATCCAGGTCCGATTTCGGACACCGGCGCCGTGAACCCCCCTGCGTACAGTAGGAGGATGGCCAGCACAGGGAACGGCCGTCGCCGTTTCAGCACCGTGCGCGCGAATTACCGCCGCCCCGATCCCCGAGGTGAGAACTACAAGTGGATCGCGCTCTCGAATTGCACGCTCGGCGTGCTGCTGGCCACGCTCGACGCGTCGATCACGCTGATCGCGATGCCCGACATCTTCCGCGGCATCCACCTCGATCCGCTGGTACCCGGCAACAGCTTCTACCTGCTGTGGATGATCTTCGGCTTCCTGATCGTCACGAGCGTGCTGATCGTGAGCCTGGGCCGGCTCGGCGACATGTACGGACGGGTGAAGATCTACAACCTCGGCTTCGTCATCTACACGGCCGCGTCGCTGGTTCTCACCATCACCTGGCTGAACGGACGCGCGGGCGCCACGTTCCTGATCGTGTTCCGGATCGTGCAGGGGATCGGCGCCGCCTGCCTGCTGGCCAACTCAGCCGCGATCATCACCGACGCGTTCCCGGCCAACCAGCGAGGGATGGCGCTGGGGATCAACAACATCGTCGGCGTCAGCGGAATGTTCGTCGGGCTTGTGCTTGGCGGCATCCTGGCCCCGATCAACTGGCGCCTGGTGTTCCTGATCTCGGTCCCGGTCGGGCTGTTCGGGACCGTCTGGGCATATCTGAAGTTGCAGGAGATCTCGACGCCGAGGCGCGCCCGGATCGACTGGGGCGGCAACGTCACGTTCGCGGTCGGGCTGATCCTGATCATGATCGCGGTCACCTACGGCATCAGGCCTTACGGGGACTCGACGACCGGTTGGGGAAGCCCGCGGGTAATCGCGCTGATGGTCTGCGGCGTCGCCTCACTGGTTGCGTTCGTGGCCGTCGAGCGGCGGGTCGCCGATCCGATGTTCCGGCTGCCGCTGTTCAAGATCCGGGCGTTCACGTTCGGGACGCTGTCGACATTCCTCTCGGCGGTCGCCCGCGGCGGGCTGATGTTCATGCTGATCATCTGGCTGCAGGGCATCTGGCTGCCCCAGCACGGCTACGACTTCAGCGAGACGCCGCTGTACGCCGGCATCTACATGCTGCCGCTGACGATCGGGATGCTGCTGGCCGGCCCCACCTCGGGATATCTGTCGGACCGGTTCGGCGCACGCGGGTTTGCCACCGGCGGCATGATCAGCGCTGCTGCCAGCTTCCTGCTGCTCGCGCTGCTTCCAACCGACTTCTCCTACCCGGTGTTCGGCGCGGTCCTGTTCCTGAACGGCGTATCGATGGGGATGTTCGCCTCGCCCAACCGGGCCGGCGTGATGAACAGCCTGCCGCCGGGCGACCGAGGCGCCGGGGGCGGAATGAACCAGACCTTCCAGAACTCGGCCCAGGTCCTCTCGGTGGGCGTGTTCTTCACGCTGATGATCCTGGGGCTCGCCGCGACCTTGCCCCACGCGATGGCAAGCGGGCTAGAGGCTCACGGCGTGCCCTCGGCCGCCGCCGAGCACGCCGCGCACCTGCCGCCCGTGTCGATCCTGTTCGCGGCCTTCCTCGGCTACAACCCGATCCAGCATCTGCTCGGCGGCTCGGTCCTCGTCCACCTGCCGGCGCACACCCAGACAGTCCTCGCCGGACGCTCGTTCTTCCCTCAGCTGATCTCGGATCCGTTTCGGACGGGCCTGCGCGAGGCGTTTGCGTTCGCGATCATCGCCTGCCTGGTGGCCGCGGTCGCCTCATGGTCGCGCGGCGAGCGCTACGTCGACGCCGGGCTACCCGCGCCGGCGACCGAGCGCGACGAGGCCCCGATCGCGGGGCCCGAGCCCGAGCGCGCCGCCACATAACTCCAAACTGGCCAGCCAGCCAGTAGGATCCGGCCCGTCGTGACCTCGACACGCGGCGACCTCGACGACGTTCTGGTCTCAGAGCTCGAGCTGTGGCGCGATGGCCCACCCCACGAACTCTTCCGCCGCCTGCGCGCGGAGTGCCCCGTGCACTGGTCCGCCGGGATCCCCGACTACCCCGAGGAGGCCGGGTACTGGTCGGTGACCCGTCCCGAGGACATCCACACGGTCAGCCGGGACTGGCGCAGCTACTCCTCGGAGCTCGGCGGGATCACCTCGGTCGGCGTGTTTCCGCTCAAGCTGATCCGCTCGATGTTCATCGGCATGGATCCGCCTCGGCACGACCGCCTGAAGATGCTCTTCCAGGCCGGGTTCACCCCGCGCCGCATCGCTGCGCACGAGCCTGCGATCCGGGCGATCGTGACCGGCGTGTTGGACCGGCTCGACGGCCGCGAACAGTGCGACCTGGTCACCGACGTGGCCCAGCCCGTGGTCTCGAGGGTGATCGGGAGCTTCATGGGCGTGCCGCCCGCGGACGACGCCGAGTGGGCCCGGCTGATGAACTCGGCGCTCGCCGTGGGCGATCCGGACATGAGCCCGCGCGGGATCGACACGCTGCTCGAAGAGGACATCCCCGAGCTGTTCAGGCGCTGCGGGCAGCTGATCGCGGAGCGGCGCGAGCGGCCCACCGACGATCTGACCAGCGTGCTGGTCCACGCCGAGGTCGAGGGACAGAAGCTCGACGAGCAGGAGATCGTGATGGGTTTCTTCCTGCTCATGGCCGCCGGCAACGACAGCACCAAGGCGACGTACGCGAGCGGGATGCGCGCGCTGCTCGAGCAGCCCGACCAGTGGGCGCTCCTGCGCGAGGACCCGTCGCTGATCCCGAGCGCGGTCGAGGAGGCGCTGCGCATGTTCCCCGCGTTCGCCCATTTCGCCCGGACCGCGACCGCCGACACCGAGCTGGCCGGTCGGACGATTCGTGAGGGCGAGAAGGTGGTCATGTGGTACGTGTCCTCGGGTCGCGACGATGGCCGCTACGAGGACCCCGATCGCTTCGACGTTTGCCGCAATCCCGAGCACCAGGCCTTCGGGGCCGGTGGCCGGCACTTCTGCCTGGGTACTGCGCTGGCCCGGCTCGAGCTGCGCGTGCTGTTCGAGGAGACGCTCGCCCGCTACCCGAGCATCGAGCTTGCCGGCGAGCCGACGTTCGTGCTCTCGACGTTCGTCAATCAGCTGAAGACCCTGCCGGTCCGGCTGGGTCGATCAGCGAGGCGGTAGCAGGCCCAGCCTGTGGGCGATCCCGGCGGCGTCGACTCGCCGCTTGGCATTCAGCTTGCGCAGGATGTTCGACACGTGCACGCCGGCGGTACTCGCGCTGATGTAGAGCGTCGAGGCGATCTCGCGGTTGGTGTGCCCCTGGGCGAGCAGCTCGAGCACGGCGAGTTCGCGCGCGGTCAAGTCGGGCACCGGCGAGTCCTCGCGGGTTCCGCCGGCCGCGTCGAGATCGTCGATCTCCTCGACGGCCAGGTCGATCGTCGACTCCAGAGTGCGGCCGCGACCAGCCAACCGGGCGGCGCCGAGCTTGGCCGCGTTCAGCTTGCGGGCGAGCTGCTCGAGGGCAGCGTCGCGATCGGGCGCCTCGACCGGCGGCACGGGCGCGCCCAGCTGCTCGCGTACCGCCTCGGCGGCGGCCAGCACCTCGGCGGCCACCATGGGATCGTGGCGCACGAGCACGGCGCCGGCGATCTCCTCGAGCACGCTGGCCAGCCGCCAGCGGTCGCCCAGCTGCTGGTGGATGAGCAGCGATTCGCGCAACATGGGGGCGTACTCGCCGGCCGGCCGGC
>DATIEI010000146.1:0-17068 GCA_035455845.1 Solirubrobacteraceae bacterium
CCTTCGGGCCGCAGCTTGGCTGGGTCAACGGTTGGGCCATCTTCCTGGCCGACATCATCGTGATGGCGTCGCTTGCGGTGATCGCCAGCCAGTACACGTTCCTGCTCTGGAACGGCCATCCGCACACCTGGGCGATCATCATCGGCGCGGTGATCTGGATCGGCCTGATGACCTGGATCTGCTACCGGGGAATCGAGCTGTCGGCCGAGATCCAGAGCGTCCTGCTCGGCATCGAGATCTTCACGCTGACGCTGTTCGCGGTGGTGGCGCTGATCAAGGTCTACACCGGCCACCCCTCGGCGTCGATCAAACCGAACATCGAATGGTTCAACCCGTTCAACCTGAGCTGGGGCGCGCTGATCGACGGCGTGCTGCTCGGGATCTTCATCTACTGGGGCTGGGATTCGGGCGTGGCGGTGAACGAAGAGTCGCGCGACCGGCACCGCGGGCCGGGCAAGGCCGCGGTCATCTCGACCCTGATCCTGCTCGCGATCTACGTGATCGTGAGCGCCGCGGCGCAGGCCTTCCACGGCACGAAGTTCCTCTCCGACAACGCCAACGACGTGCTCAGCCCGCTCGGCAAGGGCGTGCTGGGTTCGCCGCTCGACAAGCTGCTGATCATCTGCGTGCTCACCTCGGCCTCGGCGTCGACCCAGACCACGATCCTGCCCACCGCGCGGACCACGCTCTCGATGGCGCGCTGGGGAGCGATCCCATCCGCTTTCGGCCGCGTTCACCCGCGCTACTTCACCCCGAGCTTCTCGACGCTGCTGATGGGCGGGCTGTCGATCGCCTGGACCATCGCGCTGGTTGCCTTCAACCCCAACCAGGACGTGCTCGGCGACACGATCTCGGCGCTTGGCTTCTCGGTCTGCTTCTACTACGGCTTCACCGGAATTGCGTGTGCCGTGTACTTCCGGCGCGACCTGTTCAAGAGCGCGCGCAACTTCGTCTTCGCGGGGCTGATTCCCGTGGTCGGCGGCCTGATGATGGGTTACGTCGCGATCAAGGCCTACGGCTACTACAACACCTCAGGGAACAACTACTCACCGCCGTTCCTGGGCATCGAGGTGCCGATCTTCGTCGGTGTCGGCGGGCTGATCCTCGGGGTCATCTTGATGCTCGCCTCGTGGCCGTTCTTCACCGGATACTTCCGCCGCCGCCCATTCGAGGCAGCGGATCCCGCGGTGCTCGTGGCGGACGCGACGTATGAGCCCGTGCCGCTCGTCCCGGACGAGCCGCCCGAGCCCAACCCGGACCGCCACCACTTCCCGTAGCGCCGCTGCCGGCGGCCGCTGTTCAGTACTTGCCGAACAGCGCCTCCAGGGACTAGGTTCGCCCAGGGACCACTAAAACCCGGGCCCGGCGGGGAGGGCCACTACTGGGGAGGATGCAGATGGATGCGCGCGTGCTGTTCTGCAACCGTCGTTTGAGGTTCCGGTTGGTGATGCCTGCGGTTGCGGTTGCGATGCTGGTCGTCCTGACATCGGCGGCCACGGCAACCACCAAGCTCAGGGCGCCCACGTCCAGTGCGACCACGATTGGCCCATCTGCACCCACGTTCGCCGGACCCGCGGCCACCGGCTGCGCCAGCGGATGCTCGCTGCTCACCGGTCCGTTCGTCACGCCCTCAACGGCGTCCCCGTCGGCGTCCACGAAGGCGCCGGTCAACCCCAACGCGGCCATTCTGTCCGGCCCGCACGCGATGCCGCTACTCACGCCGGCAAGCCACGAACGGGCGTCCCGGCGCGCCGCGCTCGCACAGGCGGCCCCCACGCCAATCATCCCGTCCGTCCGATGTGTGCCGATCGGCGCGGGCTGCGACAACATCAACACCTCGGCGGGCGGCGCCACCGGCGTCAAGGGGCTGAACGCCGTCGACAGCGCCTCTCTTCCCACCAACGTCGCCATCGGCGACATCGAGCCGCCCGATCAGGGGCTGTGCGCGGGCAACGGCAACGTCCTCGAGACCAACAACATCGGCGAGATGATGGTGTTCAACACCGCGCTCCAGCGCCAATCCGGCGCGATCTCGCTCGACACAGTGATGGGTCTCACCAGCCGGGCATGGAGCAGCGGCGGAGACCCGACCTGCGTGTTCGACTCGAGCAACGGCGGTCACTGGATCATCAGCGAGTTCGTATCGGCCAGCCCCGAGGCGGCCGGCGGGCCGTTTGCCGGCTGCTTTGCCGCGGTCGCCAACACGTGCTACGAGGGCATCGCCGTGAGCCAGGGCTCGAGCCCGTTCGGTCCGTACTGGGTGTACTTCCTCAACGCGAACTACAACCCGAACGAGCCGGGGGCCCCCTTCCTGCTCAACGACTTCGCGAAGACCGCCACGACGCGGGACGCGTTCTTGCTGTTCTACGACGAGTTCCCGCTGAACGGAAACGGGTTCGGCGGTGGCTTCTTCAACGGCGCGCAGGAGTTCGCCATCGACAAGAACGCGCTCGAGCACGGACGTCGCGTCACGCTGGCCAACGGGGGACCGAACCCCAACTTCAACGTGGCGATCGAGAACATGGGCCTGCTGCCGACCCCGGATGGGACGTGCGACGGCACCGCGGGCGTGGACTGTTGGTCGGCGGTCATCCCCGCCCAGGCGGCTGACTCCGGCGACTGGGACAACCACCTCGGCGGGTCCGGATTCATGGTGGGCGCTCTCGACTTCGAGAGCTTCTTCGGGAATCCCTCGGCGGGCGACAACCGAGTGGCGGCCTTTGACTGGACCGGGCTCAAGAACCTCAAGAGCAACGGCTGCCGTACCTGCAGCGGCGTCAACTTCGGCGGACAGGTGTTCACCGGCCAGCCGTACTACGGCCCGGAGAACCTCTTCGGGGTTGGCAACCTCTCTCCGCAGAAGGCAGGACCCATTCCGCTCGCCCAGCAATGTGCGGACCCCCTCGTCGGCGCCCCGAGCCAACCTTGTCCGGAAGGTGGCATCAATCCCAACGCCGACAACATGACCCAGGCCTCTCAGGCTCAGGACCAGCTGTGGAGCGCCCTGCCGACCGAGGTCCGTCAGGGATTCGCGACCACCGCCGAGATCCACAACGGCGCGGCGTACTGGGTGATCGGCACCAAGTCGTTCGACCGAACCGGGCAGTTCACGATGACGAACCAGGGATATGTCTCGGCGGCCCACGAGGATCTGGAGATGCCAGCCATGGCCGGCGAAGGGTCCGACGGCAACGGCAAGGCGATCATGCTGTTCACGCTGAACGGCAACGGCGGGCCGTCCAGTGCCGACCGAGGCGGGTTCTTCCCAAGCACCGCCTACGGCCGGCTGACCTCCGGCTCGCTTGGTCTGACCGGGTCGGTGATCAACATCGCGGACGCAGGACGCTCGCCGCAGGACGGGTTCACCGAATACTCGCCGTTCCCCACCCCGACCAGCCCGCCCCGGCCCCGCTGGGGCGACTACAGCTGGGGGATCTACCTGCCGGGCGGCAGCGACCGGCTGTACTTCGCCAACGAGTACATCCAGTTCCCGAACTGCACCGGCAGCGCGTTCACGCTGACGATCGGAACGTGCGGCGGGACCAGGGACGGCCTCGCCAACTGGGGAACCTCCGTCAACTACGTGGTGCCGTAGGTCTGACAGGTCGCGGGGTGCGGGCCGCGCAGGTCACGGTCCGCGCCCCCGCGGCGGCCTCTACACGCCGGCCAGGTCGGCGACGCGGTCGCGGTGCCAGCGCGAGTCGCCGAATGCGTGGGCGTTCGCGTGCGCGCGCTTGAGGAAGAAGTGGAGGTCGTGCTCGTAGGTGAAGCCGATCCCGCCGTGCACCTGCAGCGCCGAGGCGGTGACCCGGAAGCCGGCGTCGCCCGCGTACGCCTTGGCCATGGACGCGGCACGCGGGGCGGTCTCGGGCTCGTTGTCGAGCGCCCAGCCCGCCCAGTAGCACAGCGACCGTGACCCCTCGACCTCGAGCAGCATCTGCGCGCAGCGGTGTGAGACGGCCTGGTAGGCGCCGATCGGCCGCTCGAACTGGGAGCGATCCTTGGCGTAGGCGACGGCCATCTCCATCGCGCGCTGGGCGGCGCCGACGTTCTCGGCGGCCAGCAGGGTGACGATCGTCGCGTAGGCGCGGGCGATGGCATCCGGCGCCACCTTAAGCGGCGTCACCGGCACGTCTGAGAGCTCGACCCGGAACAGCTTGCGGGTCGGGTCGATCGCGGGTTCCGCTACCAGCGTGATCCCCGGGTCCGAGACGTCGTGTTCGGCGAGGTAGTGGCGTCCGTCGGCGCCGGAGACGATCACAAAATCGGCCGAGTCGGCATCAGGCACCGCGATCTTCACGCACGACAGCCTCCCCTCCGAATCGGGCTCGACCTCGGAGTGGTCGGGCGCCCACCCGGCCTGCTCGTCCCACACGGCCAGCGTGCCGCGGGCCTCGCCCCGGGCCAGCGGCCCGAGCCAGCGCTCGCGCTGCTCCTCGGTGCCGGCAGCCACGAGCATGAGCGCCGCGCAGGTGGTCGAGAACCACGGGCTGGGGGCGAGGGCGTAGCCCATCTCCTCGGCGATCACCACCAGCTCGACGGCGCCGAGGCCGAGGCCGTCGGACTCCTCCGGGACGATCACGCCGGCCCACCCGAGCTCGACCAGCTCCTGCCACTGTTCGTCGGTGAAGCCGCGCTCGTCCTCGGCGAGCCGGCGCACCGTCGCCAATGGGTAGCGCGCCTCGAGGAACTCGCGGGCGGTGCGCTTGATCGCCTGCTGGTCGTCGGTGAAGCCGAAGTTCATCGCATCCGCGGCAGGCCAAGCACCCGCTCGGCCACGATGTTCTTGAGGATCTCGGTCGTGCCGCCCTCGATCGAGTTGGCCCGTGCGCGCAGGAACCGGTAGCTCCAGTTGTGGTCGGACTCGGACAGCATCGCCCGTGGACCGGCGATCTCCATGGCCAGCTCGGTCAGCGACTGGTTGACCTCCGACCAGTGCCACTTGCCGAGCGAGCCCTCGGGCCCCGGGACGCCGCTGCGCATGATCGCCGACAGGCCGCGGTAGGCGTTCAGGCGCAGCACCTCGGACTCGATCAGGAGCTGGGCCAGGCGCTGGCGGATCACCGGATCCTCGGTGGCCACCGCGCCGTTCAGCCCCCGCGCCGAGTGCGCGGACTCGATCAGCTCGCGCAGGGCGATCTGCACGCTGACCTGAAGGCCGAACGCCAGCGTGGCCCGCTCGTGCATGAGCGTCGTGATCGCGACCGCCCAGCCCTCGCCCTCGGCCCCGACGATGTTCTCGTGCGGGATCCGCGCTTCCTCGATGAACAGCTCGTTGAACTCCGACTCGCCGGTGATCTGGCGCAGCGGGCGGACCTGCACGGCGTCCTGCTCCATGTCCATGAGGAAGTACGTGAGGCCCTTGTGCTTGGGCGCGTCAGGGTCGGTGCGGGCGACCAGCATGCACCACTTGGCGTGGTGGGCGAACGTGGTCCACACCTTCTGACCGGTGACCACCCACTCGTCGCCGTGGCGCACCGCGCGGGTCTTCAAAGACGCCAGGTCGGAGCCGGCTCCGGGCTCGGAGAAGCCCTGGCACCAGATCTCCTCCGCCGACAGGATCGGCGGCAGGAAGCGCTGCTTCTGCTCCTCGGTTCCGTGGGCGATCACGGTCGGTCCGCCCATGGCCAGCGCGAGCACGTTGGCCACCGAGGGGGTGCGCGCCCGCACGACCTCCTCGTTGAAGATCGCCTGCTCGACCAGCGTGGCCCCTCGTCCCCCGTACTCGCGCGGCCACGACACGCCGGCCCACCCGGCGTCGTGCAGCTTGCGCTGCCAGGCCTTGCGGAATTCGAACGCCGCCTCGTCCCCGGCCGGCTCGCGGCCCGGGTTGTTGTCGGCCAGCCAGGCCCGCAGTTCGTCGCGGAAGGCTTCCTCGGCGGGTGAGAGCGTCAGGTCCAAGGCCGCCCATCCTATCCGTGGGGGGCGGCCGGTAGCCTCGATACTCGAGATGACGCAGCCCCTGATCGCCACGCCGGCACTGGAAAGCGACCTGCCCGGTCCCTACGAGGTAGGCGTCTATGCCGCCAAGCTCAAGCAGAAGCTCCTCGAGTTCGCCCGCATCCAACTGGTGGGTGAGGTGTGGGGGGTTCGCTCGAGCCGCGCGCGGGTGTACTTCGAGTTGCGCGACGCGCGCGGGGCGCTGCCCTGCTCGATGTGGCTCTCGGACTTCGAGCGCCTCGGCTTCCCCCTTGCCGACGGGATCAAGGTAGTCGTCGGCGGCGGTTGCGACTACTACCCCGGCAGCGCCTCCTCCTCCCCCTCGTTCACGTTCGCGGTGACCGAGCTGCGGATCGCGGGCGAAGGAGACCTGCTCATCCAGCTCGAGCGGCTACGCCGGCGGCTCGAGGCCGACGGGCTGTTCGAGCCGCAGAAGCGACTGCCCCGTCCGCTCCTCCCCCGCACGATCGGGGTGGTGACCGGCGAGCGCGGCAAGGCCCGCGACGACGTTCTGGCCGGCCTGAAGCGCCGGGGCTGGGCCGGGCGGCTGATCTGGGGCTTCGCCCCGGTGCAGGACCGGCTGGCCGCGCCGGTGATCGCCACCGCCCTGCGCGACCTGGCTGCGATCGCCGAAGTTGAGGTGGTGATCGTCGCCCGCGGCGGCGGGTCGCTGGCCGACCTGTTCGCGTTCTGCGACGAGGCCCTGTGCCGGACGGTGGCACTGCTGCGCGTCCCGGTGATCTCGAGCGTCGGTCACCACACCGACCGCACGCTTATCGACGACGTCGCTGCCGTGTGCTGCTCGACCCCGACCCACGCCGCCGAGGCTGCCGTGCCGATCGACTGCGCCGTCGCGCGGACGAGCCTCGACGCAGCCACGCGTCGCCTGCACAGCCACAGCCGCCGGGCCATCACCGACCGCGCCCGTGCGCTCGAGCGCCTGGCCGCTGCCCCCGGCCACCACGTCGCCCGCCAGCGCGGGCAGCTCCATCAGCTTCTGCGTGAGCTGCGCGCGAGCGCGCGCCGCGCCGTGGCCAAGGGGCACGAGCGGGCCGGCGTCCACGCCAAGGTGCTCGGCCGCGCCACCGAGCGCGCCCGCACCTCCGACCGCGCGACTCGCCGGCGCGAGCTCGAGCGGCTTGCGCTCGCCCTGGCCGCCCACGACCCAGACCGGACGCTGGCCCGAGGCTACGCGCTGGTCGAGGATCGCGACGGCCAGGCACTCGGGTCAGCCGCGGCGGCCCGTACCGCCCACGACATACGCCTGCGCTTCCACGATGATGCGCTCGACGCTGAGGTCTCCAAATGAGCACAACCCAGCCGACCCCCACCCCCACCTACGAGACCGCGGTGGCCCGGATCGAGGCGATCATCCGCCGCTTGGACTCGGGCGAGGCCGGCCTGCGCGAGACGCTCGCGCTCGTGCAGGAGGGCCGGGACCTGGTCGAGTTCTGTGCGGGCGAGCTCGAGGCTGTCAGTCGCGGCCTCGAGGAGCTACGCCTCGACGAGCTGATCGAGCGGCTCGAGGGAGCGGGTCGGCGGGCATGAGCACGTTCGACCTCCTGGCCGACCTTCCGATCGAGGTCGATGGCTATACGCTCGAGGGTCTGCGGGCCGAGGTGTCGAGCGGGTTCGAGCGGCTGAGCACGGTCGTGCACCTGACCGGCGGCGGGTTCGAAGGCGTGGGCGAGGACGTCGTCTACGACGCTCTGGACCACATCGCGTTCCAGGACGCCGGGCCGGTCCACGCCCAGGCGCTTTCCGGGCGGCACACCCTCGGCGAGTTCTGCGAGCTGGTCGATTCGCTCGACCTGTTCGGAGTGGAGCCCGTCCGCGACGTGTCGCGGTTGTACAGGCGCTGGACGTTCCACAGCGCGGCGCTCGACCTCGCGCTCGCCCAGGCCGGGCAGCCGCTGCACGCGCGGCTGGGCCGCGAGCCCCGGCCGGTCACGTTCGTCGTCTCGCTCCGCCTCGGCGAGCCGCCGACGCTCGCCCCGGTGGAGCGTCGCCTGGCCCGCTACCCATCGCTGCACTTCAAGCTGGACCCCACCAGCTCGTGGACCCCGGAGCTGATCGAGGCGCTCGTAGCGACCGGAGCCGTCGATTCGGTCGACTTCAAGTCGCTGTACAGCGGCACGGTGGTCGACCAGCCGCCCGACCCGGTGCTCTACCAGCGCGTGGTCGACGCGTTCCCTGATGCGTGGATCGAGGATCCCGACGTGGTCACGCCGGAGACCGCCGCGGTGCTCGCCGGCCATCACGACCGGATCACCTGGGACGCCTCGATCCACTCGATCGACGACATCCAGGCGCTGCCGTTCCCGCCGCGCATGGTCAACCTCAAGCCGTCCCGCATCGGCGGGCTGCCGAAGCTGTGTGCGACCTACGACTACTGCGCCGAGCACGACATCGGGGCGTACAGCGGCGGTCAGTTCGAGCTCGGGCCCGGCCGCGGGCAGGCGCAGTACCTGGCATCGCTGTTCCACCCCGACACCCCGAATGACCTGGCGCCCGCACCGTTCAACCAGAACGATCCGCCGGACGGGCTCCCGGTAAGCCCGCTGCCGCCCGCGCCGGCGCGCGTCGGCTTCCGTTGGGGCTAAGGCGCCGCCGACAAATCCGGTCAGTCGACGCCGCTCGAGAGCTCGGTCGTGCTCACCTCGACCACGCCCTTGAGCTCATTGAACGCCACCGCGAGCGGCTCGACGTCAGGCTGACCGCGCACGTCGAGCGCGACCGCCACCGCGGGCACGCCGTTCACGTCACGGATCAGCTGGCCGGTCTGCACCCGGACGATCGAGAAGCCAAGGCGGGTCGACTCGGCCAGCACCTCGCGCAGGATCCCCTGTCCGTCCTCGTAGACCACCCGCACCCCGAACTCCATGTAGCGCGATCGCGGCAGCCTTGCCGTCAGGCCCGGATAGACGAAGACGACCACGAAGTGCCCGGCTGTGACGGCGAGCGCGAGCAGGGGCAGCCCACCGCCGCAGGCCATCCCGATCGCCGCGGTCACCCACACGATCGCCGCGGTGGTGAGCCCGCGGACGGCATCTCCGCGCACGAAGATCAGCCCGCCGCCGATGAACCCGATCCCGGTCACGATCTGCGCCGCGACGCGCGAGGGGTCGAGCGCCACGCGGGGCCCCACCATGTCGCTGAAGCCGTACTTGCTGACGAGCATGAACAGCGCTGCACCGACGCCGACCAGCGTGTAGGTCCGCAGCCCGGCCGACTTCTGGCGCCACTCGCGCTCGATCCCGATCAGCGAGGACAGCACGAAGGCGAGCCCGAGCTCGCCGAATTGCGTCAGGCCCTGGCCTGAGGGAAGGCCTGCGATCGCGGTGTGCAGCACCACCACGTATTACCCGGCATCGGCGGCGGTTACCCGCCAGTAGGACGAGCTCCTAGACGCGCTGGATAAGCGTTCCGGTCCCCAGCCCGCCGCCACAGCACATCGTCACGAGCCCCACTTCCTTGTCGGAGCGCTCGAGCTCGTGCAACAGCGTGGTGAGCAGCCGGGCGCCGGTGGACCCGAGCGGGTGCCCTAGCGCCATCGCGCCACCGTTCACGTTGACCCGGTCCATGTCGGGCTCGAGCTCGCGCCGCCAGGCGGCCACCACCGGCGCGAACGCCTCGTTGATCTCGACCAGGTCGATGTCGTCCATGGTCATCCCGTTGCGCTCGAGGAGCTTGTGGGTGGCCGGGATCGGGCCGGTCAGCATGATCACCGGGTCGACGCCGACCGTGGTCTGGTCGAGGATCTTGGCGCGGGCCTTCAGGCCGAGCGCGTCGGCCTTCTCGCGCGCCATGAGCAGCACGGCGGCGGCGCCGTCGGAGATCTGCGAGCTGTTGCCGGCGGTGACCTTGCCGTCCTCCTTGAACGCGGGCTTGAGCTGGGAGAGCGCCTCGATCGAGGTCTCGGGCCTGATGCCCTGGTCAGAGACGTAGGTCGAGCCGTTGACCTTGAACGGGAGGATCTCCCGCGCGAAGCGGCCCTCCTCGGTGGCCCGATGGGCCAGCTGGTGCGAGCGCAGCGCGAGCTCGTCGAGCTCGGAGCGGGGGATCTCCCACTGGTCGGCGATCATCTCGGCCGATAGGCCCTGGGGAATCAGGTTGTGGCGCTCCATCAGCTCGGGCGGCCACGGGGTGCCGACCTCGTCGACCCACTTGAAGCCGATCCCCATTGGCACGTGGCCCATGTGCTCGACGCCCGAGCCGATCGCCACGTCGTGCACGCCGGCGGCGATCAGCGCGGCCGCGAAGTTCACCGCCTGCTGGGCGGAGCCGCACTGGCGGTCGACCGTGGTGGCTGGCGTCTCCACCGGCAGGCCGGCCTGGAGCCAGGCGTTGCGGCCCACGTTGAACGTCTGCTCGCCCCACTGCTGCACGCAGCCGGCCACCACGTCCTCCACCTCGCTCGGGTCGATCCCGGACCGCTCGATCACCTCCGAGTAGCAGCGTCCGAGCAGCTCGTTCGGGTGGGTGTCCTTGTAGTAGCCCTTCTCCTTGTGTCCGCGCCCGACCGGCGTGCGGACAGCTTCGACGATGACTACCTCGCGACCAGATTGCGGCATGGCTGCTGCTCCTTTTTACGGATTCGGATGCCGCGAAGGCCCCCGATGGCGCGTTCCCATTGATTCGTTACTACTGTACTGAAGCTTTCTGGGAGCCCATCGACGAATTAGGAGCTGACTTGCCAGAACGAGTGGGAATCGCCGGCTCGGGAGTGATCGCCTGTGGCCTCGCAGTGGCGGCTGCGGAGAGCGAAGAGGTGCTGCTGTGGGCCCGATCCGACGATTCGGCCGAGCGCGCCCGCGATCGTGTGGTCAAGACCTGCTCCAAGCTCGAGGGCTACAACCCCGAGCACATCCGGATCGTCACCGACCTGGACGAGCTCGCCGGCGCCACCTTCCTGGTCGAGGCGGTGGTCGAGCACCACGGCTCCAAGTCCGCGGTCCTGGCCGACCTCGGGGAACTGGCCCGCCACGCCGGCGCGGGTGCCGTGCTGGCCACCACAACATCGTCGCTGTCGATCAGCGAGCTGGCGAAGGCCAGCGGTCATCCTGAGAGCTTCGTCGGGCTGCACCCGTTCAACCCGGTGCCGCGGATGGCGCTGGTCGAACTGTGCTTCCCGTCGGAGGCCACCGAGGAGACCCGGCGGCGGGCTCGCGAGCTGTGCGAGGCGCTGGGCAAGACGCCGGTCGAGGTCCCTGAGATCCCCGGCTTTGTCGTCAACCGCCTGCTGTTCCCGTACCTGTTCAGCGCGGTCGAGCTGCTGGACGAGACCGGGATGTCGCCCGAGGACATCGACAACTGCATGACGCTCGGCGCCGGCATGCCGATGGGGCCGATCGCGCTGCTCGACTACGTCGGGCTCGACGTCTCGAAGGCGATCGGGGAGTCAATCGGGGTGGCCGTGCCAGCGCGGCTGGTCGCGCTGGTCGAAGCCGGCTCGCTCGGGCGCAAGACCGGCGCAGGCTTTTACAACTATTAGACCCGCCAATCTGGACCCCTACCAACCTGAGACGAAGTATTTAGGACGCGTTCATCTGCGAGGCGCACACTGCGTACGCGACGTACCTCATAGCAGCACCTCCTCCCCAGAAGCACGAAGCCGGCCCGTCCCCAGCGGGCCGGTTTCTTTTTTTGAGTCTGCCTCCAGATGGCGAAGCCGGCCCGATCGGGGCCGGCTTCAACTCTCCTCTCAACCACCGGGAGGTGGTCCCATGCAAACTCCGCGCGAAATGTAACGAATGCCGCGAAGGCGTGGGGGGTCGTTGTCAGCACGCTGCCCACGGGTAGAAGCTCGTCGTGGCACAAGCTCGCGATCAAGCCCAGGATGGCCGCGACGAGACCGAGGAGGAGCGCAGCGATCGCAACCTGGTCGAACTGCTCCAGGAAGCTCGCGTGGTCCAGACCGGCGTGCAGATCCTGTTCGGCTTCCTGCTCACAATCGCCTTCCAGCCCAAGTTCGAGAAGCTCTCGAGCTTCCAGAAGGGCGTGTACCTCGGCACGCTGGTGGCCGCCGCCACCACGGTGATCATGATCACGGCGCCCAGCTCATGGCACAGGATCCTGTTCCGCCAGCGCGACAAGGAGCACCTGGTCGAGGTCGCCAACCGCTTCATGGTTCTCGGTCTCGCCTCGCTGGGACTCACGATGGTCGGCGTGGTCATGCTGCTGAGCGACCTCGCCTTCCCGACCTGGCTGACCGTGCTGGTCACCGCGGCGGCCGTGATCGCCTGCGCGGTGCTCTGGTATGTGATGCCGCTAGCCCGCCGCCGGTCGCTCGGCCGCTCCTCGACGCTGCCGGATGCGGACCGCCTCAATCCGGTTCTGCCGGACCGACTCCACTCGGATCGAGAAGCCGTTCGCTGAGATCGTGTCCCCTCGCTTGGGCAGCCGCCCGAGCTCGGCAAACACGAACCCGCCCACCGAGTTGTAGGCATCCGTGTCGACCGGGAGCTCGAGCCCGTAGTCCTCGAGGTCGGCCACGGAGACGTGTCCGCGGACGAACCAGTCGCCGTTGGCCAGACGGCGCACCGCGCCGCCGGCCGGATCGGTCTCGTCGGAGATCTCCCCCACCACCTCCTCGATGATGTCCTCGAGCGTCACGATCCCGGCCGTGCGGCCGTACTCGTCGACCACGACGGCCAGCTCGGTGCGCTCGCGCTGCAGGTCGGCCAGCAGGTCGTCGAGCGGCTTGGTCTCGGGGACGATCGGGGCCTCCCGGACGAGTGATGCGAGGTCCGCGTTCATGCCGGCGTTCAGCATCTTCTTGACCAGCTGGTTGACGTGGACGATGCCCTTGACCCGGTCCTGGTTGTCGTCCTCGGTCACGACCAGGCGCGAGTGACCGGTCGACACGCATCGCTTGAGCGCGGACTCGATCGTCTCCGACACGTCGACCGTGACCACGGCCGGGATCGGCGTCATCACCTGCCGCGCCTCCTGCTCGTGCAGGTGGAACACGCCGGTCAGCATGTTGGCCTCGCCGACGTCGAGCTGCCCGCCGGTCGAGGACTGGGCGATCAGCCGCTTCAACTCGTCGGGTGTGCCGCCCTCAGGCTCGGCCTCCGGGTCGGTCCCGAGCATCCGCAGGATCGAGTACGAGGACCAGTTCAGCACCAGGATGAACGGGTGGAACAGCATGCGAAAGAACTGCAACGGACGGGCGATCCGCCGCGCCAGGCCCTCCGCGTGCTGGATCGTGTAGAGCTTCGGGACGATTTCGCCCACGATGCTCTGCGCGACCGTGATCAGCAGGTAGGCGATGACCACCGACACCGCGACCGAGGCGGCGTGCCCGAGCACGCCACCGAAGATCGGCTCGAACAGGTGCCCGAGCGCCGGCTCGCCCAGGGCGCCGATGCCGATCGAGGCCATTGTGATCCCGACCTGGCAGGCCGAGATGTAGTCGCCGATGTGGTCGATCTGGTGGAGGGCAAGGCGGGCCCCTCGCGCCCCCTCCTCGGCCAGCGCCTCCAGCCGGGCCCGTCGCGAGCGAACAAGCGCGTACTCGCCGATCACGAAGAACGCGTTGGCCAGGACCAGCAGCCCGGTCAGGATGATGAATAGGCCTTTCACAGGCCCTGCGATGCCCGCGCCCGGGGCGCCCCGCCCTCCGTCCTCGGTGGAGAGCTCTTCGTCTGTGAGCTGCTACTTCGGGATGGATCGTCGTCGGTCATGCAGCGACGGGCAAACGGTAGCAGCACCATCACACCTATCCTGAGCGTCGTGCGCATCGTCAGCCTGATCCCATCCGCCACCGAGACGCTGTTCGCCCTCGGCCTCGGGCCCGACGTAGTCGCTGTCACCCACGAGTGCGACTACCCGCCCGCGGCGCTGGAGCTCCCCAAGATCACCCGCGACGTACTGGAGCCCGGCCTCACCCCGCGCGAGATCGATGCCGCGGTGAAGGAGCGGACGCTGGCCGGCGAGTCTATCTACGAGCTCGACGAGGAGCTCCTGCGCGACCTGCGTCCCGATCTGATCATCACCCAGGAGCTCTGCGCGGTGTGCGCGGTGTCCTACGACGACGTCCGAGCCATCGCCGAGGAGATCGAGACCCATCCGCACGTGGTCTCGCTCGACCCCCACACGGTGGGCGAGGTGCTCGGCGACGTGCGCACGCTGGCCCAGCTCACCGACCGCAAGGATGAGGCGGTCGACCTCGTTCGCGACGCCTCGGCCCGGATAGACCGCGTGCGCCTGGGGGTTCGCGGGGCCCGGCGGCCGCGCGTCGCGGCCCTGGAATGGCTCGATCCGCCCTTCGCGGCCGGCCATTGGACCCCGCAGCTGATCGAGTACGCCGGGGGCGAGGACGTCCTCGGGTTCGCCGGCGAGAAGTCCGAAGAGACGAGCTGGCCGGTGGTCGAGGCGGCCCAGCCCGACGTGGTGATCGTGATGCCCTGCGGGTTCGACGCCGAGATCGCCCATCGCGAGGCCGAGATGCATCGCGACGAGTTGGTCCGGGTCGGCGCCGGTGAGGTCGTGGCGGTCGACGCGGCGGCCTACTTCTCGCGGCCGGGGCCGCGGATCATCGAGGGGCTCGAACTGCTGGCGCACATCCTGCACCCGGAAACGTTTCCCGAGGCGCCGGCGGGCGCTCGCGCGTTCACGGTCGACCTCGCGGCCGCTTAGAAGTTCAGGCCGTTGGGGGTGAGGCCGGTGCTGCCGGCCACCGCCAACGCACCGATCACGCTGCCCACCGCGACGACCAGACAGCCCGCCATCGCCGCCGCCGGCATGCGCCGCCGCTCGTCGAACTCCAGGATGAGCCAGCCGGCGATCATTCCGCCGATCAGGCCCCCGAGATGTGCTCCGATAGAGATGCCCCGCACGCTGAGCGAAAACACGATGTTGAGCACGAGCACAAAGCCAAGGCCGCTCTGCCAGAACGGGATGCCGCGATAGCGCGCCACCACGATCAGCGCGCCGAAGATCCCGAAGATCGCCCCGGAGGCGCCGATCGAGGGATAGCCGGGCTGGAACAGCAGGGCCCCGAACGAGCCGGCCAGCAGCGAGGTCACGTACACCACGACGAAGTTGCGGCTGCCGATCGCCGGCTCGAGGGCCGACCCCACGAAGTACAGCGAGACCATGTTGATCGCGATGTGCAGGATGCCGTCGTGCAGGAACGGCCCGGTGACCAGGCGCCAGTACTCGTGCGTGCCGGTGTAGAACGGGTTGAGGTTGTGGGCGGTCAACGCCGGGCCGTACAGCGCGCCGTGGAACCACACCGACCCGCCGCCCCCGCCGCCCAGCGGCGCGCCGGCCGCCGTCACGACCAGGAACACGAGCGCGTTGATCACGATCAGTGCCTGGGTCGCGCGGGGCAGCGCCGGACCCGACCGCACGCCCCGGGTCACCCGGGTCCGCTCGCGCGAGCACTCCGGACAACGCATGCCAACCGGGGTCGGGGTCATGCAGTCCGGACAGATCGGCCGCCCGCACGAGGAGCAGGAGACGCCGGTCTCACGGTTGGGGTGGCGGTAGCAGACGTCCATCAGAACCTCACGGCATCCACGCTATCAGCGGCCGATCCGGTTTCCGGGGGAATTCGCGGCCCCGGCCAGGCCCGGCCAGGCACTAACGGCGGCGGACGATCCGCCGTGCCTCTTCGGCGGCGTCCTGAAACGTCCGCTCGACCAACTCGACGACGTTGTTCGAGCGCTGCCTGCGCACGCGGTGGCGAGAGCGCACCCGCAGCACCACCAACGCGGTGCCCGCGCTCACCCCGACCACGGCGGCGGCGGCCGGCCTGACCCAGTTGCGCGGGTCGCGCATGGCGCGGAGCTCCCAGGCGTCGAGCTCATCCTGGGCGAGCTCGGTCAGGCTTACCAGCGTCAGCTCGACCCGGTCCACGAGGTGGGCAGGCGGCTCGACCGGCGAGAGCGCCTGGCGCAGGAGGGCTTCGAAGTCGGCGGCGCCGCTGCTCATCGACTGGCTCCCTCCTTGTCGGACTCGGTCACGGCGACGGGCTCGGAGACCATGCCCTCGAGCTGGCGGATCGCACGGTGCAGCAGCACCTTGGTCGCGCCGTCGGTTCGCCCGAGCGCCCGGGCGATCTCCCGGTTGTCCATGCCGAGCGCGAAACGCATGATCAGCGCCTCGCGCCGATCGTCGGGCAGCTGCTGGACGCCGTCGAGGATCGCCTTGAGCTGCTCGCGGCCTTCGACCAGCGATTCGGTGGTGTGCGGGGCGGAGATCATGTCGGCGTCCTCGATCCCCGACTCCGGCTTGCGCGAGCGATCCCGGTAGAAGTTGGCCGCCAGGTTGTGGGCGATGCGGATGAGCCACGGGCGCAGCGGCCGGCCGTTCGCCTCGCGCAGCGCCCGCTCGAAGTGGCGATACGCCTGCAGAAAGGTCTGCTCGGTGAGGTCCTCGGCATCGTGATGGTTTCCCACGCGGTAGTAGCTGTAGGAATAAACGTCCCGAAGGTGCGTTCTGTACAGCTCGGTGAAGCGGGCGTCGATGTCCGCCTTTCCGCTGGGTAGTTCGTCCTGCGCCACACGCGGAGCCTAGTCCTCCGTCAGGCCGCCCGGATAGAAGACTTGCGGGTGGGACGCGGGGGCTCGGTCACGGTGGCGGTCCACTGCTCGGGCTCGATCCGGCCCTCGATCAGCGCGGTCAGGCTGTCGAGCGCCGGCGTCTCGAGCTGTGCGTTGCGCGCCACCGTGGCGAGCAGCGGAGCCGACTCGACCGCCTCGGCGGTGTGGCCCAGCGCGCTTCCGATTTCGGTCGCCGGCACCCCCTGGGCGAGCAGCTCCCCAGCCTTCCGGTTGCGCTCGTTCGGCGAGACGGCACTGGCCACCAGATCGCCGGCTCCGGCGAGGCCGGCAAATGTCTCGGGCCGGCCCCCGTGAGCTCGCGCCAGCGCGTCGACCTCGGCGAACACCTTGCCCGCGGCCGCGCCGGCCAGATTCGGGCCGGCGATCGAGGCGACGGCGGCGGCCAGAACGGCGACGTTCTTGGCCGCACCCGCGAGCTCGACGCCGGTCACATCGCCGGTAGTCGTGACCTCGAAGCCCGCGGTCGTGAGGGTGTCCTTGAGTTGGCGACTGAAGGCTCTGTCGACCGAGGCCAGCACCACCGAAGCGCCATGCTCGAGGGTGTCGGCTGCGTC
>DATIEI010000147.1:0-9262 GCA_035455845.1 Solirubrobacteraceae bacterium
GGGACCGCCTTTGTGTGTACAGGCGGTCCCGGGCTTGGGGTGGACTCGGGGTTACTTCGTGTATCCCTCGAGCTTGTTGGCGGCGATCACGTACGAGTTGGTGTACGTGTTCGCGATGTTGATCGGGTGGGGGGCGTTACCGATGAACTTCTCGATCGTGTACACCGTCTGCGGGCCGTTGGCGGGCATCATCCCGTCGGGCAGGAACTGACCCTTGTCCCCGGCGAGTTCGCTGACGTAGTCGGCCTTGGTGGTCAGGCCATTCGAGACGAACCCCGGCGGCATCGCGTCGGCGATCTGCGCCGCGCTGTGGGTGGCGATCCAGTGCATGGTGGCCACCAGGGCGTCGACCACGGCCTGAACCTCTTTCTGGTGCGAGTTGACCCAGGACGCCTGGGCCAGCACGCCGGCGGCCGGATAGGCGCCGCCCAGGGCCTGCTCGGCGCCGCTCGTTGTGGCCAGGTTGATGGCCGTGTAGCCGATCCCCTTTGACTGGACGGCGCCCGCGGTGGGCTGCGAGGTCATCCCGCACGCGATTCGCTGGTGCTGGAGCGCGGCGACGAACGTCGGGCCGGCGCCGACCGCGGCGCGGCTGTACTGCTGTGTGTTCAGCCCGCCGCGGTGCGCCATGTACTGCGTGAGCTCGTCGGTCCCGGAGCCGATGTCGGTGACGCCGACGGTCTTACCCTTCCACTGGACGGGCGAGGTGATGGTCGTGCCCTTGGCGCACATCTCCCGTTCGCCGGGGGCGCCGCTGAGCTGCGCGACGCTGATGACGTCCTTGCCCTTCTCCTGGAAGTCGATGGTGTGGACGTACCAGGCGCCGGCCATGTCGACCTGGCCCGAGGCCATCGCGTCCTCGGCTCCGACGCCGCCGTTCTGCTCGGTCGAGAGCTGCATGTTGACGCCGTACTTCTTGTAGAAGCCCAGGTTCTGGGCGAGCTGGTAGGGCAGATAGATCTGCTTGTCGATTCCGCCGACCATCATCGTCACGGTCGGCAGCTTGGATCTCGTGGTGTTGGCGGCGTTTGCGGTGGTGCCGCCGCCGCTGCTGCTGGAGCTGGAACCGCACGCCGCGATACCGGCTGCGAGGGCACTCGCGCTGAGCGCGATCATTAGCTTGCGTTTGAACATGGGTAGTTACTCCTCCCTGTGGGGGTGGTGACTAGTTGCTGCTTCTGATGGATTAGAACCGGAGCTCTGCCCCGGTGAACAGGGCTCCGGGCTGGTGCCGGCGCTAGAGGCCGGCGGCTTCGACGTTGGAGGGTGGTCGCCAGGCAAGCAGACGCCGCTCGAGCCACCCGATCATCCCCTCGGCGGTGAGCGCGATAATCGCGATGATCAGCATTGCCGCGAACACCCCGTTGGGGTTGAAGTTGTTCTGCGAGGTCGCGATCACAAGACCGAGGCCCTTCTGGGACCCGAGGAACTCCCCGACGATCGCCCCGATGATCGCGAACCCGAACGCGACATGGAGGCTGGCGATGATCCAGGTGACCGCCGAGGGAAGGACCACGTGGCGCGTGACCTGCAGCCGTGACGCGCCGAGCACACGGGCGTTGTTGATGAGGTTGCGGTCAACCTCTCTCACGCCCTGGTAGGCGTTGAAGAACACCACGAAGAACACCAGTACCGCCGCCAACAGGACCTTGGAGCTCGTGCCCAGGCCAAGAGCCACGACGAACAGCGATCCGAGCACGATCCGCGGGATCGCGTTCAGCACTTTGATGTAGGGCTGGACCACGTCCGCCAGGAAGCGACTCTGGCCCAGGCCAACGCCGACGATCACACCGGCGACGACGCCAATCAGGAACCCGAGCACCGCCTCCTTCAGGGTGACCCAGATCTGCAGCCAGATCGATCCGTACTGGGTTCCGTGATTGATCCAGTCGCGCAGCTGCGTGACGATCCCGCTCGGTTGGCCCCAGAAGAACTTGTCGACGACCTTCGCGTTGGTAAGCAGCTGCCAACCGCCGATGATCATCACCGCGAGCAGCACCCGCGCGGCCCAGACCGCGAGCTGGCGCCGCCTCGCGCTGTGTCGGGCACGAGCGGCGATTGTCGCCTCGTCCGAAGCCGCCACATTCGTAAGCTCTCCGTTGATTGATACGGCGCTCATCGAGATCCTCCCTCACTGTTCGTTGCCTTGGCGGTACGTTCGTAGGCGTGCTGGACCTCCTCGCGCAGCGACTCCCAGATCTGGTGGTGCAGCTCGAGGAAGCGCGGGTCGAAGCGGATCTCCTGGACGGCGCCGCGCGGACGCGGGAGGTCAATGTCGAAGACGCCCTTGATCTTTCCGGGCCCGACGGTCATGACAACCACCTTGTCGGCGAGCGCGACCGCTTCTTCGAGGTCGTGCGTGATGAACAGCACCGACGGCCGGGTCTGCTCCCACAGTCCGAGCAGTTCGTTGGACATGATCGCCTTGGTCTGGACGTCGAGGGCGCCGAACGGCTCGTCCATCAAGAGGATCGACGGCTCGTTGATCAGCGCTGCCGCGAGCGCCACCCGCTTGCGCATCCCGCCCGAGAGCTGATGCGGGTGGTGGTCCTCGAATCCGGCCAGGCCAACCCGGCGCAGCCAGTCGCGCGCGTTCGCCTGCGCCTGCCTCTTGGCCACTCCGCGGAACTGCGGCCCCATCGCGACGTTGCCCAGGACGGTCTTCCACGGCAGCAGCGCGTCGGACTGAAACATGAAGCTCATGCGGCCGGCGATTCCGTCGACTTCCTGGCCGCCCACCCGGACGCTGCCGGCGGTCGGCCGATCCAGCCCGGAGACGAGCGAGAGGGTGGTCGATTTGCCACATCCGGTCGGTCCCACGATTGCGCAGAACTCGCCTGGCTCGATCATCAGGTCGATGTCCCTGATTGCCGTGAAGACGGAGCCGGAGGGGGTGATGAATCGCTTCGTCACACCGTCGAGCTCGATCTTCGCGGCCTTGGCGGCGGGCGTGGTCAGGCGGCCGTCATCGGGACGCGTCGATTTGGCGCCGGCAGACCGGGCCAGGGTACTCACCATCGTCATCGCTCTCCTCGCTCGTAAATCAATCCGTCGCTCGACTCGGTGTCGAGGTCCCATCAACGTACGGCGGGGTTGCATGGTCGCCAAGACTTTCTGCCGGTTACTCCACTAAGCCGCGTTTCCCGGTCTTTTGCGCGTTTTGCTCACGCCGAAGCGGCGTAGACTCGCCGACACGAGGGAGTAGTCAGTGCTGAGACGCAGGCGCCAGCTGTCGAGCCGCATCCTGGCCAGCGTGGTCGGGATCCTCCTGGCCAGCACGGTGGTCGGCTTCGTGCTGGTCACGCTCAATCAGCGCTCCGAGCTTGAGAGTCAGTACGAGCAGCGGGCGCTGGCAATCGCGAGGACGTTCGCGGCGATCCCGTCGATCCGCCAGGCGGCGGCTAGCCCCACGCCGGCCGCCCGCCAGTCGATCCAGTCGCTGGCCGAGCAGGTCCGCCGAGAGACCGTCGCCAGCTACATCGTGGTGATCGATCAACACGGCATCCGATACTCCCACCCGAACCCGACGCTGATCGGGCAATCGGTCGGTGAGCCTGTCATCGCCTTGGACGGACGCGACCACCTTCGCATCGATCAAGGCACTCTCGGCCCCTCGGCCAACGCGAGAGTGCCGCTGCGCGCTCCCGGCAGTCGCGCGATCATCGGCGAGGTCTCGGCCGGGATCCTCGAGCGGCGGGTCTCGAGCCAGCTGCTGCACGAGGTGCCCTCGCTGCTCCTGTACTTCGCCGGCGCTTTGGCGATCGGCGTGGTGGCGTCGCTGACGCTCGCCCGGCGCTTAAAGCGAAGCACGTTCGGCCTCGAGCTCGACGAGATCGCCGCGCTCGTGCAGGAGCGAGAGGCGATGCTGCACGGCATCCGCGAGGGGGTCATCGCGATCGACCCAGATGGCCGCGTGACCCTGATCAACGACGAGGCCCGGCGACTCATCCCGCTCGACGACGATCCCGTCGGCCGGCCGATCGAAGACCTGGTCTCTCATCCCCGACTTTCCGATCTGCTTACGGGCAAGATGACCGGCGTCGATCGCATCGTGGTGACCGACGACCACATCCTGATGGTCAACCGCATGCCCGTGTCGCGACAGGGGCGCGACCTCGGCGCGGTCGTGACCCTGCGCGACCGCACCGAGCTCGAGGGTCTCCTGCGCGAGCTCGACAGCGTCGATGCGCTCACCGACGCGCTCCGCGCCCAGCAGCACGAGTTCTCCAACCGTATGCACACGGTGGCCGGGCTGATCGAGCTGGGCGACCGCGACGCGGCCGTCCGCTACGCGCTCGACGTGTCCGGCCAGAGCGCGGGCCGCGCCGAGGCGATCCGCGAGCGCGTCGAGGCCCCGGAGATCGCCGCGCTGCTGATGGCCAAGGCCACGGTGGCGGCCGAGCGGGGAGTGCAGCTCGAGCTCTCAGAGGACTCGCGCCTCACCGCGACCGAGATCGACACGACCACGATGGTCTCGGTCATCGGCAACCTGATCGACAACGCGATCGACGCTGCGGCGGCGGGTGCTCCACCGGCGCAGGTGACCGTCCGACTGACCACGTGCGAGCAGAACGTCACGATCAGGGTCTCGGACAGCGGACCGGGCGTGCCCGACGAGCTCGGCTCGCGCATCTTCACCGACGGGTTTTCGACCAAGCCGCCCGACGGGAGGCGCCACCGCGGCATAGGGCTGGCCCTCGTGCACCGCCTCGTCAGCCGCGCCGGCGGCACCGCCGTTGTCAACTGCGACGGAGCGACGACGTTCACTGTCGTGCTCCCGACGAAGTCGCGGCACGGCGCCGAGGTAGCGTCGTGATCAGCACCCTGATCGTCGAGGACGACTACCACGTGGCCACCATCCACGCGGCCTACGTCCGCAAGATCCGCGGCTTCACCATCGCTGGCCACGCCTCGACCGCCGCCAGCGCCCGTACCGAGATCCGGCGCCTCGCGCCCACACTCGTGCTACTCGATCTGTACCTGCCCGACGGGCACGGTCTCGACATCGTCCGCGAGACCCTCGCCGCCAAGGGCCACCGCCCGGACTTCCTCATCATCACCGCCGCCCGCGACATGGCGAGTGTCCGCGCCGCCATGCAGCTCGGCACCGTCCACTACGTGGTCAAGCCGTTCCGCTTCGCGCAGCTCGAGGAACGCCTGAACGCCTACCGCGATCTGCAACGCCGCCTTGAGCGAACCGACGAGGCCGAGCAGCACGAGGTCGACACCCTCTACGGTCTCCTCCGAGGACCCGCTCCGCTTCCCAAGGGCCAATCCGGACCGACCGTGTCGCGCATACGCGAGATTCTCCTCGCCTCGACTGATGACCTATCAGCCGCCGAAATCGCCGAGCAAGTTGGAATCAGCCGCTCCACCGCACAGCGCTACCTCGCCGAGTTGGCCCGCCAGGGCAAGATCGAGCTTCGCCTCCACTACGGCGCCACCGGCCGCCCCGAACACCGTTACCGCATCGCCACAGCCACCAACTGACCCCGAGGACCGGGGCTCGATCCTGGGGGACGGCGACCGATACTCGGCGTAAGTAATCGTGTCTGTTGGGGGTCCGCACCGTCCTCGTAGCTCTCCAGTCGCGGGTGCCGTAAGCCACGTCCCTCGGCGCAGGAAGATGACATGCGCTATCATTTACGCATCTACAACTTTGTAGTTGTGCGGATGTTGCGTCGAGGAGGACTTGATGAAGATGGACACGATCGAGTATCGGACCGGGGAGACCTTCGATCCCGTGCTGAGCCGACCCGCCGGGTTCAAACCTCCGGAGAGCGGGCGTTGGCCGCTCGAGCGGGTTCTATTCGCGCTTGCCGGAACGATGACGCTCCTGTCGGTGCTGCTCACGGTGGTGGTGTCCAATTGGTTCCTACTGCTGACCGCGTTCGTCGGCGTGAACCAGTGGCTCTACGTCGTCGTCGGAGCGTGCCCCGCCTCGGTCGTGCTACGGCGGACCTGCCGTCTGCGGTCGGCGATGTATCCGAACCGCGACGCCGCGGCCCGGCGCGGCGAGGTGACGGTCTGATGGCCTTCCGAGTACTGCACGTCGGCCGGCGCCTGCTTGCGCTGCGAATCGATGTTCTTCACGCGTAAGCCTTCGATCACGCCTGAGCAGGCAGCAGCCGGCGCCGCCAGGCGCGAGCTCCTGCTCGTCGACGTGCGACAGCCTGCCGAGCTGCGTTCCGGCCGCGTGCACGGCGCGGTCAACATCCCGCTGACTCAGTTGCGCGCCCGCCTGCACGAGCTCGAGCGGGGGCGTCAGGTGGCGTTCCTGTGCCACTCGGGCGCCCGCAGCTCGCGCGCGACCGCCATCGCCATGAAGGCCGGATACGACGCGGTCAACGTCCGCGGCGGGGTGATCGCCTGGAATCGCGCCGGGCTGCCCCTGACCCGGTAGTCGAGATGGCCCTTGCCGCTGTCCCGTTCGGCCTCGCGATCGGACTGAGTCTCGGGATGCTCGGCGGCGGCGGTTCCGTGCTGGCCGTCCCGGTGCTCGTCTACGTCCTTGGCCAGGGCGTGCACCAGGCGACCACCGCCTCACTGGTGATCGTCACCGCGGGTGCCATCGTCGGCGGCCTCGCTCACGCGCGCGAGGGGCGCGTCTGTTGGCGGCACGCGGTCGCGTTCACCGGCGTGGCGCTTCCCGGAGTCATCGCGGGGACGGCGCTCGGTCAGGCGGTCAGCGGCACCACTCTGATCGGCGCCTTCGCGGTGATCATGCTCGTCGCAGCCGCTGCGATGTGGCGCAAGGCCCGCGGCCCCGCCGGTGCTGCTGCGGACGCCCCGAGCCGGCCGAGCTGCCCTCCGCTGCGGCTCACGCAGGTGCTGTTCGCGGGAATGCTGGTCGGCGCGATGACCGGCTTCTTCGGCGTCGGCGGCGGCTTCCTGATCGTTCCAGCGCTCGCGATCGCGCTCGCGCTGTCGATGCGCCTCGCCGTCGGCACCTCGCTGATGATCATCGCCGCCACCTCGGTGATGGCGCTGATCGCTCACCTCGTGGCCGGCCGGGGGCTCGACGTCGGCCTGACCGGAGCGATGACCGCCGCGTGTATTGCCGGAGCGCTCGCCGGTGTCCGCCTCGCTGGTCGGGTCCCGCAGCGTCAGCTCGGCGCCGGGTTCGCTGCGCTCGTGGTGCTGGTCGCCTCCTACCTGCTGATCTCGGTCGCTGTCCTCGGCGGACCGCCCGGCGCCTGAGGCGAGGATGCTTGGTTCCGCCTAGTCGTCGTGCGGACCCTCCATAGTGATCTTCGTTGTGATCCGCCGCCCGTTCAGACGCCCGCCGGCGGCCGCCTCCTCCACCTGAGGCAGAGATCCGCGGCGAGTTGCCGGTCAGTTGTCGCGGACCGAGCGCGCGTGCTGTTCGGGTAGCTCGATCTCGAGCAGTTCGCCGCCCTCGTGGTCGACCTGGAGCGTGGTGTGCTCGAGTTCGAACCGTTCGTGGAGCAGCGCCTCGAGCCGGCGTCGAGCCGCATGACAGCTGTTCTCGGCGCCGACAAGCACGTGGGCGGACAGCGCAGGGAAGCCGGAGGTGACCTCCCACACGTGCAGGTCATGGACCTCGGCAACCTCGGGCAGACCAGCCATTGCCCGCCCGATCTCATCCGGATCAAGTCCCTTCGGCGCGGCCTCGAGAAACACCCGCCCCGAGTCCCGCAACAGACCGTAGGCAGCGCGGAGCATCAGTCCGGCCACGAGCAGCGAGGCGAGAGGGTCGGCACGATCAAACCCGGTGGCCAGGATGATGATGGCCGCGATCGCGGTGCCGATGAACGCGTACAGATCGGTCAGGATGTGCTGAAAGCTTCCCTCCACGTTCAGGCTCTGGCGGTTGGCCCTGGCCAGCGTCCACGTCGCCGCGACGTTCACCGCTATCCCGAGCAGCGCGATCGCCAGGATCAGCCCGCCGTGCACGTTCGGAGGGGACACCAGGCGGTGGATTGCCTCGTAGATGATGAACCCGGCCAGTACGAGCAAGGTCACGCCGTTCGCTTGCGCGGACAGGATCTCCACGCGCTTGAGCCCATAGGTCATGGCGCCTTTCGCCGGACGCTGCGCGAGGCGGATGGCGATGAGCGAGAACGCGATCGCGGCGGCGTCGGTGAGCATGTGGCCGGCGTCTGAGAGCAGCGCCAGCGAGTGGGCGATGACGCCCACCGCGACCTCCACGCACATGAACCCGAGAATCAGTCCAAGCGCCATGGCCAGCTTGCCGGCGTCGGCATCGGCCGAGACGCCGTGCGCGTGACCCTCATGCCCGCCACCGCTGCCGCCGTGGTCATGACCGTGCGCCATCAGCCGGTGCCCCGCTCGGTGACGGTCGCGCACACGAGATAGCGGGCGTCCGGCGCGAACGGCCACTCCCACAGCGCCGTGTCGAGCACCCGGGCGGCGAGCCGGATCGCGCTCTCGCCCGGGTCGGTACCGACGGGCCGCCGGCAGTGCGAGATCAGCGCAAACGCGTCCACGAGCTGCTCCTGGGCGAGGACGTCCTCGAGCGACACCGGCTGGGGATGCCCGTCCCACCAGCCGACGACGTCGTGGAGGTGAATGATGCGCGCGCCCGTGCCTGCCGAGGCGTGCATCCGCGCCACCACCGCATCGGTCAGAGCAGGGCCATATCGAGCCAGCGCGCGTCGGGTTCGGGGTTGCGACACGCCAGCGTCCATCAGCGCCGGGTACAGCAGCTGGCTGTAGAGGAGATCGCCGATCACTACGTGATATCCACCGTCGCCCAAGCCTGTGAACGGCACGCTCACGCGGCGCGGTCTGCGCCCCAGCCGGACCGCTCGCGCGATCCGATCAGCGGCTCCGGCGGTCACATCGCAGCGGCGTAGCCGCACGCGCTGTCGCGCCTCCGGAGCGCAGCGGCGTCTGGCCCGTCGCAGCGCGGCCGGGTCGAGATCGAACAGATGAAGCTCGCCCGCCCTGGCCGCCAGGCGCCCCAGCGGCAGATCGTCGCCGTTGCCGGCGCCGAGCACTGCGACTCTGGCGTCCCAGGGCACGTGCTGGTCCAATAGCCGCCACGCGGCATCGCGCACCGGCGCCCACCGCCGAGCGCGCTCGTCGTCGCCGAGCGCGTTGCGTGCCACGTTCGCCGCCGTCGCTGGCCTCCCGCGGGCAACGGCGACCGGTGCGACGCGCCCCGCGAGCCTCATCGACCCGCGGCGCGTGGTTCGTGGGCGTGCCCATGAGCGTCGGTGAACTCGCCGAGTCCAGGGTCGGCCTGCACCGTTCGGAACGACTGCCAGGTGATGCG
>DATIEI010000148.1:0-11223 GCA_035455845.1 Solirubrobacteraceae bacterium
AACGCGACATAGTCACCGCGACGATCGGGATCGTCGTACTCACACTGTTCCTCGGGATCCTGTATCCGCTCGTGATCACGGGCATCAGCCAGGTCGCCTTCCCCGGCAACGCCAACGGCCAGAAGGTGTACGCGAACGGCAAGCTGGTCGGCTCGAAGATCATCGGCCAGAACTTCGGCGCCAACCCGCGGTACTTCCAGTCCCGTCCGTCCGCGACCACGCCGCCCAACAACGCGGCCGCGACGACGTTCTCGAACCTCGGGCCCAACAACGTGGCCACCGAGCACGCAATCGCCGCGGACATCAAGGCCTACTTGAAGTTGAACTCGCCGTACGACCCGTCGCTGACCGCGGCCAAGGTTCCGGTCGACGCGGCGAACACTTCCGCGTCGGGCATCGATCCCGACATCTCGGTCGCCAATGCGGACATCCAGGCGCACCGCGTCGCCGCCGTCCGCCACCTGCCCCTTTCGGCCGTCATGCGCTTGATCTCTCGATACACGACCGGTCGCGGCCTCGGGTTCTCCGGTGAGCCGGGGGTGGACGTCCTCCAGTTGAACCTGGCCCTCGACCGCCTGAACGGAGTGCGCGCATGACCGCAACCGCCCTGCGCGAGCAGCCCCAGCCCGAACAGCGGCCCCAGCCGCAACGGTCAGAGCGCCGCGCGATCTCGCTGTTCCAGCGAGACATCGTCAGGCGGGCGCTGATCGACAGCGTCCTCAAGCTCGATCCGCGCGTGCAGATCCGTAACCCGGTCATGTTCGTGGTCGAGATCGGCGCCGTCATCACCACCGTGACCTGGTGCATCCAGGTGTTCGGCGGGCGGGCCCTCGGCGGTCACGACCCTGGCTGGTATACGTTCGTGATCTCGGTCTGGCTGTGGCTGACCGTGGTGTTCGCGAACATGGCCGAGGCCTTCGCGGAGGGCCGCGGCCGCGCCCAGGCCGACACGCTCCGCACGATGCGCCAGGAGACCGTGGCCCGCCTGCAGGACGGCACCGAGAAGAAGGCCTCGGAGCTGACCAGGGGCGACGTGGTGGTCGTCGTCGCCGGCGAGCTGATCCCAGGCGACGGGACGGTGATCGAGGGGATCGCCTCGGTCGACGAGTCCGCGATCACCGGCGAATCGGCCCCGGTCATCCGCGAGTCAGGTGGCGATCGCAGCGCGGTCACCGGCGGTACTCGCGTGCTGTCGGATCGGATCGTGGTCGAGATCACCCAGGAGCCGGGCCAGTCGTTCCTTGACCGGATGATCGCGCTGGTCGAAGGGGCCGCGCGGCGCAAGACGCCGAACGAGATCGCGCTGAACATCCTCCTGGCCGGCCTGACCCTGATCTTCACGATCGTGGTGGCGACGCTGCGTCCGTTTGGCCTGTTCGCCCACACGTCGATCTCGGAGACCACGTTGATCTCTCTGCTCGTGGCGCTGATTCCGACGACGATTGGCGCTCTGCTCAGCGCGATCGGAATCGCGGGCATGGACCGGCTGGTGCGGCGCAACGTGCTGGCCCTGTCGGGACGTGCCGTCGAGGCGTCGGGCGACGTGGACGTGCTGCTGCTGGACAAGACCGGCACGATCACGATCGGCAATCGGCTGGCGAGCGAGTTCATCCCGATGCCGGGCGTCTCGGAGGCCGAGCTGGCCGAGGTTGCACAGATGGCCTCGCTGGCCGACGAGACGCCCGAGGGACGCTCGATCGTGGTCCTGGCCAAGCAGTACGGCATCCGCGAGCACGACATGGCCGATCTTCACGCCGAGTTCGTCCCGTTCACGGCGCAGACCCGGATGAGCGGGGTCAACCTGGACGGCCGGCGCCTGCGCAAGGGCGCCGGCGACGCGGTGATCAAATTCGCCTCCGACGAAGGCGGACGGCCCCCGGCCGAGCTCCAGCCCGTGCTTGACCGCATCGGCCGCGACGGCGGCACGCCGCTGGCGGTGGCGCGCGACTCGCAGGTGATGGGCGTGATCTACCTGAAGGACACGATCAAGGAGGGCATGCGCGAGCGCTTCAATCACCTCCGCGCCATGGGCATCCGCACGATCATGATCACCGGCGACAACCGCCTCACCGCGGCCAAGATCGCCGAGGAATCCGGCGTCGACGACTTCCTCGCGGAAGCAACCCCTGAGGCCAAGCTCGCGCTGATCAAGGAGCAGCAGGCCAGCGGCCGGCTCGTGGCCATGACCGGCGACGGGACCAACGATGCGCCCGCGCTCGCCCAGGCCGACGTGGGCGTGGCCATGAACACCGGTACCCAGGCCGCCCGCGAGGCCGGAAACATGGTCGATCTCGACTCCAACCCGACGAAGCTGATCGAGATCGTCGAAGTCGGCAAGCAGCTCCTGATCACCCGCGGGTCGCTGACCACGTTCTCGATCGCCAACGACGTGGCCAAGTACTTCGCGATCCTGCCGGCCATCTTCGCCACCACGTGGGCCGCGACGCGCGGCGGGGAGAGCCCGCTCCACGTGCTCAACGTCATGAACCTCGGCAGTCCGCGCTCGGCGGTCATCTCGGCCATCATCTTCAACGCGATCGTGATCCCGCTGCTGATCCCGATCGCCCTGCGCGGCGTGCGCTACCGCCCGATCGGCGCCAGCGCCCTCTTGCGGCGCAACCTTCTGATCTACGGGCTGGGTGGGCTCATCGCGCCGTTCGTCGGGATCAAGTTGATCGACCTCCTCATCCATAACCTGCTTGGGGCGTGATGGTGAGCTCGGCCGAGAGCCCGCGCGTCACCATTGAGGATGTGCAGGTCACCGGCCGTGGGCACCACAAGGTCTTCCTGGGCATGGCCGCCGGCGTCGGCAAGACCTACCAGATGCTGCGCGAAGGTCAGGTCGAGGCGGAGAACGGCCGTGACGTCGTGATCGGCTACCTGGAGCCGCATGGCCGCGCCGACACCGCCGCACAGGCGGACGGCCTCGAGCTCGTGCCCCGGCGCCGGGTCGCCTACCGCGACTCGGTTCTCGAGGAGATGGATCTGCCGGCCCTTCTGCGCCGCGCACCCGAGCTGGCCCTGATCGACGAGCTCGCGCACACCAACGCTCCCGGCGTCGAGCACGGGAAGCGTTATGAGGACGTCGACGACGTGCTGGCGGCGGGAATCGACGTGTTCTCGACCGTCAATGTCCAGCATCTCGAGAGCCTCAACGACCAGGTCGCCGAGCTGACCGGGATCCGGGTCCGGGAGACCGTCCCCGACGCCGTGCTGGGCGCCGCCGACGAGATCGTCCTGATCGACATCACACCCCAGGGACTGATCGACCGGCTCGTGGCTGGCAAGGTCTATCCGGCCGAGCGGGTCCCGGCCGCGCTCAACAACTTCTTCAAGGTCGAAAACCTCGCCGCACTGCGCGAGGTCTCGCTCCGCCAGGTCGCCGAGGAGGTCGAAGCCAAGCGCATGCCGGCCGACCTGGCAAGCCGGCCGGGCGATGAGCGGCTGATCGATCGCGCGGCGCGCGCCGCAGTCGGTGAGCGCCTGCTCGCGCTTGTCACCCCACACGCCAAGTCCCAGCGCGTGGTCAGGCGCGCGTGGCGCTCCGCTCAACGGCTGGGCGCCGAGCTCGATGTCCTGTGGGTGGCCGATCACGAACCCGGCGAGCCGGAGCGTGAGCAACTCGACGCGCTGCGCCGGCTGGCCAGCGTGCTCGGCGCGCACCTCCTGATCGAGCGCGGCGACGACATCGCGGCGGTCACTCAGCGGGTGGCTCAGGACCGCGGCACCACGTACGTACTGATGGGAACGCCGAAGCCGCGCGGGGCGCTTCGGCGGCTGACCGAGTCCGCGCTGCCCTTCCGGTTGATCGAGCTGCTGCCCGGAGTCGACCTGCGAATCGTCGCGGACCGGACCCAGCGAACCAAGGGAGACTCGACATGATCATCGCGCTGATCGTTCTCGTCGTGATCCTCGCCGCCGCGCTCGCCGCGCTCGCCGCGCTGGCCGCGCTGCGGCTGCGTCATCGCCCACAGCGTCCGTCCGCCCCCGTGGCGAGCACCGCTCGCCGGATCCTCTTCCCGTTCGTGGCCGAGGACCTCTCGGAGCGCGCACTCGACGCCGCGCTTCGTCTCGCGGTGGCCGAGCACGCCACGCTGGTCCCGGTGTTCCTGGCCCGCGTCTCGTTGGACCTCCCGCTCGACGCGGCCCTCCCCCACCAGTGCTCGATGGCCGTGCCTCTGCTCGAGGCCATCGAGCAGCGCGCCACCGCGGTCGGCGTACCGGTCGATTCGCGCATCGAACGAGGGCGCAACCGCAGGCACGCCCTACGTCAGGCAATCGCCACCGAGCGCTTCGACCGCATCGTGATGGCCGCGGCCTCGCAAGGGAGCCACGGGTTCGACGCAGACGACGTCGCCTGGCTGCTCGAAAACGCCCCCGGCGAGATCGTCGTTCTTCGCCCAGCGACACCCACGGACAACGGGCTTCGCATGGGGCGTGCGGTGCCGGTCGGATGGCACTCGAGCGAAGCTCAAGTGCCAACCGACGGGCATGCACGCCTTAGTCATGCAGATGAAATGGCAGGATCGCGATGACCACGTCGGTGCGCGCCTTGAGCACGGCCGCGAGCAGGCGAGCCCGCTGGTTGTGGAGGATCTCGTGCCGGCGCTTGCGCGGGACGATCTCGGGGATCAGCACGGTGATCGTGGCGTCTTCGTTCTCGACCGATTTCACATACTTGAGCACGGTTCGGACCAGCGAGCGCTGACGGTCGAGCAGGACCTCGATCGGCACCCCGCAGCTCCAATCGTCCCATTCGTCCCTGATCCGGTCGCACTCCTCCTCGTTGCCCGCCACCGCGACCGCCACCACGGTCTCCCCCATCGACAGCGCCGCGCTGACCGCGCGCTCGGTCAGCAGGTTGACGGTCGAGGCGGGCACGATCACCACGCTGTGGCGCTTTTGCGGCGGCGGTGGCGTCTTACCGAGCCGGAGCTCGCGCGCCACGTTCTCGTAATAGCGCTCGGTTATCGTGAACAGCGCCATCAGGGCCGGGATCGCGACCGTGACCACCCATGCCCCGGCGGTGAACTTCGAGACGAGGAACACCACCACGGCGATCGCGGTCATCATCGCGCCGGTGCCGTTCAGTGCCACCCGCGGCTGCCAACGCGCGGGGCGCTCGGCGAACCAGTGGCGGACCAGACCAAGCTGGCTGATCGTGAAGCCGATGAACACGCCGATGGCATACAGCGGAATCAACTCGTTGGTCTTGGCGTCGACCGCGATCAGCAGCAGCGCCGCCGCGATCGCCAGCGCCGCGATGCCGATCCGGTACACCGGCTTCTCCGCGCGCAGATAGAAGACGTGGGGCAGGCGGTGGTCACGCGCCAGCAGGCTCATCAAAACGGGCAGCCCTCCGAAGCTGGTGTTGGCCGCCGCAGCCAGAACCGCGGTGACCGCAAAGCTCGAGGCGTAATACGGCCAGCCGGTGCCGAACGCACCCGCGTTGAGCTGGGCGAGGACCGTGACCCCCGCCCCGCGGCAGCACGTCGTGGGCCCGGATGAGGATCGAGAGACCGACCAGCATGGTCCCGAGGAGCACACCCAGCGAGATCATCGTGCGCTGCGCGTTCTGGACGGTCGGATGCTTGAACGCGGGGACGCCGTTGGAGATCGCCTCCACCCCGGTTACCGCCGAGCATCCCGCCGCGAACGCCTTGAGGATCAGCACGACGCCGAGCGCCTCGGTGGGCGTGAACGGACCGAGGCTCGAGCCGACGTGGGGCGAGTGCCAGTCGACCGCTCCAAGCACGATCGTGGCGAACACGCTGATCAAGAAGATCGCCCCGGGAACGACCAGCAGTCTGGCCGACTCGCTGATCCCGAACATGTTGACCACGGTCAGGATCAGCAGCCCGGCCAGCGACACCAGCAGCAGATGGTGGGCGAGTGGGTGAATGGCGCTGGCCAGGCTGGCCGCGCCGGCCGCCAGGCTCACCGCCACGGTCAGCACGTAGTCGACGACCACCGAGGCCGCGGCGAGCAGACTCGGCCAGTGCCCGAGGTTGGCCTTGGCCACCGCGTACGCGCCGCCGCCCTCCGGGTGCGCGGCGATCACCTGGGTGTAGGAGACGACGAGGATCGCCAGCATCGCAGTGATCACCACCGAGATCGGGAGCACCGCGCTGAGCGCGCTGGTGCCGGCGGCGACCAGCGCGAGCATGATCGCCTCGGGTCCGTAGGCGACGCTCGAGAGCGCGTCCAGGCTGAGCGCCGCCAGCCCCTTGATCACCCCGAGGTCGTGACCCTCCTCGGCGTGCTTGCCCCGCCGTGGCGGCGTGTCCCGGTCAACCAGTCGGTACAGGCGTCGGCCCCTGCCCCGATCCCGGTCCGAGCCGCTCGTCCGGTGCTCGGCCTCCGCGCTCACGGCTCCTAACTGTGACACCCAAGAAGGCGCGGGTAGCATCGAACGACATGGACGAACCCCAGAACGGCGGCGCCGCGACAGGGCTGAGTCGGGGCCGGCGGATTCTGGTGCTGGCGATCTGCTGCCTGAGCCTGCTCATCGTCGGCCTCGACACGACGATCGTCAACGTCGCGCTACCGGCCATCCGCGGCTCCCTACATGCCTCGGTCTCCGGCCTGCAGTGGACGATCGACGCCTACACGCTGGTGCTGGCCAGCCTGCTCATGCTGGCCGGCTCGACCGCCGACCGGATCGGCCGCAAACGAGTCTTCCGCGCCGGGCTGGTCGTGTTCTCGGTGGGGTCGTTGCTGTGCGGGCTGGCCCCGAGCCTCGAGCTGCTGATCGCGGCCCGGGTGCTTCAGGCGATCGGCGGATCGATGCTGAACCCGGTGGCCATGTCGATCATCCGCAACGTGTTCGACGACCCCCGCGAGCGCGCGCAGGCGATCGGGGCTTGGGGAGCCATGTTCGGCCTCAGCATGGCGCTCGGGCCGGTGGTCGGCGGGGCGCTCGTTGACTCCGTCGGCTGGCGTGCGGTTTTCTTCGTCAACGTCCCCATCGGCGTGATCGCGTTCGTGCTGACCACGCTGTACGTCCCCCGCTCTCGCGCGGCCCGGCCGCGGCGCCTGGACCCGATCGGGCAGATCCTCGTGATCCTGGCCCTGGCCTCGCTCACCTACGCGATCATCGAGGCCCCAGGGACCGGCTGGACCTCGGGCGGCACTCTCGGTCTGTTCATCTTCTCGCTCGTTTGCTTCGCCGGGCTCGTGTTCTACGAGCTGCGCCGGGAGCAACCGCTGCTCGAAATGCGCTTCTTCCGCAGCGTCCCGTTCGCCGGCGCCAGCACAATCGCGCTTTGTGCGTTCGCGGCCCAGGGCGGGTTCCTGTTTTTGAACACGCTCTATCTCCAGGAGGTGCGGCACCTGTCGCCGTTTCACGCCGGCCTGTACATGCTGCCGATGGCCGGGATGCTGCTGGTGGCCGCACCCGTTTCGGGCCGGCTGGTGAGCCGTCACGGGGCAAGGCCCTCGCTGGTCATCGCGGGGGCCGCGTTGGTGGCCGGTTCGGCGCTCCTGACCGGGCTCACCCCCACCACGTCCAGTGGATATCTGTTTGCCTCGTACTTCCTGTTCGGGCTGGGCGCGGGGATGATCAACCCGCCGATCACCAATACCGCCGTGTCCGGCATGCCTCCATCTCAGGCCGGGGTGGCCGCGGCGCTCGCCTCCACCTGCCGCCAGGTCGGGATGACCCTCGGCGTTGCCGTGATCGGCGCGATCTCGGGTGGCACGCTGTCGGGCGCAATCGGGCCGGGCTTCGCCGCGGCCACTCACGCCGGATGGTGGATCTGCGCCGGCCTCGGCGTAGTGTGCTTGGTGCTCGGTGTGCTGACCACCACCCGCTGGGCTGAGCGCACCGCCCGTGCCACCGCCGAGCGCTTCCGCGAGACCGACGACGAGCCGAGTCCACGCATCCGCTACGAACGTCGCGAGCTGGCAGCTCATTAGTACGTAGTTTCTCGTCGGGACGGTTGACCTCAGGCGGCCCGGACCGCGATGATGCGCGTAACGCTCGGGGCGCGCCGAGCGAGCAGTCCGACACGCCAGGAGGAGGAGCAGCACATGCCACCGATCAGCCACCAGACGATCAAGCTCAGCAGAGGACGGCATTCCTCGCCCGAGCACGGCGCGTGCGTGATGGAGCTGGCGTCGATGCTGGCCGGGGAAAGCTTCAGCGACCATCCCCGCTCGGTCTCGCGCCCGATCGCCTCGTTCCTGCGCGGCTACAACGATCTCCTCGACGACCGCCGTCGGGCCGATCTGTACCGCTACGCGGCCCAGACGGTGGGGACCGCGGCGTCGACCGAGGTCGAGGAGGCCCGCGCGGCGCGCCTGCTGGCCTTCGGTGATGACTGCTGGCGCCGCCGTGCGGCCCGCTCGCCACTCGAGCGGATGCGACTGCGCCGCGCCCACAGGGAACGCTCGAGCGATCCCGAGCCGGCCGGAACGTACGCCGTGCACGCGATCGGCAAGGTCACCGAGGAGGCTCACGCCGCGGCGCTGGCGCTGGTCGACGCGCTGGTCGCGATGGCAGCACCGACGTTCGTCGATCCCGGTCCCGAGTCGGCGTCGATCGACGAGGTGGTCGTTTAGGCAGCAGGGCGCAGGGCGTCGAGCTCGCGGTTCTCGGCCAGCTCGGCCAGGGCCCTGCGCTCGAGCCGGCGCACGGTGTCCTGCGAGATTCCGAGCCGCCGCCCGGTCTCCGACAGCGGCGCCGGATCGTCGCCATCTATGCCATAGCGCAGCTTGACCACCTCGCGCTCGCGCTCGGGGAGCTGCTCGAGCGCGCGCCGCAGCGCGTCCTCGCGCAGGACGATGTCGACCTCCTCTTCGGGCCCGCGCTCGTCGCTCGCCAGCAGCGCGCCGAACGGGGTGTCCTCGCTCTCCCCGACCGGCCGGTCGAGGCTCGTGACCACCCGTGACGCCGCTCGCGCCTCGGCCAGCTCCTCGGGCGTGAGCTCGGCCGCCTTGGCCAGCTCCTCGTCGGTCGGGTCGCGACCCAGCTCCGCGGCCAGCTCCCGATGGGCGCGGGCAATCTTGCGCTCGCGCTGGCCGAGATGGACGGGAATCCGGATCGTCCGGGCGCGGTTGTCCAGCGCCCGCTGAATCGCCTGGCGGATCCAGAACGTGGCGTACGTGGAGAACTTGTAGCCCTTGCGCCAGTCGAACTTCTCGGCGGCCCTGATCAGCCCGAGGATCCCCTCCTGGATCAGATCGAGCAGCGGCAGCTCGTGCCCCTGGTACTTGCGGGCGTTCGAGATCACCAGCCGCAGGTTGGAGTTGACCAGCTGACTCTTGGCCTCGAGATCGCCCCGCTCGATCCGCTTGGCCAGGTCGACCTCCTGGGCTTTGGTCAGCAGCGGATAGCGGCGCACCTCCTCGAGGAACAGCGACATCGCGTCGGTGGTCCGCTCGGCCATGTCGCCGTTGGCGTAGCTGGTCTGCTCGGCCACCTGGCGGCCGCAATCGTCGCGTACTTCGAGCCCGCGCTCCTGCAGCATGTCGTGCACGAGCTGTCCGTCGTCGTCGCTCAGATCGGTTTCCTGGATAAGCTCGGATAGCTCGGAGAGCTCCACGCAGGAATCTCCGCGCGCCTCCGCACGCGTCACGAGCTGGTCCACAAGCTCCTGGACCGACTCCGAAGCGACCGAACTCTCACTCTCGCTGGCCATGTTTCTTTCCTACCCAGCCCGGACACTATCGGCACACGATGAGCCCTGACTCGCTCCGCCCGTTCGGGTCTCTGTACAGCCACGGGTTCGCCCGCATCGCCGCGGGCGTGCCGCACATGCGGATCGCCGAGCCGGCCTTCAACGCCGAGCGCACCCTGGCCCTCGCCCGGCAGGCATCCGAGGATCACGCGGTGCTGGTCGCGTTCCCCGAACTCGGGTTGTCCGGCTATTCGATCGACGACCTGCTGCACCAGGGAGCGGTCCTCGACGGGGTGGAGGAGGCGATCGGGCGCATCGCGGACGAGAGCGCCGGCCTGCAGCCGATCATCCTGGTGGGCGCGCCGCTGCGCTGCGAGCACGGGGTGTTCAACTGCGCCGTGGCGATTCACCGCGGCCGCGTGCTCGGGGTGATCCCCAAGAGCTACCTGCCCGAGTACAAGGAGTACTACGAGAAGCGCCAGTTCCGAGCGGCACGCGACGCGATCGGCGACCGCATCCGCGTAGCCGGCGAGCTGGTCCCGTTCGGCGCCGACCTGCTGTTCTGCGCCGGCGATCTGCCCGGGTTCGTGCTTCACGTGGAGGTGTGCGAGGACCTGTGGGTGCCGATCCCCCCGAGCACATTCGGCGCGTTGGCCGGCGCCACCGTGCTGGCCAACCTGTCGGCGAGCAACATCACGATTGGCAAGGCCGTGTTCCGCCGGACGCTGTGCTCCGCCCAATCGGCCCGGACGATCGCTGCCTACGTGTACACCGCGGCCGGCATGGGCGAGTCGACCACCGACCTGGCCTGGGATGGCCAGGCCATCATCTTCGAGAACGGGGATCTGCTGGCCGAGGCGGAGCGCTTCTCGACCGACGAGCAGCTGATCGCCTGCGACATCGACCTCGACCGGATCGCCGCCGACCGGGCCAGCACGTCGAGCTATGGCGATTCGATCCATGATCACCGGGACCGGCTCGCGTCGATGCGCCGGGTCGACCTCGAGCTCGGGGTGTCCGGGGGCACGACCGTGCCGCTGCGCCGGCGGATCGAGCGCTTCCCGTACGTGCCGGCCGATCCGGTGAGCCGCAACGAACGCTGCGAGGAGGTCTACAACATCCAGGTCCGCGGCCTCGAGACGCGGCTGGAGGCCACCGCCATCAAGAAGATCGTGATCGGGGTCTCGGGCGGACTCGACTCGACCCACGCGTTGATCGTCGCCGCCCGTGCCATGGACCGGCTGGGCCTGTCCCGCGAGAACGTCCTGGCCTACACGATGCCCGGGTTCGCCACTTCTCAGCACACGCTGCGCAACGCCCACCGGCTCATGGAGACGCTTGGCGTGAGCTCCGAGGAGCTGGACATCCGGCCGTCGGCCACGCAGATGCTGCGCGATCTGCATCACCCGGCGGCCGAGGGCGCCGATCAGTACGACGTCACCTACGAGAACATCCAGGCCGGCGAGCGCACCTCTCATCTGTTCCGCCTGGCCAACTACCACGGGGGTCTGGTCCTTGGGACCGGCGACCTGTCCGAGCTGGCGCTGGGTTGGGCCACCTACGGCGTGGGCGATCAGATGTCCCATTACCACGTGAACGCCTC